>CANQDI010000009.1 GCA_947591575.1 uncultured Bacilli bacterium | reverse complement strand
TAATATGTCTGAAAACCTTAAATATATTAGTATAATTTAGATTTTTATGATATAATTTTGTAGCAGTGCCTTAAATGTTTTTTAGGCAATTAGGAGGGTTTATGAATAGAGAACTATACACTAAATTAAAAGAAGACTTAGCTGAAGCAGTAAGAAGTAAAAATATTCAAAAAATAGAGGAAATAAAGAAGATATTAAATATTTCTAAAGAGCAGGAAGCATATTTTTCAAAAGGGTTAACAGGATATCCATCAATAGATAAAGTGTGGATTAAATATTATCATGATACAGCTTTTAATGAAGCAAATGATATACCATTAAATAAAACTGTATGGGATGTTACGGAAGAAAAGCTTGAAGAATATTATGATATTCCAGCAATAGAGTATTTTAATAAACAAATGTCTAGGGAAGATTTTCGAGAGAGAGTTTATACTTGGGCCAAAACGTTTAAAGCAATGGGAGTTGAACCAGATGAGGTAGTACCAATTTATGGACCATTCTTCCCAGATGTATGTGCTATGGTATATGCGCTAAATATGATTGGTGCAACATCATATTTTCTAAAATTAGCAATTAGTCCTGAAGCATTAGAAGAAGAAACTAGAGATTCAAAGATTGCAGTTGTTTTTGATGGAATGTGGAATAATGTCAAAGATGAATTTTCAAAAGATAAGTTTAAAAAAATTTTGGTTGCAACAGTCACAGAAGATATGCCAAGTCCGAAAAAAGAAATTGTATCTTTTCTAAATTATATTCAAACAAAAAAAGATAAATCAGGAATACCTAATGATAGGAAATATATATGGCTAGATGAAGCAAAGGATATAGCAAATTATTATACGGGTAATGTAAAAGAAAAATTTGTTCCAAATAGAAGTGCATTTATTACTTCTTCTAGTGGAACAACTGTAGGTGGAGTTGTAAAAGGAACAGTTGCTACCAATGAATCTACGTTAACTCAATTACAAATGGCAACAGCATCAGATGTACAATATTTTCCAGGAGATAGATGTTTAAATAGTTTACCACCTACTGCTTCTACATCTTTAAATGTATTATTCTTTTTAGCTATGTACAAAGGACTAACTGTTTTAGTAGATCCAAGAGTTTCAGAAAAAGATTTCTATAATCAAATAGTAAATTTAAAACCAAATATTGCTTTAACAACAGGTAGTATGTGGGAAGCATTTTTTAATAGAGTTTATAATGAAATGAAACAAGGTAAAAAGTTTGATTTTAGTTGTGCTAAAGGTTGGACAATCGGTGGAGAAGGAACTGATGTTCAAAAATTTGATAGATGGAATGAAATAATGAGAAAAGCGAATGCTACAAATGAATTATTTAGTGGCTATGGTTTATCAGAATTATTTTCAGCAATTTCTGTGGATAAATTAGGTGTAGAACATAAAGCTAGAAAGCAGATTATGGATGTTGGAATTCCTTATGCAGGGATCAATATTGGTATATTTGATAATGAGGGAAAAGAACTATCATATAATCAACGTGGAGAGTTAAGAGTAAATAGCAATTCTGCTATGAAAGAATATTATAATAAGCCTGAACTTACACAAGAAATTATAGTTGACGATTGGGTTCATACAGGAGATTTAGCAGAAATAGATGAAGATGGTTTCTTATATATTTGGGGACGAGTAAAGGACGGAATAGATTTACCAAATGGAGAAAAATTAAAATTGTTTGATGTTGCAAATCAAATCAAGGATACTGATTTTATTGATGATGCTATTGTTCTTCCAATGGAAACAGAAGAAGAAAATACATTAGTTGCTCATATTGTTTGGAATGAAGTAGTAGAAGAAGATTCTAAAGCATCATTATTAGAATACTTGGATCAAAATTTACAATATTTTTTACCTGAAAATGTAAATATCGTAGGTTATTCTTTTCATGAAGGAATGTTACCATACTCTCCAACAACTTTAAAAAAGGATAAAAACAAACTTTCAAAACAAACAACAGGATATGTTCAGATAGTTGATGGAAATTTAGTAGATATTAGTTTCATTCCTAAAAATGGTAAATATGAAATTCAGCAAATTGAAAAAGGAAATAATAAGCAGTTAATTAAGAAGTAAGAGGTGTATGTTTAGTGTGGAATATTATATTTTTAATAACAGGATTTATATTCATAATATTACTATTAACCATTTTTTTATCCAAAGAGGTACTTCCATCTAAAGAAAATCAATATTTCAAATATTTAACAGTATTAAATTTAATTGGATATGTAGTGGAAATATCGTTGCAAATTTTTATTAGAACGATGAATATAAATAGCATTTTGATAAAACTATTTGCAGACTTATATCTTTTATATATGTTTGTTTGGTTTGGGGCATTTTCAATATATACTTTTGTAATATGTATGAATAAAGAAAACGAAGAAAAATATAATATGCACTACAAAATAATTAAAAATTTAAATATAGCTTTTAGTATTATAGGATCTATAATTATCATTTCTTTACCCACTAAAATATATTATGATGCCACTAAAATGTATAGTTATGGGCCATCAGTTAATGCATTAAAGGGTTTTCTTTGTGTTTATTTAATTGTATGGGTATCTTTACTACTGTATAATATAAAGGAAATTAAAAAGAAAAAATATATTCCAATATTTTTAGTAATTTTTATGTTAGGACTAAATGCTGTAATTCAAACTGTTGAACCAAGTGTTTTAATTGCTACAATGATTGGGACGTTTATATGCTATACAATGTATTTTACAATAGAAAATCCAGACTTAAAGATGTTAAGAGAAATGGAGTTTGCTAAAAATACAGCAGAAAAAGCCAATAGAGCAAAAAGTGATTTTTTATCAAGTATGTCACATGAAATTAGAACACCACTAAATGCTATAGTAGGTTTATCTGAAGATATCGCAAGTTATAAAGAACAAGTTCCTAAAGAAGTTGTTGAAGATACAGAAGATATTCAAAATGCATCTCAAACATTACTAGAAATAGTAGGTAATATCTTAGATATAAATAAGATTGAAAGTGAAAAGATGGAAATAGTAGAGATGCCATATAATTATGTAGAAGAAATAACTAAAATGGCACGTATTACAACAACAAGAATTGGGGAAAAACCAATCGATTTCAAAATGAATTTTGCTCCAGACATTCCTTATGAATTGTTAGGAGATAAGGCACATATCAAAGAGATAGTTAATAATCTACTTACAAATGCAATTAAATATACTGAAAAAGGAACAATCACTTTAAATACAAAATGTATCAATCAAAAGAATATATGTATGTTAATCATAAGTGTACAAGATACGGGGCGTGGAATCAAAGCAGAAAATATCAATAAGTTATTTACGAAATTTGAGCGCCTTGATATTGAAAGAAATACAACAACAGAAGGAACAGGTTTAGGTCTTGCAATTACCAAAGCCTTAGTTGACATGATGGGAGGGCATATCAATGTTCAATCACAATTTGGAGAGGGTTCAATGTTTGTAGTTCAAATTCCACAAAAAATAAGTAAAATGGTAAATCCAATCCAAGAAAACCAAAATACCAAACAAACTGAAATAAAAGTTCTAAAATTAGAACCAAGTAATATAGATAAAAAACAATATAGTAATAAAAAGGTTTTAGTTGTAGATGACAATAAATTAAATATAAAAGTAGCAAGAAAACATCTAGAAAGTTTAGGACTTATTGTAGATGAGAGTGATAGTGGAGAGCAATGTCTAGATAAAATAAACAAAGGCGAAAAATATGATTTAATTCTAATGGATATAATGATGCCAGAAATGAGTGGGGAAACCACTTTATCGAAGTTAAAAAAAATGTCTGAATTTAAAATCCCTGTAATAGCACTCACAGCTGATGCAGTCGCAGGTGCTAAAGAAAAGTATATTTCTGAAGGATTTGTAGATTATATCGCAAAGCCGTTTACCAAAGAACAAATTAAAGAGAAACTGGATAAATTATTTATAGATAATAAAAATGAAACTCAAAATCTAAACCAAACACAAATCAAATTAACAAATGAAAATGACACAAGTAATTCAAGTGATACAGTCGCTTATGTATTTGATCCTACGAAAAATGAAGAATATGTAATTATCAACGGGGAACGAAAAAGTTATGATAATAAAAGCAATAATGATGAAATAGTTTAATTGAGAGTTATTGACATAAAAATATTAAGGCAGTTAAATAATTTGTGTTTTTATTATAAAATTATATAATAATATCAGTTGTGAAAAAAAAGATGATAAAAATGGTGGATCAACACATTTAGGAGTTTATGGAATAGTCATTAAAGAAGATATGATTTACCAGGGGGTAGTTTTGAACATGGAGAGAGACCTATTGAAACATTAAAAAGGAAATTTGAAGAGGAAGCAGGGATTAAAATTACGAAAGCAAAATAGTCGATGCAAGTTCAGCTATGGTAAGATGGAAAATATGCATCATATTGGAATTATATATGAGATTTTATCTTATGAAGGTACAGTTAAGGAAGATGAAGATGGATTAGATTGGTGTCCAATTGCTGATTTAAAAGAGGAGATATTAGTCCTTTAACATATGATACTTTGAAATTGAAAGGATTAAAATAATAAATATAAAATTCAAAGGAATATTGCAGTAAGGAGTGAATGCAAGTATGGATCATGAAAAAGAATATTTGACAACTAAATTAGAACAATACAAAGAAGTTATTGAAGATTTAAAATTTACTTTAAAATCTCTAAATAATTGTCAAAATATGGATATTGAAACCTTATGTAATTTAATAAAAAAAATATGAAAATAAACTTCATATTGTTGAAGAAGGATTAAATAAACCCTATTTTGCTCGAATTGATTTTACAGGATATAAAGAAAAAATACAGACATTTGTTATATAAGTAAATCCTATATAAGTTGGATTTGCTTTTTTTATCAAAAATTGGAATTTGTTGATAGTCGAAAAATCATTCATAACGTAGAAATTTTCAAAAGATATATCGAGCATTTAATGAATTCGAGTTAGATGACGTTTCATAAATACACAAATATAAAAGGTATATTGAACATTCAGAGGTTATAAAGAATCATTAAAAAAAGGGCTCTAGGCCTGTAATTATCTTGCAAAATAATGTAGGCAATACTTATAGTTCAACAACGATGATAGCCCCAATTACAGCAAAAAGATATAAAGGAAAAAAGATAGCCAACTCATATAGGAATTAAGCAATTAAGAAAGTTAAGACCTAATCTCATTATATTATTGAAACAAATTAGAACAGTAGATAAAAGTAGATTAAAAGGATTTATTTACATGTTAAATGAAAAAGAAATGGAAGCTGTAGATAAAGCTATATATCTTTAGGATTAAAGTAGAATATTCTCCTTTTTTTCTTGTTCATTTATTAAGAAAATATTCATAAATTTAAAGTGGAGGGATAATATGAATAAAGGCAAGGAATTAGTTATATGTGTTTTTGATGAAAATGCTCCAACAATTAGTGAAAAAATTTTGGAAGCATTTGAAAGATATTTGAAGTCAACACTGCAAAATACAAAATATCAATAAATTTTCACATTGGGAATAAATTGATGAGCAATTTATAATGACTATGTTATGTGGAGTTAGTTAGGATGAAATGGAAGGTGAAAATGATAAATTACTTAACTGATAAAACATACAAAGCAGGATGTTATTTAAGGCTTTCGATAGAAGATGACAATAAAAATAATGAAAGTATAAGTATCAAAAATCAAAGAGCCTTTGTAAAAGATTTTGCTTTGAAAAACAATATTGAAATATATGATTATTATGTTGATGATGGATACTCTGGTGGGAATTTTGATAGACCTGCATTTCGTCGACTAATAAATGACATTAAAAATGGAGTAATTGATTGTGTCATTACAAAGGATATGTCTAGATTAGGTAGAGAGTTTATAGAAACTGGTAATTATGTGTTTAAATATTTTCCAGAACATAATGTTAGATATATTGCTATATTGGATAATTATGATTCTTTAACTCCTAATGGGGCAGAAGATATAATTCCTTTTAAAGCAGTTATCAATGATATGTATATAAAAGATATATCAAAAAAAATTAAAAGTGTTAGACACGATATGATGAAAAAAGGAGAATTTGTGGGTAGCTCTGTTCCTTTTGGTTATAAAAGATCAGAGAAAAATA
This sequence comes from uncultured Bacilli bacterium, assembly GCA_947591575.1. Lineage (GTDB taxonomy): Bacteria > Bacillota_I > Bacilli_A > RF39 > UBA660 > CANQVB01. The sequence continues at coordinate 23,342 of CANQDI010000009.1, read as the reverse complement.
ATAAGCTACTTGTTATTGATGAGTATGCGGCACCAATTGTTCAAAAAATCTTTAAATTAAAAGATAATGGGCAATCGGAAGGGATGATTGCAAGAATTTTAACAAACGAGGGGATTAGTCCTCCAGATGTTTATAGAGGAAAGAAGATGAATAAGGTTACCATAACTACTAATATCTGGAAGGCATCTTCTGTTAAACATATATTAGAAAATGAAGCATATGTAGGAACTTTAATTCAGGGAAAATATGAAAGGGTTAGTTTGAAGTCAAAGAAAAAAAGGCTACTACCAAAAAGTAAGTGGATAATAAAAAAGGGAGCATTACCTCAAATTGTCTCTACTGAACTTTTTGAAAAAGTTAATACTCCCAAAAGAAAGACTGATACACGACACAGGCAATATGATTATTTGTTAAAAGGATTAGTTGTCTGTGGTGAATGTGGTAAGACTATGTTAGTACGACGAGTAAAAGGAAAGAACGATTCTACAAAAATTACTCCTATATATTTGTGTAGAAATTATGCAACTTATCGTAATCACGTATGTACAATGCATTATTATAGAGAAGAAGATTTGAATGAACTTGTTTTAAAAGAAATTAGAACTATCTTAATTAAATATTCTAATAATGATTTTTTGGAAAAAAAATATGAAACATCATTATGTGATTTGAATGTTTTAAGCGAATATGAAACAAATTTAAAAGAATATAAATCAAAAATGATAACTATTGATAAGGCTATTAGTGATTTATATAAGGATAGAGCAAATAATATTATTTCTAATGAGGAATTTTTTGGAATAAAAAGTAATCTGGAGGAAGATAGAAAAAATTGTGAAGAAAAAATAGCAGATTTAGAAATATCAGTAAGTGAAGCAAAAAATATTCTAACAGATAAAAAAACGAAAAGGAAATACATCAATGAATTTTTAAATGCAAAGAATCCTGATAAGGAAGTCTTAAGGACATTTGTTAATAAAATCGAAATACATGAAGACAAGTCGGTTAAAATCTTCTTTAATTTTAATTTGAATGAGGTTAAATATGGATAATCGATTAATTGTTTCCTATGGGCGATTATCGCAAGAAGATTTTGTTAAAGAAAGTGAATATTCATCTAGCATATATAATCAATTAGGTTTTATAAAGTCTTATGCTAGAAGTATGAATTTGGTAGTAGACAGAGAATATATTGACGATGGATATTCAGGAATCACCTTTGATCGTCCTGGATTTAAAAGATTAAAAGAAGATATTGAAAATGGTTTAATTGGCACAGTTATAACAAAAGATATGTCTAGATTAGGAAGAAACTTTTTAGAAACTGCTTATTATATAAGCGAATACTTTCCTAAAAATAATGTTAGATATATTGCTATCAATGATTGTTTTGATAGTAATAATCCTGAAGATAATGAGCAAGAAGTAATGTTAGGTATACGCTCTTTAATTAACGATCGATATGTTAAAGAGGCATCCGTAAAAAGAAAACAGGTAGCAATGGCAAAAACAGAGGAAGGACAATTTATTGGATTTATAGCACCTTATGGATATAAAATTAGGAAAATTGAAGATAAAAGGTTCCTTGAAGTTGATGAAAATGCTGCTAATGTAGTAAAAAGAATTTTTACTGAGGTAGCAAGTGGTAAGACTAGGCAGGAAGTAGCGGATGGACTTAATAGGGATAAAGTTATACCACCTTTTATTCATATGAAAATGACACCAAGTAAAAAGAAAAAATATTATTATGATTGGTCTAGTAATGTTGTTTATAGGATACTCAAGAATAAAACTTATACAGGAAGAATTGTTAAAAGAAAATCAAGTAAGCAAGATTATCGTCAAAAGCAAAGACAACTAATACCTATAAGAGATAGAGAAACAATAGAAAATTGTCATCCGATTATTATATCTGATGAGTTATTTGAAGTTGCTAATAGTAGATTAAGGCAAATGAAAAGAAGGAAAAAAAATGACTATTGTGGTTTATTTAGTGGTTTAGTTATTTGTGGTACTTGTGGAAGAACAATGACAGCATGTAGAGTTCAAAAAAAAGGAAAAAAAGTACAATACTATTTTGGATGTACGAAGGTTGTTAATAGAAAGCAGTGTAAAAATAGAAAAATAGCAGATTCTCGATTAAGGACAATAGTTAAAGAAAATTTGAAAGATATTATTGATAACTATGTTGATGATAACAAAATTGTTTCTAAAGCAACCAAGGATATATTAAAAAACGAAAGACTAGATTTGAAACTATCTAATTTAAAGGAAGATATTGAATTTCATAATGCTAATATTAAAAATCTGTATTTAAAAAAAACTATAGGAAAAATGACTTTAAATGAGTTCATTGAACAAAAAGAGGAAGAAGTAAAACAAAAAGAACAATCCGAGCAAATGTTAAAAAAAATAATACAATCAAAAAACGAGAGAATGCGAAAAAAAGAATTGATTGATAAATATAATAAATTTATAAATCATGATGAATTTATTAATAATGTTGCTAGAGCTTTGATAAAAGAAATTGTAGTTTATAGTGATAATACATTAAAATTATCATTTAAATTTGGATTAGGAGATCCTAAAAAAATAAAATTGTATTAGATAGATGTATGATTAGAAGAAATGAAGCGTATATTAGAGTGGCACAAGAAAAACATTATGCAGACGTATATGTAAAAGCTTAGAAAGGGAGGTAAATTATGAAATTGAAATATGACTCTAGGGTTATTCTGTATTTAAGGTTATCACAAGAACCGGAAATAAAAGAACAGGCTAAAAGAAAACCAATAAAAATGTTGATAAATGAAAAAGTAAAGAAGTTATATGAGAGACCGAAAAATTACTTAAATCTACATGATGGCAAAGAGTTGCCTTTATTTAAAAATCACGAAGTTATTTATCAAAGGTCAGCAGATGGAGATCGAGATTACTTAAAAAGATGTATTCGTTTTTATGATGAACTGCATTTACAGGCATTTGGACTCTTATTAAAAGAAGAAGAAATACCACAACATTTACAGGAATATTTAGAAAAGTATCGTCCTGATATTTTAGTAATAACAGGACATGACTCTTTTAATCATAAAAGTAAAGATCGAACTAATTTGGAGGATTATCAAAATTCCAAACATTTTAAAGAAGCCGTTCTTTGTGCAAGAAACTATGAAGATAACCACGAAAAACTTATTATTATTGCAGGTGCTTGTCAATCTAATTATGAAGAATTAATACAAGCAGGAGCAAACTTTGCATCAAGTCCTAAAAGAATCAATATTCATGCTTTAGATCCTGCTATCTTAGCAGCAGCGATTTCTTTGTCTCCCAAAAATAAGGAACTTAATTTGTTAGAATTATTATCAAAAACCAAATATGGAAGTGATGGAATGGGAGGAATTATTACGAACGGTTCAATGTATGTGGGGTATCCAAGATGACCATAGAAAAAGTAAAAGAAACGATTCAAAAGAATGAAGGTAAAAAGCTCTCTTTTAAGTTTAATGGTTCAAGAAATCAAGTTGAGAAATTTGAAGGAAAGATTATAGAAACATATCCAAAAATATTTGTAATTCAATTAACAGAAGAAAATGCTCCAAGAAAATCGTTTTCTTATAGTGATATCTTAACAGAAAGCCTTGAAATTATTTCAGAATAAAGTGCATCCGTACTGATTAAGTTTTTCCTTTAAAAACAAGAGTTGACACCTCTTGTTTTTTCCAGTCGTTTCCTGTTACAAATTGTATATATATATGTTATAATGTATTAGACAAGGTGGTGCTTATGGATCTTATACGACTAAAAAATGTAAAAAAACAATATAAAAATGGTGTAACAGCTATCTATGATTTGAATTTATCTATTCAAAAAGGATCGTTTGTTTTTGTAATAGGTGGTAGTGGCAGTGGAAAAAGCACATTTATTAAAATGCTATACCGTGAAGAAAAGCCAACATGTGGATCTATTATCGTTGGTGGAATTAATGTAGCTAAATTGCGAAATAAAAAAGTGTACAAGTTACGAAGAAAACTAGGAATTGTTTTTCAAGACTATCGCTTACTTCCTAAGTTAAATGTATATGAGAATGTAGCTTTTACAATGGAAGTCATTGGTGCTAAGAAAGATGAGACAAGAAGAAAAGTTTTAAAAGCTCTTGAACTAGTTGGTTTAAAGAATAAAGTACATAATTATCCAGATCAATTATCTGGTGGAGAACAACAACGTGTAGCGATTGCAAGAGCAATTGTGAATGAACCTAAATTACTTCTTTGTGATGAACCAACCGGAAATCTAGATCCAGAACGTTCTATGGAAATTATGAAAGTCCTTGAAGAAATTAATAAAACTTGTGGAACGACAGTTATTATGGCAACACATGATAAGGAAATTGTAAATAAATTAAAGAAGCAAGTTATTGTTCTTAAAGATGGACGACTTGTAAAACAAGAAGAAAGGGGGACTTATAGTGAAGCTGTTTAGAATGTTAGGTAGAAGTATTCGAGATGCTTTTAAAAGTGTTTTTCGTAATTTTTCTTTATCATTAGCCTCTATCTCTTGTATTACTATTACGCTAATTATTGTAGCTCTTTCTATATTAGCCTCTTTTAATGTTGAGAATTTTACCGCAGAAATTGAAAAAGACATGACTATTGTAGTCTTTGTAGAAAATGGTATAAGCGACGATAAAATCGATGAGATTACGAAGAAAATTAAGGGTATTTCCAATGTTGATTCTTATATTTTTAAAGGGAAGCAAACAGTTAAAGAGGAAATGCAAAAAGAGTCAGATATCTTTAATGCAATTATGGCAGAATGGGACGATGATAGTAACCCATTGAAAGATACCTTCCAAGTCAAAGTTAAAAATATTGAAAAAATTAGTCAGACGGCCAATAAAATTAAAAGTTTTGATGGAGTTTCTGTTGTTCGATATGGTGAAGGAATGGTAGATCAAATGGTTACTGCTTTTCAATCCATTGAAAAAGTTGCTTATGGTGTTGTTATAGCTCTTATTCTTGTCACTGTTTTCTTAATTATTAATACTATTAAGCTTACAATCTTTTCAAGAAAAAGAGAAATTTCTATTATGCGTTTAGTAGGTGCCAGCAACTTTACAATTAAGACACCATTCATTGTAGAAGGAATGGTATTAGGATTAATTGGTTCTATTGTTCCTGTTTGTTTAATTTTATTTGGTTATCTTGCTTTTTATCAACATTTTGATGGATATCTTTTTTCACAATTAATTCAATTAATTAAACCTGAACCTTTCATTTATATCGTTTCTCTTATGGTAATTGGAATTGGAATCTTAGTTGGTATGATTGGCAGTGCAAGTGCTGTTAGAAAATATTTAAAGGTGTAATCATGAAGAAAAGATTTGTAAGTTTAGGACTTGTGATGTTTCTTTGTTTCCTAGGATTGAATTTACCATTGGAAGTAAGTGCTACGACATTACAAGACTATATTGATAAAGTAAATAAATATCAGCAAGAAGTTGCAGATGCGAATGCTGCTATAGAACAAACAGATGCTGAAATTGCTGCTACGAAAGCAGAAATAAACAATTTACAAAACGAGATTAAAGAGCTTCAGAAAGAAGCAGAAAGAAAACAACAGGAAATTGAAGAATATAATCAAGAAATTAAAGAGAAGAGTTTAGAGACAAAAGAACTCTTTCAATATTTGCAAATTGCAAGTGGAGAAAATGCTTATTTAGAATATGCTTTTGGAGCACATGATATTACAGATATGATTTATCGAATGAGTTTAGTAGAACAGTTAACAGAATATAATGACCAAGTGATTGCTGAATTAGAAGAAATGATTGAAGCAAATAAGCAAAGACAAAAAGAACTTGCTGTTAATCAGGAGGAAATGGAAACAAAAAAAGGACAACTAGGTGCTAAAATTTCCTCATTGGAGGGTTCAAAAGTTTCTTTAGAGGCAGGATCTATTAGTTCTGCAAAACAATTAAAAAATTATCAAGATACTGTAAAAATGTATGAAAATTTAGGATGTAAGCCAAGTGATACAATTGGGGTTACTTGTGCAGTAAATCAAAGTGTTCCAGCAGTAGGATGGTATAGACCTATTGTAAGTGGACGTCTCAGTAGTTATATGGGTTATCGTGACTTTTGGGCAGCTGGAAGTAATTTTCATCAAGGACTTGATATGACGAGCCCTACTGGACGAGGAACCACTATTTATTCTATTGCTGCAGGAACAGTTGGACTTGTTACTCAAGATATTTATGGTGCAAATATGGTACTTGTTTATCATGTTGGTCCAGATGGCAAAAACTATAGTTCTCTTTATTTACATATGGATTGGGTTTCAGGTAGTCTCTATAAAGGAAAAGTCATTGACCAAAACACAGTTATTGGTGGTATGGGAGATACAGGTTGGGCCTATGGTGTACATCTACATTTAGAGGTAGCTGATTGCAGGCTTTATGATCCAACTGATCGAAACTGTTCAACATGGTCAAAATATTCATCTTATATAAAAACCCGATATAATCAAGGATTCCATGGTGCACTAACACTTCTTAATTTACCATATTCATGGAATTCAAGATGATATTATTATGAATAAAATAGTCCCTCATGATGATTTATGAGGGATTTTTCTTTAAAAAAATGAGGAGAAATATTGTAAAAATATTGTCATATGAATCACTTAATATATGGAAGATAATATGGTTAAAATAGCTAGAAAAGATACTATTAAAATAAATAAGTATATACTTTTTATACTGGTTCATTTTAAAATGAATATCAAAATGAAGTAGATAATGCTACCTTGTCTTTTTTTAGTAGCAATGTTAAAATAAGAAAGCAAAATGTCGTTGATTTTAATTATTCTTTTTGTTTTAAATCTAAAATACATTATAAGAATCGTTGAAGGGAGAAAAAATATGTTTAAATTGGTATCTAAGTTTAAGCCTAGTGGAGATCAACCACAAGCCATTGAAAAACTCGTCCAGGGAATTCAGGATGGTAAAAAACACCAAGTTTTGCTTGGAGCTACAGGAACAGGAAAAACCTTTACCATTGCGAATGTTATTGCTAAAGTAAATAAACCAACTCTTGTTCTTGCTCATAATAAAACATTAGCAGGACAACTATATTCAGAGTTTAAAGAACTTTTTCCACAAAATAGAGTTGAATACTTTGTTAGTTATTATGACTACTATCAACCTGAAGCATATGTTCCTTCGACAGATACTTATATTGAAAAAGATTCATCTATTAATGATGAAATTGATGAATTAAGACATGCTGCCACTTCTTCTTTACTCTCTACAAGAGATGTTATTGTCGTTGCATCAGTTTCTTGTATTTATGGTATTGGAGAAGTTGAAGAATATCGAAATAAAATGTTAACAATCAATGTTGGAGAAGAAGTTGAAAGAAATACAGTTTTAGCTAAACTGATAGAAATGCAATATGAACGAAATGATCTTGATTTTAAAAGAGGTACTTTCCGAGTTCGAGGAGATGTACTTGAAATTATTCCAAGTTATCAAAATACAACGGGATACCGCATTGAATTTTTTGGATCAGAAGTAGATCGCATTAGTGAAATTGATACATTAACAGGGGCTGTTTTATCAAACAAAAAGACCATTTCACTGTTTCCTGCTTCTCATTTTGTGATTAGTGATGAGAAATTACAAGAAGCCATAAAACGCATTAAAAACGAATTAGAAGAGAGAGTAAAATACTTTAAAGAAACAAATCAATTATTAGCTTGTGAACGATTAGAACAGCGTACTAAATATGATATAGAGATGCTAGAGGAAACTGGTTTTTGTCATGGCATTGAAAATTATTCTCGACATATGGCAGGACGTAAAGAAGGAGAGACGCCTACTACTTTAATGGATTTTTTCCCAGATGATTTTTTATTAGTAGTCGATGAAAGTCACGTAACCTTACCACAAGTTCGAGGAATGTATAATGGAGATCGATCACGAAAAATGAATCTTGTTCAATTTGGATTTCGTCTGCCAAGTGCTTTAGATAATCGACCTTTGAAATTCGATGAATTTGAAAAAAAAGTAAATCAAGCTATTTATATTTCAGCAACACCTGGAGATTATGAACTTGAAAAAACTTCTCACCAGTTTGTTGAACAAATTATTCGTCCAACAGGGTTGTTAGATCCGACCATTGAAGTAAGAAAAACAGAAGGACAGATTGATGATTTAGTTGAAGAAATTCGAATGCGAATAGAGAAAAATGAACGTACTTTAGTTACAACACTTACTATCCGTATGGCGGAAGAACTTACAAACTATTTAAAAGAAATTGATATGAAAGTTGCATATCTTCATACAGAAGTAAAAACGTTAGAACGTCTTCAAATTATTCATGATTTAAGAATTGGAAAATATGATGTATTAGTTGGAATTAACTTACTTCGGGAAGGAATTGATATTCCAGAAGTTTCTTTAATTTCTATATTGGATGCAGATAAAGAAGGATTTTTAAGAAGTAGCCGAAGTCTTATCCAAACCATAGGAAGATGTGCAAGAAATGCAAATGGACATGTTATTATGTATGCTGATAAAGTAACCGATAGTATGAAAGAAGCCATTGAAGAAACTAAGCGTCGTAGAGCGATTCAAGAAAAATATAACCTTGATCATGGTATTATTCCAAAGACGATTGAAAAGGAGATTAGAGAAGTAATCCGTAATCAGGATAATAAAGCGAATGAAAAAGAAGAGAAAAAGATGACAAAACAAGAACGAATACACATGAGAGATACCATTGAACATGAAATGAGACAAGCTGCAGCAAATCTAGATTTTGAGCGGGCAATGGAATTAAGAGATTTATTATTTGAAATGGAAGTAGATGAATAAAAAAGTTTCTTCTTTTCTCCTTTCCTGTCTTTGTAATGTTTGAACAAATTTCTATAGAATCTTGATCTAATTGGATTCTGTATAGAAAAAGTGTGAAAAAATTCTTCATGAAAATGAAATCATTTAGTAAATCCATGGTATCTTCTTTGAAGAGGTAAAGGAAAAAATAAAATTTCTTGTGATTTATAAAATAAAGAATCAAACTTTTGTCTTTTTTAGTATTTTATTACGTAATTTATATTAGGTGATAAAATGAATAAGATTGGAAAAAAGTGTACGGAATTTCTATTGGAATTTCCTCCACAGCATCAAGATCATCAACCTGGATTTGAATATATAATGAATCCACTTCCTGTTTTTGATTGTCCTAATTATCGATCTAGTGGTAAATTAACAGGAAAAGTAGCGCTCATTACAGGTGGTGATTCTGGAATCGGCCGAGCTGTTGCAGTTTATTATGCAAAAGAAGGGGCTAAGGTAGTAATCACTTTTCTAAATGAAACAAAAGATGCTGAAGATACTTTGCGTTATATTCGTTCTTTTGGAGGTATTTGTCTTGCTATTCAAGGAGATATTACAAGACCTTGTTTTTGTAATCAAGTTATTGATGAAGTCATTCAAACTTTCGGAAAGTTAGATATTTTAGTCAATAATGCTGGCGTTCAGTATCAACAAAAGAGCCTTGAAGATATTACAAATGAACAATTTGATTATACAATGAAAGTCAATGTTTATGGAATGTTTTATCTAACCAAGGCTGCTCTTCCTTATTTACAAGGTGGATCCTCTATTATCAATGTTACTTCTATTACTACTTTTAAAGGAGAACCAGAATTAATTGATTATGTTACAACAAAGGGTGCAATTGTTGGATTTACAAGAAGTTTATCCACTAATTTAGCTTCTAAAAATATTCGAGTAAATGCTGTTTCTCCAGGTGTTTTTTGGACTCCTTTACAACCAGCTTGTTGGGAAGCAGAAAAAATTCCGTTTTTAGCAGCGGACTGTCCAATGAAACGAGCAGGACAACCTTATGAAATTGCTCCTATCTTTGTTTATTTGGCAAGTGATGATGCGAGTTATACGACAGGACAAGTTTTCCATATTAATGGTGGAGAATATAAAGGATAGAAAGAAGCCGTTGGCTTTTTTTTCAAGAAGAATTCTATTTACACGTACATTTATTCGTGTTATAATAAGCCTGTTTAAGAGGTGAATCACATGGATAAAATTGTCATAAAGGGAGCTAGAGAGAATAATTTAAAAAATATTAATATTGATCTTCCCAAAAACAAATTTATTGTCATGACGGGTGTATCTGGAAGTGGAAAGAGTTCTTTGGCCTTTGATACAATTTATGCAGAGGGACAACGTCGGTATGTAGAAAGTTTATCGAGTTATGCTAGACAATTTTTAGGAGGAACTGAAAAACCCGATGTAGATAGTATTGAAGGGTTATCTCCTGCGATTAGTATCGATCAAAAAACCACTTCAAAAAATCCTCGAAGTACTGTAGGAACCGTTACAGAAATTTATGATTATTTACGTCTTTTATTTGCTCGTATTGGAATTCCCTATTGTCCTAATCATCATGTACCTATTGAAAGACAGAGTATAGAAGAAATGGCTAATAAGGTAATGGAATATCCTAAGGGAACTAAATTAGTTATTTTAAGTCCCGTTGTTCATGGTGAAAAAGGTTCTCATAAAGAGTTGTTAGAAAATCTCCAAAAAGAAGGTTATGTTCGTGTTCGTATCAATGGAGAAATGTATGATTTAGGAGAAGAGATTGTCCTTGATAAAAATAAAAAAGATAATATTGATGTTGTGATCGATCGAATTGTTTTAAAAGAAGATAGTAAAAGTCGTCTTTCTGAATCCATTGAAATTGCTACCAAGTTATCTCAAGGGAAAGTAGTCATTCAAATATTAGGAGAAGATGCAAAGGAACTTGTTTTTTCTGAGTCTTTTGCTTGTCCATATTGTGAGTTTTCTCTTCCAGAATTAGAACCACGTATTTTTAGTTTTAATGCACCTTATGGTGCTTGTCCCGAATGTAAAGGACTTGGGGTAAAACTACGTATTGATGAAGATTTAGTAATTCCAAATAAAGATTTAAGTATTAATGAATTTGCAATTACGACGATGGGTGATGATCATGATAACATCTATTTTAAAAGATTAGAATGCCTTTGTAAACATTATAAAATTGATATGGATAAGCCATATAAAAAGCTTTCAAAGAAAGAAAAAGATTTGATTTTATTTGGCAGTAATGAACCAATTCATTTTCATTACGCTTCTAAAAGTGGTAATATTTCTAATCATGTCGATTATTATGAAGGGGTGCTTGTAAACCTTGAAAGAAGATATATGGAAACGACTTCTACTTGGATTCGAGAATGGTTAGAACGGTTTATGGTTGAACAAGAATGTGAAATGTGCCATGGGGCAAGATTAAATGAAAATGTTTTATCCGTTCTTGTTGGAGGAAAAAATATTTATGAAGTAACTTGTATGAGTATTGGTGATTTACTTTCTTTTTTTACAAATTTAAAACTGAATAAGGAGCAAGCAAAAATTGCAGATTTATTAGTGAGAGAAATTGTTTCTCGTCTACAGTTTTTATCTAATGTTGGATTAGATTATCTTACTTTAGCACGCAGTGCCGGTACCTTATCAGGAGGAGAAGCACAACGAATTCGTTTAGCAACACAGATTGGATCTCGTCTAACAGGTGTGCTATATGTTCTTGACGAACCGTCAATTGGTCTGCATCAAAGAGATAATGAGAGATTAATTCATTCTCTTCTTGAAATGCGAGATTTAGGAAATACATTAATTGTGGTAGAACATGACACGGATACGATGCTTGCTGCAGATTATTTAGTAGACATTGGTCCTCTTGCAGGAGATCGTGGTGGTGAAGTGGTCGCAAAAGGAACCCCATTGGAAGTCATGCATAATGAAAATAGTTTGACAGGAAAATATTTAAGTGGAGAGTATTCGATTGAAGTTCCAAAGACAAGAAGAAAAGGAAATGGTAAGTTTTTAGAAATTAAAGGAGCACAAGAAAATAATTTAAAAGATGTAAATGTAAAAATTCCATTAGGGACTTTTACTTGTGTTACAGGAGTATCTGGAAGTGGAAAGAGTAGTTTAATTAATGAAGTTCTTTGTAAAAAGATAGCAACAACTCTCTATCATTCTAAGATAAAAGCAGGAAAGCACAAGAGTATACTTGGTATTCAAAATATTGATAAATTGGTAGATATTTCACAAAGCCCAATTGGAAGGACTCCTCGAAGTAATCCTGCAACCTATACAGGTGTTTTTGATGATATTCGTGAATTGTTTACTACAACTAAAGAAGCAAAGATGCAAGGATTTGAAAAAAATCGGTTTTCTTTCAATGTTAAAGGTGGACGATGTGAATCCTGTCGTGGCGATGGTGTGAAAAAAATTGAAATGCACTTTTTACCGGATGTATATGTACCTTGTGAAATTTGTCATGGAACTCGCTATAATAGTGAAACATTAAAGATTAAATATAAAGGAAAAAATATTGCCGATGTATTAAAAATGCGTGTCAGCGAAGCCATTGATTTTTTTGAGAATCACCCAAAAATTGTTAATAAGTTAAAGGTGTTAGAAGAAGTTGGCTTGGGTTATATTGAATTAGGGCAAAGTGCTCCTACCTTATCAGGAGGGGAGGCAGAGCGTGTTAAACTTGCTAAAGAACTTCAGAAAAAAGCAACGGGAAAGACCCTTTTTGTTCTTGATGAACCAACGACAGGGTTACATACACATGATATTAAACGCTTACTTGCAATTTTGCAAAAAATAGTAGATAATAAAGACACAGTACTTGTTATCGAGCATAACCTAGATGTTATTAAAGTGGCAGATTACATCATTGATTTAGGACCAGAAGGTGGCGATGGTGGTGGAGAAATAGTGGCCACTGGTACACCTGAAGAAATAAGCCAAAATAAAGCATCCTACACGGGACAGTTTTTGCATAAAATATTAAAAGATGTTAAGGAATAATTCAAGAAAACAAGGAGGAGTATAATGAATCGGGTAACTTTAAAGAAAAACAAGAATCAAGTTATATTTCTATTTAAGTGGATTCTTTATTTACTTAGTTACACCCTTGTTTTTTTAGTGGTTTCTCACTTCTTTAAGACCTTCTATCTTGATAGTGCTCATCCTTGTATTTATGGATTTATTGCAGTGCTCGTCATTGTTCTTTTGAATCAAACCATTAAACCATTACTTGTTACCTTAACAATTCCTATCACAGGACTTACCTTGGGTCTTTTCTATCCTTGTATTAATTTATTTATTTTAAAATTAACTGATTGGATTCTGGGAAGCCATTTTGATCTTCAGGATATTTGGATTGCTTTCTGCATAGCTATTCTCATTTCTATCGCAAATGCTTTTGTTGATTATTATATCTTGCGCCCTATTATGAGAAAGGTGCATGTATATGAATAGAGTTTTCCTTAATATAGGGGTTCTTCATATTTATTGGTATTCTGTTTTTATTTTTTTAGGTGTTCTCGCTGCTTTTACAGTCATTTATTTAGAAGCCAAAAAGCAGAAAATGAATTTAGATTTCTTTTTTAATTTAGCATTTTATACGATTATTTTCGGAATTTTAGGGGCTAGAATTTATTATGTTCTTTTTAACTTATCGTATTATTGTGCTCATCCGATAGAGATTTTTAAGATTTGGGAAGGAGGCCTAGCAATTCATGGCGGGCTACTTTTTGGAGGAATGACAGTTTTATTCTATACGAATAAACATCATCAAAATTTCTTAAAGATACTTGATATAATTGTTGTTGGGCTTATCTTAGGACAAGCTATTGGTCGTTGGGGAAATTTCTTTAATGGAGAAGCCTATGGAGCTGTTATACAAGAAAGCAAATTATTAGCTCAAGGGGTACCAGCATGGATTGTGAAGGGAATGTATATTGGAGGAGCATATCATCAACCAACTTTTCTTTATGAATCGATTTTTGATTTTGTCGGCTTCCTTTTGTTATTATGCATTCGAAAATATCGGTATTTACATATAGGACAATTAACTGGAAGTTATCTTATATGGTATTCAGTAGGAAGGTTTTTTATTGAAGGAATGCGTATGGACAGTTTGATGTTAGGAAGTATTCGAATTGCTCAACTTGTTTCAATTGTTCTCTTTGGAGTAGGCGTTTATATATGTTTTTTTCATCCAAACAATAAAAAGAAATTTTTTCATTTATATCACGAAGAAAAAATCGAGTAATTATTTTTTCTTTTAAACTGTTGTACTAATGGGGTGATTTGATGTCTTTTACTGCAAAAGTTAAAAATGAAATATTGGAAACGATGTTCACAAAAACAGAGTTATTGGCATGTCTTTCTGGATTTGTAAGAAATAACTTAGAAAAGAGTGAAAAAAATTTGTTTCTTTCTAATGAAAACCCTCATATTATTCAATTTCTACAAAAGGAATTGCAATCTTTTTTAGAAGTACCTATTACGATGGAAAAAAAAGAACATTTAAATTTTAGTAAGAATGTTTTACAAATGCTTATTTTACCGCAAAATAGCACTTCTTTTTTAGAAAAGATTGGATTTGAAAAACAATGTGTTTATTTAGAAAGTCCACCATTATATTTAGTTGATGGAAATGCAGAAATTCGTGCTTACTTAAAAGGCGTTTTTTTAGCGAAAGGCAGTGTCAATGATCCTAAAACATCTCGTTATCATATGGAAATTTTGATTGAAAAGCCAAAAGAAGCTGTCTTTGTTCAAAAATTAATGAATGTTTTTGGATTGAATGCTAAGCTTTTGACCCGCGATAAAGGCTATATGGTTTATTTAAAAGAGGCTGAAAGTATCAGTGATTTTTTAAAAATATTAGGAACTACCAAGGCAGTATTATATTATGAAGATGTGCGTATTTATCGAAATCAGAAAAATTATACGAATCGTTTAAATAACTGTGAGCAAGCAAATGTAGATAAAATTGTAGAAACTGCATTAGAACAATTGAAAGATATTGATATTATTCGAAAAAAAATGGGAATAGAATTACTTGATGAAAAAACAAAGGAAGCGTTAATTTATCGAGAAAAATATAAAGAATCTTCTTTAAAAGAACTTGCAGAAATTATATCCATTGAAACAGGAAGAACTATTACAAAATCCGGCTTAAGTCATCGGTTTCGTAAAATCAAAATGCTTGCTAAAAAATTAGAGGAAAATGAAAAAAGTTAATATCATAATCAAAGGAAAGGGATGATATTTATGACAGATTTAGAGATTACAAAAACAGTTAAAACAAAACCTATTTTAGAAGTTGCAGAGAAGTTAGGACTTTCTATGGAAGATCTCATCTTATATGGGCAAGATAAAGCTAAAATTATAAAGGAAGCACGCGAACAAAAAGGAAAATTGATTCTTGTGACAGCCATGAGTCCTACCCCTTTTGGAGAAGGAAAAACGACTGTATCGATTGGTCTTGCAGATGCATTTCAAAAGTTAGAAAAAAATGTATGTTTATCCTTACGTGAACCATCTTTAGGACCTGTGTTTGGTATGAAAGGTGGAGCAACTGGAGGAGGTTATTCTCAGATAGTCCCAATGGAAGATATTAATCTTCATTTTACAGGAGATTTTCATGCCATTACAACCTGTAATAACTTAATTAGTGCAGCTATTTATAATCATATTTATCATGGAAATGAACTAAAAATACAAAAAATTGTTCATCAAAGTTGCTTAGATATCAACGATAGAAGTTTGCGAAATATAACTGTATCTGTTCGAGATCATCTATATCCTACTTCTTTTCAAATTACTTCTGCTTCTTCTATTATGGCTTTATTTTGTCTTGCTAAAGATCGAGAAGATTTGAGAAACCGTTTAAAAAGAATGATTGTAGCCTATGATGTTCATAATCAGGCAATAACAGTAAAAGATTTACATCTAGATGGGTCGTTAATGGTTCTTTTAAAAGATGCTTTTTACCCTAATTTAGTACAAACATTAGAAGGAACTCCGGCGCTTGTTCATGGAGGACCTTTTGCTAATATTGCTCATGGTTGTAGTAGTGTTATTGCAACAAAAGCAGCTCTTTCTTTTGCAGATTATTGTATTACAGAAGCTGGATTTGGCGCTGATTTAGGTGCAGAAAAGTTTTGTAATATTGTTTGTCCCAGTGCTCAATTGGCACCTAGTACAGTTGTGTTTGTAGTGACAATTAGGGCTTTAAAATATCATGGTAATGGAGATCTTTCCTTAGGACTTTCCAACATTGAGGCTCACTTAGATCATCTATCAAATTATCAAGTTCCAATCATTGTTGCGATTAATCAATTTACAGAAGATAAAGAAGAAGAAATTAATCTTGTAAAATCTTTTGTCGAAGAAAAAGGGTTATCATGTGAGATAAGTACAGCTTATAAGGATGGCGGAAGCGGGGCTCTTTGTCTTGCTGAAAAAGTACTTCATGAAATGCAAGAAGAAAATCAATTTGTTTCTCTTTATAAAAATAAGATGTCTCTTGAAGAAAAAATGCTTTGTCTTGCTGAAAAGGTCTATCATGCTAAAGAAATTCAGTATAGTGATCAAGCAAAAAATATGTTAAAAGAACTCGAGAATACACCATTTTCTTCTTACCCAATTTGTGTATCAAAAACACAGTATTCCATTTCATCTGATCCCAAAAAATTGGGCTATCCAAAGGATAATGTGCTTTATGTGAAAGAGATTCATTTAGAAAGTGGTGCTGGTTTTGTTTCCTTTTTATTAGGAGATATTTATACGATGCCAGGATTACCTAAACATCCGAATTATGAAAAAATTGATTGGATTGATGGACAAATTATTGGACTTTCCTAGTCGTATAAATTGGATGGAACTGTCCATATTATTACTAGGTGATATCAATGAATTATTTAGAAGTTTTAGGAAGAGGTTTATTGTCAATTATAGTTCTTTTTTTGATTACAAAAATAATGGGGAGAAAGCAGATAGGACAGTTAAATCTATTTGATTATATTATTGGAATTACGATTGGTTCCTTGGCAGCTGAAATGACCTTAAATCAGGATGTAAAGTTTTTTGAAGGTGTTTTTTCTATTATTATTTATGGAGTATCTTCCATTTTTATTTCTTTTCTTACGATGAAAAGTATTTTAGCACGTCGCTTTTTTACAGGATCTCCTTTTTTCCTTATTCAAAACGGAGAGATACTTATGAAAGGCTTAAAAAGGGCAAAAATGGATGTGAATGATTTATTGCAAGAAGCAAGAAATAATGGCTACTTTGATTTATCTGAAGTAGAATATGCACTGATGGAAGCAAATGGTAGAATTAGTTTTCTTTTAAAAAGTAAATATAACCCAGCGACTCCAAGTGATATGAAATTAAAAGTTCCTTTTAAAGGTCTTACATCTAGTTTATTGATTGATGGAAATATTATGGAAGAAAATATTAAAATGATTGGACATGATAAAAAATGGTTTTTAAAACGTCTTGAAAATGAAGGATATCATGATATAGAACATCTTTTACTTGTCTTATGTGATACAAATGAAAAACTTACAATATACTCTAAAAATGAGCAAGAAATAAAACATACTTCTTTAGAATAAAATGCTTACCCTTCCTTGACAAAAGATTTAAAAAAAATTATAGTTAAAAATAGGAAGGGGTAAAGAAAATGCTTCGAATTTATCAAAGTAATTTAGAAACAAATGTTTTGGAAAAAGTTGATGAAATCAGTAGCGGTTGCTGGATTCAATTGATTAGTCCAGAAGAGAAAGAATTAGAGCAATTATCACAACAAGTCAATGTTTCTGTAGAATTTATTAAAAGCGTCCTTGATGATGATGAAAAACCACGTATTGATGAAGAAAATGGTTGTAAGGCAATTCTTTTAGATATTCCAATTATTCATAAGCATCATCATATGGAATCAATTAAAACAGCTACTCTTGGGATTTTATTGGTAAGAGATGAATATATCATTACGGTTGCAAGCCAAAAAACATCTATTTTTAGTGATTTTACAAAAGGCAAAGTAAAAGAACTTTATACATATAAAAAGAGTCGTTTAACCATTCAAGTTGCCTATAGAATTGCAGTGACATATTTAAAAATATTGAGGAATATTAATCGTAAAATTGAAGTGGCTGAAGAAAATATGCTGCATGCTACCAAGAATGAAGAGATTTTGAATTTGCTCGAAATAGAAAATAGTCTAACCTATATTATTACAGCACTTCGTTCTAATGGAATTGTTCTTGATAAGATTTTTAGAGGAAATGTTATGAATCTTTACGAAGAAGATCAGGAATTATTGGAAGATGCAATTATAGAGAACAATCAAGCAACTTCTATGGCGGAACTTTATCGAGGAATTTTAGAAAGTATGACAGATACGGTTGCTACCATTATTTCAAATAATCTAAATACCATTATGAAATTTTTGGCAGGAATTACAATTGTTATTTCTATTCCTACGATGGTTGCGTCATTTATGGGAATGAATGTTCCACTAGGAGATTTTTCATCAAATCCATTTTCCTTTATTTATTTAATATTTATTTCTATGCTTCTTTCCTTATTTGTTGCTTATATCTTAAAAAAACGTAACATGTTATAGTGTTACGTTTTATAATTCTTTTTTTAATGCTTTTATATTTTCTTCTTGAAAGGTAAGAAAATCTTTAGCAAATTTATAATATTGTTTTTCTAAATGTTCTTCGCATTGATTCAACTTTTGTTTCATTTTTAAACTTCCCATTGAAATTCCTTGAATTAACATTTCTGCAATGGAAGAATCACTATTATCCTTTTTTACTTCTTTATGAATTCCTATTTTCGAAGCCATTTTTGCCATTTTGCCTTCTGTTTCTTTGCTATAATTTAAGTCTTCTAAGTACTGAAGGGATTCATCCTGATATCTTTGATATCCTTCTAATATATTTGAAACAGTCTCTTTGATTTTATTGCTTTTTTCTTTTAAATTTTCTAATAGTGTTTTTAAAGTAAAAACAGCCATTTCACTATCTTTATAAATTGTTTTTAGAATTTCTTCGTTTTCGTTCATAAATGCTCCTTTCAATATTAGTTTGCATCATTCAAACAAAAGAATACATAAAAAAAGACCCTTCTTATTTTTGGGCCTTATTGTGTATTTGTTCCATTGTTTTCACTGGATTCTTCACTGTTTCCACCTTTTTGTTCACCAGTTCCTTGATTACTTTCTTGCGTTCCTCCAGATACAATAGGTTTATCTTCCACAATTGTAAATTGTCCTTGATAGTATGCACCATTATACCATATTGTGTATGTATATTCACCAGGTCTATTAGGATCAATTTGAGAAAGATCTAATTTCATATTAATTTTCATTTCATCTGTTAGTGGTTCTATTATGTAGACAGATAAATCAGTTGGAATTAGTTCTCCTAATTTAATAGTAATAGGTCGTAATGTAATTGTTTGTTGTATCACTTCAGGTTCTTTTATTTCTTTTTCTTTTACAATAACTTTTCCTTTAAATACTTTCTTTTTATAATATATTTTATAAGTATATTCACCAGGCTGTTGTACATTTACTTCGCTTGTATCTAATTTGAGTTCAGCTAGAACTTCGCTGGATACATCTCCTTCTAAATAATCAATAATCTTTACAGAAAGAGGAATATTGACTTCTGTTGTGATTTCCTTTAATTTTAAAGATACTTCCTTTTTTATACCAATTTGTTTTTGTTCGATGAGTAAGAAAGATGTTTTGGGTGTTCTTGCTTCTTGATATTTTGGATAGATTGCTCCACAGGTAATGGAGTAAATCCCAAGAAACGTAAAGGTTGCGACGGTAATCATTCTCGTTTTTCCATCCATTTTCTTCACCTTCCTTTAGTTTATTTCATTATAATATATGTTTTAAAATGAAACAAGACAAATTGCATCTTTTTGTCGTTTTGTTTGTCAAATTGATAAAAAAGGATTATCGATGTACTATTCAAGAGCGTATTAGCACTCAAGAAATATGTTTCTGATAAAAAAGTTTTTTGAACAAACATATATGAAATGGTGGGGAGAACTTCTTTCTGATGTAGATTGGGAAATAATCCTAGAATTTATTTGTATCTTTTGATATAATGACAGTACAGGAGGTGGGTTTATGAAAGCGTTAATTACTGGTGCATCCAGTGGTATTGGAAAAGAAATAGCCCGTTATCTTGCAAAATTAGGATATGATTTAATTTTAGTAGCTCGTGATCGTGAAAAATTAGAACAGTTACAAAAAGAGCTTCCTGTCAAAGTAAAAGTAGTCGTTGTGGATTTATCTATAGAGCAAAAAGTAAAAGAACTCTACATTTTAACAAGACAGGAAGAAATTGATTTACTTGTTAATAATGCTGGTTTTGGTATTTTTGGAGAGTTTCAAGAGACGGATATTTCTAAGGAACTTGAAATGCTTCGAGTCAATGTACAAGCAGTTCATATGCTTTCTAAATTCTTTCTAAAAGATATGATGAAAAAAGATCATGGAATGATTTTGAATATTGCATCTAGTGCCTCTTTTTATGCAGGGCCTTTAATGGCTGCCTATTATTCTTCCAAATCTTATGTATATAAACTTTCCCTAGCAATTCATGAAGAATTACGTAGAAAAAAAAGTCATGTAAAAATTGCTGTAGTTTGTCCAGGACCTGTTCATACCAATTTCAATCGTGTGGCAGGAGTTAAATTTGGAACAAAAGCTTTGTCAAGTCGTTTTGTTGCTCATTATGCAATTGATCAAATGTTAAAAGGAAAAACTGTAATTATACCTGGGTTTACGATGAAATGTGCTAAATTTTGTAGTCATTTTGTAAGTGATCAAACACTGGCTAAAATGGCATATCACTTTCAAAGTGCTAAAAAACAATAAGTACTTTTTCTATTTTGTATCATAGATATAGGTAAATAATAGGGGGAAAGATAATCAATGAAAACAATTTTAGATGTTCGGGACTTATCGTATCAGTCACTTTTTTCTCATTGCACTTTCTCATTGATTGAAAATCAAGTGACGGTTCTTGTAGGACCTAATCGTTCTGGAAAAACGGTCCTTTCAAAAATCTTATCTGGGTTGATTCCTACAAAAGAAATGATTTTTTTTGAAAATAAATCTCTTGATTCAATTGATTCTAGAGAAAAACAAAAAAATTTTTTCTTTCTTTTTCAAGATGCTTCTTTTCCTTTTCGTTTTTTTCGTGTTCAAGAAGAACTTTCTTTTTATTTTTCTTATGTGAAACTTCAAGAAGAAGAAATACAAGAAGTTCTTGAAAAGGTAAAAAAACAATTTGGGTTAACGCCTCTTCTTAAAAAAAATCCTAATGAATTAACCCTTTTTCAAAAAATTCGCCTGTACTTTGCGCTTGCTGTTATTTTAAAACCAAAAATTTTTTTACTGGATCATGTTTTTGAAATGGTTTCTCCTCAAGAAAAAGAGATTCTTTATCGGGATATTTATTTTTTAAAACAAGAGAAAATGACTATTTTTATTACTTCTTCAAAATTAGAACATGCACTCGTTGGAGATAAAGTACTTATTTTGCATCAAGGGAATATTTTATTGGAAGGCTCTCCTTTTGAAGTGTTAAAAGAAGATGGCATTTTAAATAAAATTGGATTGGACTTACCATTTTTTGTTGATTTATCTGTAAAACTTCAATACTATAATTTGGTAGATACTATCTATTTAACTCAAGAAAAGCTGGTGAATGCTCTATGGAAATCAGATTAAAAAATGTATCTTGTGAAGAGCTTCAAAAAATAAACCTTCTCATTCCTTCTCAAAAGTTGATTGCAGTTACTGGAGAAAATACATCTTGTCTTTTTGAAATTCTTACTATGAAAAAGCCTGTTACTGGCTTCATTTATCATGATGGAAAGCGTATCCTCTTAAAAGATCGTTATCTTTATCAAGAAAAAATAGCTTTTTTATCTTCCCAAATCTCCTTTCCTTCTCATATTTCTACTGTACAAGAATATTTTCATTATTGGATATTACAATATCATCTTTCATGTCATAATGAAACAAAAAAAATAGAAGATGCCATTCATCTTGTAGGTCTTCCTAAAGCAGTTCTTACTTTTCCTCTGTCGATTCTTTCTCACTCTGAAATGAAACTTCTTCAAATTGCTTCTGTACTTCTTCTAAATCCAGAGGTGTTTCTTTTAGATAATCCTTTTGCAAATTTTGATTCTAAAAGTACGAAGCAATTGATGCGGCTTTTTTCAAAAATGAAAGAGAAATATGGGAAAACGTTTCTCTTTAGTACGGATGATTGTGAACTTATATATCAATATGCAGACGATGTCATTTTATTGAAAAAAGGAACAGTTCTTTTACATGGTTCGGTAGAGGAGGTATATTCAAATAGCTTTCTTCTTGAAAAAGAAAATATATCTATTCCTCAAGTGATTTCTTTTGTAAATTATGTGAAGAAAACCAAAAATATCCAATTAGATGCTTATAAAGATATTCGAGATTTGATTAAGGATATTTATCGAAAAGTTTCATGAGATTGTGGATAACTATGGATAAATAACGAATCTTTACAAAAATTGTCAATGTTTTCCACAATTTCTGTGGAAAACATTTGATTTTTTTATTATTTTAAGATATAGGAGTGATGATGATGCGTTATTGTATTTGCTTTTCTTATGAAGGAACGGCTTATCATGGATACCAAAGACAAGGTAAACTAGTGACGATTCAAGGGGTTATAGAAGACGCCTTGTTTAAAATTAATCATTCAAAAAAAACAAAGTTAGTTGCTTCTGGTAGAACGGATCAGGGAGTGCATGCGCTCTGCCAAATTGCTCATTGTGATTTAGAAGTTTCTATTACACCGTATAAACTAAAAAGAGCACTGAATAGCTATTTACCTGATGATATTTATGTGAATGAGGTCATCGAAGTACCAAATGATTTTCATGCAAGGTATGTTGTAGTAGAAAAAACTTATCAATACCGAATAAATGTTGGTCAGTATAATCCTTTACGAAGACGTTTTGTCTATCAACATAACTATCCACTTCGCCTTAAGGAAATGCAGGATGCAATCACTTATTTTGTAGGTAAACATGATTTTCGCTCTTTTGTCACAGAAAATGAAACTAAAGAGAATTGTGTTCGCACGATTCGATTAGCTACTTGTCAAATTGATCCTGCTTTTCCAGATGAAATTGTATTTACTTTTTGTGGAAAAGGTTTTTTAAGGTATCAAGTTCGGAATATGGTTGGCATACTTTTAAAAGTAGGAACGGGTAAAATAGAACCTATGAGGGTAAGGGAAATATTAGAAAGTAAAGATCGAAGTCGTAATGGTGTGACTGCACCTAGCTGTGGATTAACATTAACAAAAATGACACTTCAAGAACCTTATCAATCTCTTCT
>CANQDI010000008.1 GCA_947591575.1 uncultured Bacilli bacterium | reverse complement strand
ATTATATCATGTCATCTTTTATAGAGAAAGTGAGTTTACACCAAATGACTAAAAATTTTTGTATATATGTGTATAAATTATTTTCAAAAATATCATATGATTAGTGAATATTCGCTATATTCACAAAAAAGGGTGAACAAATTCCACCTTTTTATTTGTATTTTTTCAAAAAATCTTATAGAATACAGTTAGGTGGTAAGATGAGAAAACAAATGGTATTAATGTGGCAAATGGCTATTTTCTTTCTATTTACATTTGTATCATTTGGTATAATTATCCTACATGAAAAAGGAAATATCATATTGTACCCCAAAATTGAAAAAGAACTACATCACTATTTTGAAAAACATTATCAAACAATTCAAAATGAAGTGATAGAAGGAAAACTGGTTTATTCTTTTCAAGAAAAAAGCTATTCATTACTTTATCAAAATCAAAAAAACCATGATTTATCGTTTGAGCTTATCTATCATAAAAATAAAAAAATTACTTCTACCTATCAAAAAGACTATGTAGAAGGGAATCAATTTCTAAAGAAAACAACAATGCAAATTCAAAAAGAAATAGAAAAAATATTACAAGAAAATGTATCAAAAGTAAATATAGAATCCACTATGACATTAGATAAGATGAAAAGCAAAACCAAAAAACAACTTTTAAAACAACCTAGTAAAAAAATAGCTTTTTATGAAGTACAATTTACCACAACACTTCTTAATTTAAGTGCTCACGAGATGCAAGAAAAACTAAAAAAAATCGATGCTCTGTTAGAAGAAAATGAATGTAACCCTCTTTACTATCAAGGAAAATTTGTTTTGCAAAGTGATGGAACAAGAGGCTTAATTCTTCGTAATATCACAAGAGACATCATTCAAAAAGGGGAATTAGAAACGATTCTCAATCAACTTTATCAAGAAGAAAAAACAAAAGATACCAACTCTGGTATTGAAATGGAGGAAATAGTATGAACGATTGTATTTTTTGTAAAATTATAAAAGGAGAATTACCTTCCTACACAGTTTATGAAGATGATGTTTTAAAAGTTTTTATGAATATTAACCCCAGTACAAATGGGCATCTTCTTTTAGTACCTAAAGATCATTTGGTTACTATTTTAGATGTCAATGAATCTTTTATAGTACATGCTCTTGAAGTGATTCAACAAAAAATCTACCCTTTATTAAAAGAAAAGCTTCACTGTGAAGGACTTACGCTTTCACAAAATAATTTTTATGGGCAGGAAGTAAAACATTTTCATATTCATTTAACTCCAAGATATCAAGATGATTTAGTGGATTACCAATACAATGAAAAGGTGTTAAAAGAAGTAAAAGAAGTCTATCAAGTTCTCATAGATAAAACCTTTTAAAATAAATGTATTAAAAACATCAAATAAGAAAAGGAAAAAGACCAAATATACCCAAATCCTGGGTATTTTTTTAATGAGTTTATCTGTCCATGGTTTTATCCAGAGTAAAAAGATACAAGATCCTATACCCCAACCTATACTAATTGGTACTGCGATATAATGACCTATATGAAGAGGAACATCCTGATAACTCCACATAACCTTATGAAAAATGCATTCAATCAACATGCCTCCTAGCCACTCTAATCCTGTTAAAAGAAAAGTGACGATCAAAAAAATTACCAAATAACGCTTTATTTTACTTCCTTTTATTTTCTTTTCAACCCATTTACCAATGAATAGAATGATCACAATACCAAACCCATATACTGGTACAAAAGGTCCATTTAAAATACCACTTTGTAAATGAGGAATCCAAAGAAGTTTTATGGTTTCTTCAAAAATAGACCCTACAATACAAAATAAAAGAAAGTTTGCAAGATAATAATACATTGTATTCACCCGTATTAATTTTTCCTTAAAACTTTCTTTCTATACATATTTGAAAAGGAAGAGCTCTTCCTTTCTCTTAGTAGTTGTAAACTGAACCTAAGATAATTGCTAATAAAATATAAAGTACAACAATAATGATAAAGCCATTTCTTCCATTTCCACCACATTCACATGGATTGTAGTTGCAAGAAGAACATGTTGTTTGATTTACTGTATTATTGCAAGCCATTTTTAAACACCTCCTTTATGTTTAGATATAGGCACCGACGATGATAACGAGTAAAATGAATAGTACTAAAATAATTGCTGATGAAGATACATAATTACCCATAACTTACATCCTCCTTTTTTCTAGTCTTCACATTATTTTATGGTAAAAGTCTAAATTGTGTGATTATATTAGTCCTAAGTTTACTTGCGAAAGTAAGAAAAGTCTGTTATGATTAAAACGATTGAAAGGAGAAAAACATGAAGAATAAAAAAATCATTGTAGGGACCATTTTTCTATCTTGTTTGACACTTGGACTTACAGGTTGTGGAAAAGAAGTTACCTTAAAAAATGGAGAAAAACCAGTAGTTACGTATACAAAAGGTGAAATTACCTCAGATGCTTTATACAAAGAATTAAAAGATCGGTATGGTGTTGCTGCCCTTATCGAAATGATTGATCATGCCCTATTTGATAAAGCTTATAAGACTGACGATGAGGAAACAAATTATGTCAATAGTCAAATCATACAAATGAAAGCACAATACAATAATGATCAAGAGCAATTTGAACAAGCTATTAAACAATATTTAGGGCTTGAAAATGAACAAGCACTACGAGATATGATATCTCTAGAATACAAAAGAGATAAAGCGATTAAAGAGATGGTAAAAGAGCAAATCAAAGATGATGAAATCAATGATTACTATGAAAATACTGTCATTGGTGATATTACTGCAAAACACATTTTAATTACACCTAAGACAACGGATGATATGTCAGCTGATGAAAAAGAAGAAAAAGAAAAAGAAGCTCTTAAAAAAGCAGAAGAAGTGATTAAAAAACTAAATGATGGCGAAAAATTTGAAGATCTTGCTAAAGAATATAGTGATGATTCTGCCACTGCTGAAAAAGGTGGAGAACTAGAGCCATTCAATCATGATAGTGGAATGGATGAAAACTTTTTAAAGGCAGCAATTGGTCTTGAAAATGGAAAATATACTTTAGAACCTGTTAAATCTACCTATGGTTATCACATTATCTTAAAAGAAAAACAAGCAGACAAACCAAAACTTACAAAAATAAAAGATACCATTATTGAAACGCTTGCTGAAAATAAATTAGATCAAGATACAACGCTACGATATGAAGCATTGATCGATGCAAGAGAAAAAAGAGGATTAAAATTTGAAGATGATGATTTGAAGAAAGCTTATGATGACTATATGAATGATTTAATTGAAAGTGCTTCCCAATCTTCATAAAATGAAGGATTTACTCATTAGAAGTAAATCCTTTTTGGTACAGTTTTCTTTGAATTTGTTGTTCTAATTTTTGTCCTTCGTATTTTCTCATCAGTTTTCTTTTTAATTTGTTGTATTCTTTCTCACGAAGGAGAGAATCATCTTCTAAAGAAAGTTTTGAAATTTCTTGTTGGATTAAATCCATATTAAATCCCTCTTTTTGAAGAGTATCTTTCATCTTTTGCTTTAACATCTTTTGACTTTTAGAATGATTAGCCCGAACTCCTTTTGCAACAAGCTTTTTAATTTTTTCTAATTCAATATCTTTCGTATAAGATGTTAATACTTCTTCAATATCTATAAGAGGAACTCCTTTTTGAAGCAACTTACTTTTAATCTTTCCGGGACCCCAAGCAGTTGTATTCATTTGCATATGTAAATAGCTATCGGCGTATCGCTTATCATCTAAATAATTTTGTGAAACAAGTTTGCTTATTACTTCCTCAATATCCTCTTGTAAATATCCTTTTTTTAAAAGTTCTTCTGTTATTTCTTTGGTAGTCCTTGCTTTGACTTTAATCATTCTTATAGCTTGATAATAAGCGTCCCACCAAACATTTTCTTGAAGGAGTGCTTGTTTTTTTTTGTCATTAAGTGTTTTAGATAAAAGAAGTTCATATTTTAAAATAACCTCTTCATAGACATTCAATTCTTCTCCATTTTCTAAAAATAATGTATAACTTTGATTTTTATTTTTTTTAAATTTCGTGATTTTCAAACAGCTCACCTCTTTTTTATTATATCACATTCACATTTTTTCTTTTTCCACAAAAAAAGTGGAAAATATTATGATCTTTTTTCCACTTTTAAGCGCCCTTCTAGGATTTCTTCAAGGGCTCTCCCAATATTCTTTTTACATTTGTATTCAGATTCAGGCATTTGGTAATGATCTGTCTTTGACATTTCTTTACTTCTTCGTGCTACGATATGAACTAGTTCATATTTACTTTCTACAATGTTTAAAAGTTTATCAATAGACGGATAAATCACTATATCACACTCCCTATTTTAACTATATATGTTTACACGAAGTCATGCAACAAATGTGACATAATTAGACAAATGTTTACAAAATAATAAAGTGTCAATGACACTTTATCTAAAACGACTACATTGATTGCATGAGCCACATTGAACATTACTACAAACGTTTTCTTCACAACAAGAATATTGTGGACAATACGTATGTCTGAAAATATGATGATTAATAATTCTCGTACGGATTGGGCAAACATGTGGAACGTTATGAACGATTGTACGGTTCACAATACGCTCTTGCATTGGTTCCATAATAGGACTTTGACTATCTGCCATCATTGGAACATTTCCTCCCATTGGCATTGTATCATTTCCTACATTGATATCAATATCCATGTCTTGATCAACGACATTGTTGTTTCCAATAATTGTACTATCTTGTTCATTCATAATATCCCCAAGATTTGGATTATTATATAACATACATTTTCCTCCTATCTGTTATAAGTTATGATAAAAAAGTCATTCTTGTCTCAATGATTGCCTAAAAACCAACCTTTTTCTAATGAGAAAAAGAAAAATATATGGTTATATAAAAAGAAGGATATAGAATACATTCTATCAATTAAAAACATCTATCCAATATTTTGATGATAATCAAACGAAGTCCATGGAACAATCTTTATACATCAATAATCTAAATACAAAACCAAATGAAATTCTTATTTAAATGGAAAGCGCATATTTCCATTTGAAAACTGTTTTATCATTTTCTTCATTTGATCAAATTGTTGTAAGAGTTGATTAACCTCTTGTACCGAAAGACCACATCCTTTAGCAATTCTTGTCTTTCTACTTGCTTTAATGATTTCAGGTTTTTTTCTCTCTTCTGGAGTCATGGCAAGAATAATGGCTTCAATATGTGCCATTTTCTTTGGTGGTATCTTCACATTTGTAAGACCCATTTTGGAAGCACCGGGAATCAATTTCAATAAATTTTCAAGAGGCCCTAATTTTTTCATTTGCTTAAGAGTTGATAAGAAGTCTTCTAAATCAAATTTTCCTTGTTGCATCTTTTTTGCCGTCTTCTCTGCTTCTTTTTCATCAATTGCTTCTTGTGCTTTTTCAACAAGAGAAATAATATCTCCCATTCCAAGAATTCTTCCAGCCATACGCTCTGGATCAAAAGAATCAAGACCATCTAATTTTTCTGAAATACCAATAAACTTAATAGGTACTTGAGTAAGATGACGAACAGATAAAGCAACTCCACCCCTTGTATCTCCATCTAATTTTGTTAAAATCACACCTGTTAATTTTAATCGATCATTAAATCCTGTAATGACATTAATGGCATCTTGGCCCATCATCGCATCAATAACAAGCAAAATTTCTTGTGGAGAAACTTCATTTTCAATCTTTACTAATTCTTCCATTAAAGTTTCATCAATATGTAGACGTCCTGCGGTATCAATCAGTACATAATCATAATGATTTTCCTTAGCATAAGAAATTGCATTTTTTGCAATCGTGATAGGATTTTCTTTTCCTTCTTCATAAACTTCAATATGTAACTGTTTTCCTAATTGTTTTAATTGATCAATGGCTGCTGGACGATATACATCGCATGCAACTAACAAAGGATTTTTTGCATGTTTTTTTCGTAAAAAATGAGCCAATTTTCCAGCAGTTGTAGTTTTACCACTTCCTTGTAGTCCTACTAACATCAAAATAGCAGGATCTCCTTTTGTATTAAGAGGAACATTTTCTCCCCCTAAAAGATTGGTTAGTTCATCTTTTACAATTTTTACAAATAGTTCCCCTGGTTTAATACTTGTTTGCACTTCTTCTCCCAATGCTTTTTCTTTAACAGATTGGGTAAATTCTCTTACAACCTGATAATTGACATCCGCTTCAAGCAAAGCAAGACGAATTTCACGCATCATATCTCCGATATTTTCTTCGGTAATCTTCCCATATCCTTTCATTTTGTGAAGTGCATTTTGTAATCGATTTCCTAAACTTTCAAACATGTTATCACCATCTCCATTATATAGAAAATCTATAAAAAAGTAAAAAGAAAAGAAAAATTCTTTTCTTTATGCAGGAACATCAAAAGCTTCTATTTTACCGTAGTCTTGATAAATTACCTCAAAAATAGCCGTACTAGGAATCCCTTTTAAATATGTATTATAAGGTGAATAATCATAATAAATTTTTGTAATATCGCCTTCATCTGATACACTCACTTCTATGATATTAGGAGAATCTGCAATGTCTATTTCTTCTTGTTGATATAGATTCCATAGTGTCACTGTACTTATTTCATAACGGTAAAGTGTCGTTTGATCTTGATAGACGGTTTTCGAAATAAAAGTGGCATTTTGCAAAGTCTCTTTAAGAATATTTTCTTCCATAATTTGTCTATAATAAAATGGATTTTCGCAAACTTTCCAAACATCATCTTGTCTTTCAAGTGAAATACCACTATAAAGAAAATACATTTCATTGGATACGTTAGTAACTTCCTTCATTTGATGATATGCTTTCCCTTCAAAATTTTTTTCTATTCCATTTACGATTTCATGATAAATAAAATGATAATTTCCAGCTTCTAAATTTACCAAGGAATAATTTTGTTGTTGTTCCTGTTGAGAAGAATGACTCTCGATTTGATTGGATGGAGAGGAAGTTCGAAAAGAAATACCTAAAAAGATAAAAAAAATCAAATAAAAACCAAAAAAAAGAAGTGCTCTACCCTTAGGATTTTTAAAAAGTTCTTTTACAAACTGTAAAAAGGCATGAAATGAAGACTTTGCTTGTTTTTCTTTAGATTCTTTCATTGCTATTTCATCACCTACTTTAATACTTTTTTTAATAATTCCTCTTTAGAAACACCATTTAAAAAGTCTTTTACTAAACATCTTTTCTTTCCTTCTAATTGGATTTCTTCTAAAATGATTTCTCCATCATTGGTAGATACACCAATCCCATCTTTGTAAATAGAAACAATCGCACCATCTTCATGATTTACAAAAATTTTATTTCCTATTCTTGCTTGATAGACTTTTAAAATTTTCCCATCAAGTGTCGTATAAGCAATTGGGTCTGGATTCATTCCGCGTATTTGATTGTATAATGCAAGTGTTGATTTATGAAAATCTAATTTTTCTTCCTCACGTGTAATATTGTAAGCAAAAGTGGCATTCTCTTCTTTTTGTTTTTGTGGTTTTATACTTCCATCAATGATTTTTGGAAGCGTTTCGATTAAAAGTTTGGCACCAATATGACTTAGTTTCGCAGACAGAGTTCCCTTTGTATCATTCATTTCAATGATAACCTCCTGTTGTGCTAATATATCACCTTGATCCATTTTTTCATTCATATACATAATACTGATACCTGTTTTACTACTACCATCAATTATTGCTTTATGAATCGGAGATCCTCCCCGATAAGCTGGTAAAAGAGAAGCATGTACATTGATACAACCATATTGAGGAAAGTCTAATACTTCCTTAGGCAAAAATTGCCCATAAGCACAGGTTACAATCATGTCCGGTTGAAGAGATAAAATTTCTTGATACTCTTTTCGTAATGAAACTGGTTGGAAAATAGGAAGGTTATATTGCGCAGATGCCATCTTTACACTGGAAGGAGTTAAAACCTGTTTTCTTCCAACAGGCTTATCTGGCTGTGTAACCACACCAATCACTTCATAATTTTGAACTAACGCCTCTAAAATAGGAACACTAAACTCTGGAGTTCCCATGAATAAAATCTTTATTTTTTTCATTGATATCACCTAATTCCAAAATAGTTAAGAATTAAAAATAACGTTAAACCACTGATAATACTTAAAATTCCACATAAAGCAACAACATCTGCATAACCATAGTTATTCGCAGGTCGTTCTAAAAAGAGAGTATCCTTTTCGGTCATGTCTTCTTTTTGTTTTATCCTAATCGAAGTTGCTTCTACTGTTTTTTCCTTGAAAACATCCGTAAGCTCAACTTTTTTCGTTTCTTGACAATAACCATTTACAATTTCTTGATAAGTAGGCATTTCTTCTACTGTAAAATCAAGTGACAAGATTGGTGTAAAATATTCATCTTGAGAATATCTACTATCTGTAATTTTGGACAGACTAACTACAAATTCTTCATGTTTAGCATCTTCTAAAATTTTTTGAAAATGATCCAACTTATTTCTACCTACTGCACTTCTTTGAATAAAAGCAATACAAGGAGTAGACTCACTTATTTTTAAAGTATTCCATTGTTCTATAAAAGCATCTTCGACTATTTCTTGTTCCCTATTAGATAAGCCAATATGTTTTCCAATTGTCTCTAAATTTCTTTTACAGGCTTCATAGTCTCTTCTATAATAAGCGAATCGATCATAAGTCTCATCATCCATATAATCACTTGTTGCTGTCATATCGGAAAAATAAGAAGGAGCTGATAGTGCATAATAATAAGCCATTAATGGACTATCTGTAATAGAAAATGAAAGTTTTTTCTCTTCCAAATTTTTAGTAATAAAATTCTTATAATAGTGATTTTCAAAAATATAAGCAATCTGTTTCATTTTTTTCACTGGATATTGATAATTTTTAAAATCAATTCCATTCGATTCTACTGTCTCTTTAAAAACAGAAGGAAAACTATGAAAACAATATCCATTTACAATATATCTTTGATAAATATATTCTAAAACTACTTTTTTATGCTCATATTTTATTAAGTCAGGAATTCCTAATTCATATCTTACCATTTCTCCTAAAAGAGATTGGACACCAACTACAAGTTCCTTATGATTTTTATAAAGAGAAACTAATTGTGTCAATTTATTGACATAGGTTTCAAAATAAGTACTTGATCCTACCATGATTTGATATTTGATGATGGCATCAATTAGAATCATCATAGAATACAAATTATACATTCCCTTTTCTCCATTTGGTGAAACCGAAGATACCTTTTTTTCTGTTTTCGAGTCTAATAAAACTTGAGAAAGGAGTTTTAGAACAGTTGGATCTTTTAACCTTTTTTCAAACATAATAAACTCCTTTCTATGATTTAAATTCATTATAACAAAATTTGCATTTTTTTACAATTGTATCATCAAAAAAAAGCCATAGTCTGGCTTTAAATCATATCTATTTCCTCTTTTGGCTCTGGAATGATAGGAGCAGCTTTTGGAACTACCCCTACTTCTGGAAGAGGCATTTCTGGAATAGGGCTTACACCTACTTCTGGAATAGTAGGTATTGTATTTTGATTTCCTACAGCAAGAATAGCAGGCACTGTATTTTCGATAACCGGTTGTTGTGGAATCATTGGTTCCTTTATAACAGGTTGCTGCATAGGTTCAGTAGGGCCTGGAATAGGTTCTACTGAAGGAACTTGTGGTTGTGAAGGAACAGATGAGTTTTCATTTACATTTGCCACAAAAGGTGCTTGTGGAACCATTGGTTCCCCTACCGTTGGAGCAGTCTCTACTACAGGTATAGAAGGGTTTATAGGACTTGGAGATTCTGGTACGGAAACAGTTTGAACAGGTTGTGGTGTAACTGGATGAATTGCCTGTGAAGCTGTAGTAATAGGCGCAATATTTTGTTCTGGAATGCTTCCATTTGTAGAAGATACTTCCCGTGTTGGTTCAATAGGTGTAGATGGAACTTCTTCTTTGGTTTGTTCCACCAACCCTTCTGGATTACCTGTCCAAATATGAGCCACATCACAGTTTCCACTTCGTGGTTCTGGATCTGGCATTTTCAATTTCACAATCAACGGAATTTTAAAAGCCATTCCAAATCCTAGACAAGTTCCAGCTTGAAGACTTTTTTGTTTTTCAACAATTTCCGCACTAATATTTGGAACCATTTTTTTCACATATTCAATATCTGTAGGATGGTTCATCTTAAAGAAAAGAAAGTTTGAACATTGAGAAATAACTGTATCAGAAAGTTCTACAGGTCTTTGAGAAATTAATCCTAAGATAACACCATATTTACGTCCTTCCTTTGCGACACGATCAAAGATGTTATATCCAATTAAAAATTGATCCGTATCATGTTGAATATAACGATGTGCTTCTTCTACAACAATATGAAATGGGATACTTGCTCGATCTCTTAAACCTTTGGCAAATTCAAAAATAAGTCTTGTATAAATTTTGGTAATAACCTTGGCAAAAGAATCATCAACATCATCTAAATTAATATTAACAACTTGGTATTTTGCCCCATTAGCAATCAACAAACTTGAAAGATAAGCATCTAGTGGAACATATTCAGCTACATCAAAATATTTTGCCTGGTTAGAAATAATTAAAGAATGAAGTCTTACTCGAATTGTAATGGCATCTCCGTAAGTATTTTCATTTCGTAACCAACCTTCACTAATTAATGTAAAGTTTAAAGCTTTTTCCAAATCAGCTAATGTATAATAACAAGCCCCTTCAGGTTCATAATCATCATATTTAGAATCAATAAAGGAAGAAACATACTCTGTTAATAACACACTTTCTGTAAATTGTCCTTGTGAATCAATAAGAAAACATTCTCGAAATTTACGAACATAGCCAATTCCTTGAATAGGTGCTTCCAAATTAAATTCCGGAGTAGAACATGAAGCTAAAATAGAAAAGATATCATTTCTTTTATTAGGAGCCGTTTGATTGGTATAAAGAAGAGTCATAATTGCTTTTGCAATTAAATGGTTCTTATAAGCGTTTGCATCTATATCATCTTGGGCAAAAACTCGAGTTAATTTTAACATTCGTTCAATAATAGGTAATTGGGAATGCTCAGTCACTTGTAAAAGAAGAGCTAAGTCGTCACAATTTAATAGCCAAATAGGCAAACGAAGGGGCTCCCCTTTTCCTTCTGTTTCATTCGTTGTATAAAATTTATAGTGATAATTTGGATTGATTTTATTTAAATCTTTAAAAGCATTATAGTATTCTCCAGAGGAATCAAATAGCAAAATATTAGATTTATATGGGAATAAGCTCATATCTTCAAACACATTTTGTAAAATTCTAGATACACCACATGATTTACCACTACCACTATTTCCTAAAATAGCAAAATGATTGCTGAAGAAAGTGTTAACATCTAGATAGATAGGAAAATCATTGTAATAAGGGCTAACCCCAAGAGGTATATATCCCGCTTTATGTTCGCCTGTAATCAATGGGATTTCATTGGGCTCAATGACTCTAATAGTAGCGTCTAAACTAGGTTTACGAAGCACACCACCAATTAATCGTCCATCTTTAATTTCTCCTAAAAATCTCGCTGTAACAATTTCATCAGATACGTCATCCACTTCTCCTAAAATTTTTTTATCTTTGTCTTCAAAGATAAGATGCAAATTCATTATATTTGTTTTTACTTCTTTGTCTTCTTTTAGTTTTATTTGAGCAGAATGATCACTAATATAAACAATTTTATCAAACATAGCTATTCCCCTTTACTTTTCTCTACTATTAAGTATACAAAAGATATCATTCTTTTTCAAGTAAAAGAAAAGAAGTTTTTCTTCTTCCTTGTTATTGATCCTAATTATTCCAACTCTTACTCATTTTTTCTAAAATACTTCGAACTTTTGGATTACATTTTTTTAAATCTATTTCATTGAATAATTCCATAAAATTTTGATTGATTTCATATAAGTGAAGTTTTTCTTCATA
The DNA here is from genome assembly GCA_947591575.1 of uncultured Bacilli bacterium. Lineage (GTDB taxonomy): Bacteria > Bacillota_I > Bacilli_A > RF39 > UBA660 > CANQVB01. Next base: position 17,526 of record CANQDI010000008.1, on the reverse strand, counting down.
TTCTTCTAATTTTTTGCAAGTGTCTTTAACTTGCTTATAAACGGCATTTCGACTAACTCCTTCATTTTCTCCAATTTCTCCATAAGAAAGATTATAGAAATAATACCCTTCAAAATAAGATTTTTGTTTTTCTGTTAATAAAGATTGATAACAATCATATAAAGCATTGTAATAAAGTGTTTCTTCCATCTAAAGAATTTCTCCTAATAGTTCAATGATTGATAAAGCTAGTAAAATGATACCAATTAAAGTATAAAGAATCGTTCCTCCATTTCTTTTATAAAATAAGGCATTATTAAGTGCAATATCTAAAAGTGTAATTCCTAATGATAATTCAAACCAAGGAAGCATACTTCCATGAAATAGAGTCATAACAGCCAAGATAAGCATGACGATTGTTAACCCTGCTTGTAAATATAACAAAGGATAAGATAGCTTAACAATCGGTGTCGTTGACTTTTGAATAGACTTCTTTTTAGACATTTTGATCATCTCCTATAAAATCTTTAAATAGTCCATAAATATACTTTTCAATATCAAACACTTGTAAATCTTCTTCCTGTTCTCCTAACCCAATATATTTAACTGGAATTCCTACCTCTTCTTTAATTGCTAAAACAATTCCACCTTTGGCAGTTCCATCTAATTTTGTTAATACAATTCCTGTAATATTGGTAATTTCTTGAAAACTTTTTGCTTGACTAATTCCATTTTGTCCAGTCGTAGCATCCAGTACAAGTAACGTTTCTTTCGGTCCATTTTCAATGATGCTTGCAATGACACGATTAATCTTTTCTAATTCTCTCATTAAATAATCTTTATTTTGTAGACGCCCTGCGGTATCGATTAAAATAACATCATATTTTTCTTCTTTTCCAAGGCGAACTCCATCAAAGACAACACTAGCAGGATCAACTCCTTCTTCTTTTCCATAAAAATCAACGCCTATTTTTTCACTCCAATCTTTTAACTGTGCTGTAGCGCCTGCCCTAAAAGTATCTCCTGCAACTAATAATACTTTTTTCCCTTCTTTTTTCATTTTACTTGCTAGTTTTGCAATTGTTGTAGTCTTTCCAACACCATTGACTCCTACAAATAAAATAACAGTTGGTCCTGATTCATTATACTCGATCTTACTTGATAAAACTCCACCACTTACATAGATAATAAACAACTCATCTACAATAACTTCTTTTAATAAAGAAGGGGATTCGATTTTTTCATTATGAACACGTTTTTTTAACTGATCAATCAATCGCATGACCGTCTCAATTCCAATATCTGCCATAATTAAGATTTCTTCTAATTCCTCAAAGTAAGCATCTTCTAGTTTTGTATATCGATTTGTTAAATCTTGGAGTTTAGAAATAAATGATTTTCGAGATTTACTAAGCCCTTTTTCGTAAATATTCACTTCTTTTTGTGATTCTTTTTCTTTTATATTTTCATTTGAAACTTCTTTTTTTTCATCTGGACGATGATTCCATTTTGTTTTCCATTTATCAAAAAATCCCATTGTAATCACCTATACTTATTTTAACAAAAATTCAAAAGAAAAGAAACCATTCTTTTTGAAGATCAATGGAATTCTCATCTTTTAATAAAAGACTTTTTATGGGTGTTATGTAAATCATTGTGTCAACTGCTTGTAAGTTTTCTTATTTTTCAGTAAAATAAAAATACGTTAGGAGGTTATATGTTAAATCATACAATAGAGTTATCGCCAATAGAAGCAACGGCTTTTTGGTGGATAAATATCATGAAAAATAAAACAAGAGAAATTAGTTTGTTAGGAACTTGTAATCGAAGTGAATCTCAATTTGCAGATATTTTTTATTATTATACAGATACAGAATGGCGAAATTTATATATCCATCTTACAAACAGTTTAACAGAAACGATTCATCATTCTCATAAAGTAGAAGAACCCGAAAAAACAAGTTTTTTTAAACAAGCAACCAATATAGGAATGCATGATTCAATCAATCGAATGGTTTCTCAAGCTATTGGACAAGATATTCCTGATATACGTCTTTCTAGTTATGGCTCAAAAGATACGGCAATTTATACCAATTTATCAGCTACCCATATATGGCATAAATATGGTAGTATGATGCCACTGCCAACAACCTACATGGAAGAATATATTTTAACAGGCAATCAAAAAGAATTGAATTTTTACAATACCTTTATCGCAACTGTTGCGGTATTAAATTATCTTGATACCAAATTTAGATCAATTCCTCTATTACGAGAAAGATTCTGTGAAGAATATATGAAACAAAATGATCCATTTGGAAATATGGATAAGACGGCACAAATGTTTGATTATGTTTTTGAGGAAGCAAATGCTAAAAAACTTATTTCTGGAAAAATCTATCAAAAATATTATTTTCCAAATATTCATGAAGTAGATATCGCAGGCCTTAGTCCCTTTATGGAAAAGGCAGAACATTATGCAAATGTCATATTACATCAAGAAAAAAAAGAAGCAATCCAAAAAGTCTATCATCAATAGGGAAAAGAGAAGAACTAGACAATTCTTCTCTTTTATAGTATAATTTGCTTAGTTGGTTCTTTAAGTAACTGAAAAAGAAAGGAGATTTTTATTTATTATGAACAAACCAAATGAAACAAAGATATTTGTTTTAGGTGGTTTAGGAGAAGTCGGAAAAAACATGTATTGTATTATGCATGATGATGAAATGATTGTAATTGATGCGGGTGTTAGTTTTCCAGAAGGAGAACTTTTGGGAATTGACTACGTATTACCAGATTATTCCTTTTTAAAGCTCAATGAAGCAAAGATTAAAGCTTTATTTATTACACATGGACATGAAGATCATATTGGAGCAATTCCTTTTTTGCTTCAAAGTGTCCATATTCCTGCGATTTACGCTCCTAATCAAGCAAAGGAGTTAATTGCTTTAAAATTAGAAGATAGAAATATTCGCTATGATCATTTATATGTTTATAATGAGGATACTGTTGTCAAATTTAAACATATGCAGATCGAATTTTTTAGAACGACACATTCAATTCCAGATTCACATGGAATTTTAATTAAAACACCTAATGGTAATATTGTAACAACCGGAGATTTTAAATTCGACTTAACTCCTATCGGACCTATGGCAGATCTTTATAAAATGGCCATTATTGGGCATGATGGCGTCGATTTACTTATTAGTGATAGTACAAATGCCCTAGACGAAGGAATGTCTGTTAGTGAAAGTCGTGTAGATGATGCTTTAACAGATATCTTTGATCGCTATAAATATAATCGAATCATTATTGCAACATTTGCTTCTAACATTTATCGTTTAAAACATATTTTTGAATCTTGTTATCAACATGGTAGAAAAATCTGTGTCTTTGGTAGAAGTATGCAAAATAATATTGATATTTCTATAAAAGGGGGATATATTGACCATAAAGAATTACTAGTCAGTGCGGAGGTTGCAAACACTTTAAAACCTGGTGAAGTCACTATTCTTTGTACAGGTAGCCAAGGAGAACCTTTGGCAGCCCTTTCTCGTATTGCTGATGGTACCCATAAACAAATTCAACTACGTCCTGATGATATTGTTATATTTTCAAGTAGTGCTATTCCAGGAAATGCTTTAAGTATTTCTAAAACCATTAATAAACTTTACTTAAAGGGTGTACAAGTATTTACAAATATGCTTTATAGTGATTTACATACTTCTGGACATGCAAAACAAGAAGAATTAAAATTAATGATACGTCTTATTAATCCAAAGTATTTAATGCCATTTCATGGTGATTATCGCATGTTGAAACGGCATGCTAATTTAGGAGTTGAATGTGGCATTCCAAAAGAAAATACTTTTGTACTAAAAAATGGCGATAGTCTTATTTTAAAAAACCATACTATTCAAAAAGGAGAAAGCTTTCCAAATAACGATATTTATGTTGACGGTAACCGTATTGGTGAAATTAGTGGTGCTGTTCTTCGAGATAGAAAAATTATGGCTAGTGATGGTATTTTGGTCGTAATCGCCAATATTGATATGCAAAAAAGGGAACTACTCATTAAACCAAATATTACAACTCGTGGATTCATTATGGTAAATGAAAATGAGGAACTTCTAAAGAAGATTGAACAACAAGCTACAAAAACAATAAAATTAAAGTTGGCCGATCATAACAGTAGCTATACAGATATGAAAAATCAAATTGTTGCAGATCTTTGTCCCTATATTTTAGAATTAACAGGAAGAAGGCCCATTATTTTGCCAATCATATTAGATGTTCACAGATCATAAGTTTTCTCTTCATAGAGAAAGCTTTTTTTATTGACAATGATGAATATTTTCATTAAGATAGATACCGAAAAAGGAGTCCTTATGAAAAAAGAATATTGGAAAGATTTTATGATTGAAGAAAGAAAACATTATGATTTAGTATCTTCGTTATGTCTTGATTCTTCTTACAAAGAGCATACTATTTATTCTATTTATACCAAAGAACCTGAAAGAAGATTAATTAACAGAGGAGAAACTGTTGTGGAAATCAATGACAATAATATATTGGTTTGTAACCAAGATAGTTTAGACTTTCTTACTTACACAGAACAATATGGTTTCGTAGCAAAAAAAAGTTTTTATCGTGTAAAAGATTATGAAGTTTTACAAAATGGTTTTGTCATTGTTCGAACTGAAAAAGGAGATTTATTGTATGATGCTATTGACACACATGAAGTCAAAACACCGCTTCTCACTTCTCTGCAAAATATTGGCGTAAAAAAATCTAATTTAACAGAGGAAACTGATTTTCTTTTGGGTACGATTACTATTTCATCTACAAATGAAAAACTTTCTAAGAACTCTAGAACATATGAAGTTTATATAGATCCAACAACTTTTTCAGTTTCTCCTTTATGGGATATTGAAACAAAAGAAAGAGTATCTTTAGAGGTTGCTGGATGGAATAACCAACTCATTCCATTAAAAGAAAAGGCATTGAAAGAGTTAAATCAAAGAAACTTTGTAAAGGAAAAAACATTATCTTTTTTAAAAAGACAAGAAAAATAAAAATTTAGTTTATTGACAAATGATTTTACCTCTTTGTCTTTTTTTTGTAACAAAAAAAAGAAGCTTATTTTGCTTCTTCTTGAGCTCTTGTTTCACGAACAACAGTAATTTTAATAGTACCTGGATACTTCATTGTCTTTTCAATTTTTTCCTTGATTTCTCGAGCTATTTGATGAGCCTTTAAATCATCAATTTCTTCTGGTTTGACAATGACACGTAATTCTCTTCCAGCTTGCATCGCGTATGTTTTATCGACACCATCCAAGTCATTTGCAACTTCTTCTAATTGCGTTAGACGTTGAATATAGTTTTCTAATGAATCATTTCTTGCACCTGGACGAGAAGCTGACAAAGTATCTGCGATAGACACGAGTACAGCAATAATACTTGTTGCTTGAGTATCTCCATGATGAGATGCAATAGCGTTGATTACTACATCATTTTCATGGTATTTCTTTGCAAGATCTTTTCCAATATCTACGTGACTACCTTCAATTTCATGATCAATGGCTTTCCCAATATCATGTAAGAGTCCGGCGCGTTTCGCAAGATTAACATCTTCTCCTACTTCTCCTGCTAAAAGTCCTGTTAATTCGGCTACTTCTTTAGAGTGTTGCAATGCATTCTGTCCATAACTTGTTCTAAAATGTAATTTACCTACTAGTTCAATTAATTCAGGTGCCATTTTCGTAATACCGAGTTCGAATAATGTGTTATTTCCATATTCTAGTATTTTATCTCTCATATCTTTGCAAACTTTATCATAGACTTCTTCAATACGTGTAGGATGAATTCTTCCATCTTTAATAAGGGTTTCTAATGTTACCCTAGCAATTTCTCTACGATAAGGATCAAAGCTTGATAAAACAACAGCCTCTGGTGTATCATCTATAATTAAATCAACCCCTGTGATTGCCTCAAGTGTTCGAATATTTCTTCCCTCTCGACCGATAATTCTTCCTTTCATATCTTCACTAGGAAGATTGACAACTGTTACAGTTTGATCATTAGCAATATCAGCTGCATAGCGTTGCATCGAAGAGACAATCATTTCTCTTGCTTTATTGGCAGCAGTCATTCTTGCTTCTTCTTCTTGCTCACTCATATACAATGCTATTTCTCTTTCCATGGCATCTTTTACATTGCTCATAATTTGTTCTTTTGCTTTTTCTCTACTATATCCTGATATATTTTCAAGAATATCTAATTGCTGTTTTTTTATTTCATCCACTTTATCCTGTTCTTCTTGGATTTGTTTTCCTCGTTCTACTAATTTTTGTTCACGTTCATCTAGAGCTGTTTCACGTTTTTGATAGAGTTCATCCCGCTTATCCATGCTGCTTTCACGTTGTAAAAGTCTCTCTTCCTGTTCTTTTAATTCATTTTTCTTTTCTCTAATTTCTTTTTCCGTTTCTAATTTTAATCGATGGGACTCTTCTTTCACTTCTAAAATAGAGTCTCTTTTATAAGTCTCTGCTTCTTTTTTTGCATTTTGAAGCATTTTTTCTATCTTCTTGTCTGTATTTGCTTCTTTTAAAGCATTTATTACTAAAACAACAACGAAACCTACTACAAATCCAACAATAATTAATAAAATGGAAGATATCATTTGATTCATAATAACCTCCATCTAGAATTGATAACTTTACATCATAATTCTAATTTAATTGTAGAATGAAAGCAGTTTGATGTCAAGGAAAAGAAAAAAGATGTTTACCTTAACACCCATTTTTCTAGTGATATCGAAAAAATAACTTTTCATTAATTCTTTTTATTTTTCATTCTTTTTAACAATTGATATTTCCCTTGAAGTTCACGATTTTGAGAACAAAGAATTCCTAAATACTTTTGATACTTTAAATATCCTTTTTCTGACATTTCTTCCAATTTCCCAAAATAATCCTGATCAACAGGCTTGTTAAATTCTGCAATTATATTTCCTTTATTCAATACTAAGTGATCCAATACTTTTTCTTTTCCAACATTATCACATATAAATTCTGCATTCATATAAGCAATTCGATATGAACTCGAAATCATTAAATTTGGCATTAGAATATGAGAGTATTCTAAAACACGAGAACTAATGAATTCCATAAAGCCTTCTGAAGCAATCATATGATGTTGAGCATTACCACAAGATAAAGCAATACCATTTCGTTGATATTGTTTTCCATTTTTGTTTACATATCTTTCTAAATGACCACAGACTGCATGGCCAAATAATTCACGAGATAAAGATTTTTGTAGTTTAAGGTTAGGAACTTTACGATATATAATGATCTGATCTGTTCTTTTATTGGAAATCGGATTAAGAAAGTAAAAAGATACATGATCATTGTGAGCCCATAGGAATTCACATTGTTCTGGAAGAAGAATGTTTCCTGTCAATTCCTCTAATACTTCTTGTTTCGTCTCATTTTCATCTTGCTCATAAAAATAAACATTTTGAATTGTTTCTAATAAAACATCTTGATATTTATCCCCAAAATATTTCATAGCTCCATCAAGCAACACTTGAACATTTTCTGTTAAATAACTCACTTTTCCCTTAATTATTTGTAATTTTTCCATAAGAATCCCCCTAGCGAAACTTATTATACTCTATTTTTATACAAAAGTAAAAGGGGCGTTATTTAACAGCCTCTTCTAGAGAAATTCCATAGTATTCTCTTACTTTTCGTTCAATTTCTTCTTTTAATTCTGGTTGTTCTTTTAAAAGCAATTTAACATTTTCTTTTCCTTGACCTAACTTCTCTCCTTGATAGCTATACCATGCCCCTGATTTTTCTAAAATTCCAGCATCAGCACCCAAATCTACCAGTTCGCCTTCACGTGAAATTCCTTCACCATACATAATATCTACCGTTGCAGTTTTAAATGGTGGTGCAACTTTATTTTTGACAACTTTTACAGTGGTTCTGTTCCCAACAACACCATCTCCCATTTTTAATTGCTCATTCCTACGAATATCTAGGCGAATAGTAGAATAAAACTTTAATGCTCTTCCTCCTGGTGTTGTTTCAGGATTTCCAAACATCACTCCTACTTTTTCTCGAAGTTGATTAATAAAGATTGCTATTGTATTTGTTTTATTGATTGTTCCTGAAAGTTTACGAAGCGCTTGGCTCATTAGTCTTGCTTGTAATCCAACGTGCGCATCTCCCATTTCTCCGTCAATTTCAGCTTGTGGTACAAGTGCAGCAACTGAATCAATAACGACAATACTAACTGCTTCACTACGAACCAATGCTTCACATATTTCAAGAGCTTGTTCTCCAGTATCTGGTTGCGATAATAATAAAGAATTTGTATCAACGCCTAAACGTTTTGCATAAATAGGATCTAAAGCATGCTCAGCATCAATAAAAGCTGCTCGCCCTCCTTGTTTTTGTACTTCTGCGATAGCTTGTAATGCAAAAGTTGTTTTACCACTTGATTCTGGACCATAAATTTCTATAATTCTTCCCTTTGGATATCCTCCCACACCAAGAGCAATATCTAAAGATAAACATCCACTTGAAACAACATCAATTTTCATATGAGGATTTTCCCCTAAGCACATAATGGAACCTTTTCCAAATTGTTTTTCAATATCTGCAAGTACTTGGTTTAATTTTGATTGATCATCATTTTTACTTGCAACCGTTTTTGCCATATTTACCTCCTAATATTTATTACATTTTCATTTTAACATTAATAAAATAGACAAGTCAAGCATTTTTACAAACAATTGTTTGTCTATTTTTGGCTTACTAAAAAGTGAAAAATATCATTTTTATTATCATAATTGATCTTACTTACATAAAATCTATTCTTTTTCATAAAAAAATGAAAAAAGGAGCTTATTGAAAAAGAAAAAACGTTCCTATAAAACGCTTTCTTCTTTTGGAGGTAAGATGAGTTCTTTATTTAATTTATAATATTCAAACATTGAAAGAATACTCATAATGGTTGCAAAATATAAAAGAAAATCAGATACTCGAATACCAATAAATTCAAACGGTAAATTATAAAAAAAGGTCAGTACTATTCCTAACATCATCGTAGCTGTTTTGATTTTCCCAGAAGAAATAGCTGCTTGTACTTTTCCTTTCCTACTTGCTTCCATTTTAATTGCATCTACTACGATATCGCGAAAGATAATGAGCACTGGGATCCATACGGTAATGAACCCTTGTACTGCTAAAACAATCAGGATTGGATTGACTAGTAGTTTATCAGCAATAGCATCTAACATTTTTCCAAGATCGGTCACTTGATTATTTTTCCGAGCTAAATATCCATCTAAAAAATCTGTAAAAGACGCAATAATAAAAATCACACCTGCAATACAATACTCTACCTTTACATAAATACCATTTACTAATATTTTGGGAAATTTTATTCCAATTTCATAAAATGGGAATAGTAATAAAAGAAGAATCAAGATGGTTAGTAATATTCTTGTAATTGTCAATTTAGTAGGTGTATTCACTGATAACACTTCCTTTCAATTCTGAAGTACGAATTGGTTCTTTGTTTACTTCTTTAATGATGATAATGATAATAAGTAATATTAAGATAAAAATAAGAAAAGCCAATAGAAAAGGAGCTGGATTCATTTTTCTTTTGTACTGTATTGTATAAGGAGAAGAAATTTTCTTTTCTTCTTCTTCCTTCATTCGTTTTGCTTCTAAAATATCTTCCAAAGAAATTTTTGAAGTATGCTCAAATAAAAAATCATTGAATTCCTCTGTTACATCTTCCTTATTAAGACCTAAATACTTAGCGTAATCTTGCAGTAAATGTCTTAGATGATAAATATCTTTAAAAGCTTTGGTATTTCCACTTTCCATATTTTCTAGTTCTAACGGGGAAAGCTTTAAATCTTCACTTGCTTCTTCAATACTTACACCATGACTTTTTCGGACCTCTTTTAAATAGGCACCTAAATCTTTCATGTGTCACCTCTTTATCCAATTTAAAAAAACATTTCATAAGCCATGTTCTGTCCCTATTACTAGGTGGCAAACATTTATCTACTAGTTTCCTAGTCCCTAACGCCATTTTTATTCTTTTGTTAGAGCTCCCCTACCAAAATTTGGGTTTCTCACTCGTGGGGTTTACCTCGTTTCACTTCTTCGTTTCCAAAGAATTCGTCACTGTGGCACGTTATCAAAACCACATAGATTTCTCCTTAGTGATTTTTTTGCCATTAGATTTCTCTATCCTAGGTTATTTTTTCCCTAGGCACGAACACTACTGCCATTTCAGGTCAGTGTGAGCATGGACTTTCCTCTACTTCATCAGTAGCGTTTGCCGAAATGTTATTCTTCTCTTCCATAAACCATTTTTTCAAGTTGCGATAAGCGTCTTAATACGTCCACATTACTTATTTCACCAGCCTCTTGGGTTTTTGCAATCTCTACATTCATTCTAGCATTGCGAAGTTCCTGTTTTAAATTCATAATCTCTTTTAAAAGATCTGCTTTTTCTTGCTCTAGGTGATTAATGATATTAAAAAATTGCTCATAATCTCCTATAATAATATCTAAAAACTGATCAACTTCTTTTAAGCGATACCCTCTTGTATCAATCTTAAATTCTTTTTCTAGAATTTCTTGTGGGGAAAGCGTAATTTTATTTTGATACATCTTTATCACCAATCCCTTTGACAATTATATTTTACTTTAAATGAATATCATTTGTCAATCGGTTTAGAGGGGAGCGATTCAAGGATTTTTCTTGTTTGTTCTTCAATTAATATTGTTTTTACTTTTTCGTGCATTTGATTTAATAGATAGATCACATCTTTTGTCTGCATTTTCTTCACCCATGATTACTCTAACGAAAATAAAGGAGAGATGCAATCAATTCGACAAAAGAACTTTTTATTCAACAAAAATAGGTTTTTATTATCTTCTCCTAAAAAACTCACAAATTATCCTTTAAAAATCTTTTATTCTTATCCATTATAAGGTAGAATTTTCTTCCTTTTTATGTTATGATATAAAATAGGTGATGAGATGAATTATCCAAGTGGCATCAAAGCTTCTAAAACACATACAGTCAATTATAAAAATCGAGGAATGAGTTTAGAAGAGGATTTAAATATAACAAATCAATACTATCGAGAGCAAGATATTGCATATATTTATAAGAAGCCTACACCCATTCAAATTACAAAAGTGGATTATCCATCTAGAAAAGAAGCGATTATTAAAGAAGCCTATTTTAAGGAACCATCTACTACCGACTACAATGGTATTTATCAAGGATATTATATTGATTTTGAGGCAAAAGAGACAAGAAATCATACTTCTTTTCCTCTTTCTAATATTCATCCTCACCAAATTACTCATTTAAAAAATGTATTTCGTCATGGTGGAATTTGTTTTTTAATTGTAAGGTTTTCAACACAAAATGAAACGTATCTATTAACAGGAGAAGATTTTTTTCATTTTATAGATCATACGACAAGAAAGTCAATTCCTTATATGTATTTTAAAGAAAAAGGTAAAAAAATCCCTTTTGAATATCAGCCTAGGCTTCCTTATTTGAAAGCTGTGGATGAAATGATTGGAGGAAGTTATGAAAAAGAATAATAATAGTAATTACAAACAAGCAAAGAAAAAAACGAAACCAAGAACCAATGGAAAAGGTAAAACAGTTTCAACGAAAAGAAATTTTAAAAATAGTCAAGAAAAGAAAAAGATATTGCTTGTTTGTTTAATCGTTCTAATTGCTTTACTAATGATTAGTTATTTTACATTAGGTCTATTAATGACAATATTAATGGGTATCGGTATTCTAGTCATTTTAGGAATAGCAAGGCTTTTAGACAAGACACGAAATAAACCAAAACAGCGAAAAATTCTCAACATTGTTTTAATTGTCTTTTTATCTCTGGCAATTCTTGGTGCAGTTTTAATATGTTGTTTCTTTGTTTATATTGTAGTAACTGCGCCAAAGTTCGATGACTCCTTATTAAATCCAGATGAGATGAGTATTATGTACGATGCAGATGGAAATGAAATTGCAAAACTAGGAGGAGAACTTCGTACTAAAATTAAATACGAACAATTACCACAAGTCTTTATTGATGCATTGGTTGCAACAGAAGATTCTAGATTTTTTCAACATAATGGATTTGATGCTCCAAGATTTTTAAAAGCTTCTTTAGGACAGATTGCTGGACAAAGTGATGCAGGTGGTGCATCTACGATTTCAATGCAAGTTATTAAAAATAGAATCACTGGTTCTGAAAGTAGTGGTATAAAAGGAATTATCCGTAAATTTACAGATATTTATCTTGCTATTTTTAAACTAGAAAAAAAATATACGAAAGAACAGATTTTAGAATTTTATGTAAATAACCACTTATTAGGTGGAAATGTTTGGGGAGTGCAACAAGCAGCACAAGCTTACTTTAGTAAAGATGTTGAAGATTTAAACTTAAGTGAAGCTGCAACTCTTGCTGGAATGTTTAAATCTCCTAATTATTATCGACCTAATGTCAATCCAAAAAATGCAACAGAAAGAAGAAATACTGTTCTATATTTAATGGAAATGCACGGCTATATTACTCACGAAGAAAGAGAAGTTGCCGCAGCGATTCCAATGGAAGACTTAGTTAATGTAAATACAAGCGCCATGACATTTGGAAATGCAGAATATCAAGGATATATTGATACAGTGGTAGAAGAACTTGATGAAAAATATCATTTAAATCCTTATACAACACCTATGCTTATTTATACTAATATGGTTCGTTCTAAACAAGATGCTGTCAATCGTGTGATGAGTGGAAATAGTGATTTTAATTGGGTAAATGATATCATTCAAGGTGGTGTAGCAGTTCTTGATGTCAATAGTGGAAAGATTCAAGCAATTGGTGCAGAACGACCAAATGATAATGAAATACGACAAAATTACGCTTTTTCCATGACAAGGCAACCAGGATCTACTGCAAAACCATTATTTGATTATGGTCCAGCTTTTGAATATTATAACTGGTCGACTTATGGTGTAAATGATGGAGATGATAATTACAGTACTTTAATAGATGAACCTTATTCATATAGTAATGGTCAATCTATCGGAAACTGGGATGGAAACTATATGGGAAGTATGACTATTCGAAGAGCTTTATCTCTTTCAAGAAATATTCCTGCATTAAAGACATTTCAAATGATTAGTACAAAAGATAATGGAGAAGGAAATAAAAAAATTCTCGAATTTGTTACTAATTTAGGAATTACTCCTGAAGAAGAAAATGGTCGACTTCATGAAGCGCATGCTATTGGTGCTTTTGATCCAGGTGTTTCTCCTGTTACATTAGCCGCAGCTTATGCAGCTTTTGCAAATGGTGGTACATATTATGAACCATATGCAGTAGAAAAATTTATTGTTCGTGGTACAGGGGAAGAGACCCAACACGAGGAAATGAAAAGAAAAGCAATGAGCGATGCCACAGCTTATATGATTACAAGTATTTTGCAAAACGTATCTTTATATGGAAGTACGATTCCTAACGTAGCTGCAAAGACTGGTACGACAAATCATACACCTGAGACAAGAGAAAAATGGAATATGGCAGAAGATGCTGTTCGTGATTCATGGGTGGTTGGTTATACAACAAAAACCGTTATTGGTTCTTGGTATGGATATCCTGAAGCAGGTTATACGTATTGTCGTACTGCTGCTTGTTCCAACCAACGTGATTTATTCTTTAGAACTTTAGCAAGTGAAGTATTTGAATCCAATAAAGAATCATTTAAAGTACCTGATAGTGTATCAGCAATTCAAATTGGAGGACAAACAGAGTACTTTAAAAAAGGTCATGAGCCAAAAAAAGTAGAAAGTGCAAAGATTGCAACACCATCTAATTTAAAAGCAACTTATGATACTAAAAATGATAAAGTAACGATTACATGGAATGGTGTAGATCCTGGTACTCAATTAAGTACTTATGGTGAATTTGGTTATAATGTTTACTTTAATAATACTTTACTTGGATTTACTACAAAGACAAGTTATACCGTTTCTAAGCCAAGTACTCCATATGGAACTTATAAAGTAGTTGCTACCTTTAGTAAATACAATGGAAATGAAAGTAACCCTGCCACTTATACGCTTTCTAAACCGAGCGTCAATTTATCGATTGGACCAAGTACAATTACTTTTAAAGGACCTATTCCTGTTGGTGATATTAGAGATGCTATTTATGTAAAAAACAATGGAATCGATGTTACTAATGACATTGAAATCACTGCAATCAGTGTTGATAATAAAAATATGGCATTTACAAACACGTTAACTGCTGGAAAATATACTATTAAAGTCACTTTCAAGTACGGTGACGAGACAAAAACCAGTGGTAATATTACAGTGATTATACAAGACCAAGAAGAACCAGGTAACACATCTCCTGAAACAACAACTCCATAAAAATATTTATTCATAAAAAATACTAGAGTTCATGAATGCCTACTTTATAAGAATGCATTTCATAATTACTCTAGTATTTTTTCTATTATTTATTTTTTCTTCTCTTTGCAAATAGACTTTAAAGAACAAAGATCACACATGGGTTTCATGGCTTTACAATGATATCTTCCAAAAAGAACCATTTGTATATGTCTCTTTCCCCATGTATCTTTGTCGAATTTTTTCATAAGTTTCTTTTCTACTTCATAAGGAGAATCATTTTTGGATGCCAACCTAAGACGTTTACTGACTCTTTCGACATGAGTATCAACTGCAATAGCAGGATAATGATAAAATTCTGATAAAACAACATTTACTGTCTTTCTTCCTACTCCAGGTAACGATTCTAAGGAATCTCTTTCCTGTGGCATAATACCATTATACTCTTCTTCAATTCTACGAGCAATTTCTTGAACATAATACGCTTTTTTTCGATAAGAGCCAATTGGTTTTAATATTGTTTCTAAATCTTTTCTATCGGCATTTTTTAAGTCCTTTAAAGTAGGATACTTTTGAAAAAGAATGGGCGTAACACTGTTTACTCTTTTATCTGTACTTTGTGCACTCAAAACAACTGCGATTAATAGCTCCCAATCACTATGATAGGTAAGCTCACACTGAGGATCTGGAAATAATTCATCTAAATAATGTTCAATTTGTTTTACTTTTTCATTCATCTATGTCATCATCCTCAAACCAATTATATTCAAATACCTCTACTGGGGTCTCTTCTTTTTTACGTGCAACATTTCTTTTTTCGACATCTTTTCTTGTTTTAATACCCTTTTTATCCCATTCATATAAAATCTTGTCAATATAACGCAAGTTAGTTACTCCATTAAAAACAGCTTCTTTGATTGCTTCTTCGATCATCTCTTCTTGAAATCCTTCATCTAACCATGCTTTGATAATTTCTAGTTCCATAGGACTTAATGTTCGACCAAATTCTTGTTCAATCGTTCTAAAAATAGTACTATTAGACACATTTTTCTCATTTACTTCTTCAAGAATATATTCCATATATTTATGATAAAAATCTTCTAACGAAAGATAATCTTCCATCATGCCTTTATCACTTTTTACCGTATTCATTCTGACAAGATGAGCATCTTGTAGTATACCAATAGAGAGCATAACTTCCTTCATAGAAAGCGATAAGTCTTGTGCAATTTCTTTTGGATTGAGTAGAAATTCCTTTCCTTTATCTTTTAAGTACATAAGCATAATAAAATCATTCCATTCTAATTTCCATACTTTACGGAGTAAAAGCATCTTTGATGGAATTTGTATACTTTTTCCTGTTAAAAATGACAATAACTTTTCTTGATTCATTTGCTTCACCTATTTATTTTGATATCCTATCATAGATTGATTTTTTAAACAATAGGAAAAAAGTTCCTTTTTTTCATTCTTGATATGCCCAAGTACAACTTCTTTTTCAAGAATTTTAATCCATTGACTTAAGTATGGCCCTGGTGCTTTGTTTAAAATTTTAATTATATCATTTCCATTAATTGCCAAATCTTTTCTTCTTTTAATAGGAAGCGTATCATACTGTTTTACAATATCACCTTTTAAACGTCCTACCATTTCTCCCGCAACACAACTTGCATAAAGACCATTTTGGTAGATTGCATAAGGAGAAAAAGAAGCTTCTTTTACATTTCTTATTCGTTGCATTAATTCTTTCTCATTTTTGGAAAAGGGATATTCCTGCTCAACTTGCAAAAATGCCCATATACCAATACTTTGCGAAAAATGCTGAATATTTTTTAGGTCCTTTAAATTTAAAACTTCATCTAAATGAAAATGTAAAAGCATATCAATTCCTTTTTTCACATTTTTTGACGAAAAAATTTTATTAAGTTCCTCTTTTATACGTTCCTTTGACAATTGATGCAATAAATATTTTTTTTGATCAATTGCTTCTTTTACGTCTTGATCAAGATCAAAATCTAAAATTGTAGCAAAACGAATTGCCCTTAATATACGTAATGCATCTTCTTCAAAGCTTTGATTGCTATCTCTTATCGTCTTTATTTTCTTTTGTGAAAGATCTTTTTTAGCATCCAATAAATCTATTATTTTACCATTTTTATCCATACAAAATGTATTGACTGTAAAATCTCTACGTAAAAGGTCCTCTTTTAAATTATTAATATAGATTACTTTCCCAGGGCGACGGTTTTCTTGATAATTATATTCTTTTCGGAAAGTAGTAATTTCAAAACGAATTTGATGAACCATTAAAGTAACTGATCCATATTCTGTAGTAGGGAGAATAGCATCTTTGAAAATAACACATAAGTCTTTGGGTGTGGCATTGGTTGTAATATCAATATCATTAGAATCAATTCCTAATAATAAATCTCGAACAAACCCTCCAACAATATAAGCTTGATATCCAGCATTTTCTATTTCTTCTAAGATCTTTAAAGCAACTTCCTGCATGTTATCACCACTTTTATTATACTATAAAAACACAAAGAAAAATCCCAAGAATTTCTCTTGGGACATTTTTATTCATTAACTGCTTCTTTTAATGCAGAACCAGCTTTGAATGCAACTGCGTTTCTTGCTGCAATATGAACAGTTTCTCCAGTTTTTGGATTACGTCCTTCACGAGCAGCTCTTTTTGAAACACCAAATGTTCCAAAACCAACTAGAGGTACTTTATCTCCTTGGCTTAATGCTCCTGTGATTGTTTCAAATGTTGCATCGATTGCACGTGTTGCATCAGCTTTAGTAAGTCCTGCTTTTTCAGCAACTGCTTCTACTAATTCAACTTTTTTCATTTTTATACTCCTCCCTATGTTTTAAGCATATTATGCTTACATATTAAGAATAGCATGTTCAAAATTAAAAAGCAATATAAAATAAGGGAAAAATAATATTTTTGTAGCAATTTCACTTCTACTTATCCATAAATAACAAAAGAAAAAATTAATAATCTTTAAAAAACGTGTCAAAAGAAGATGGATAGTGTGAAATTTTTAAG
>CANQDI010000007.1 GCA_947591575.1 uncultured Bacilli bacterium | reverse complement strand
AGAGTTTACATGTTCCATCAAATTTTCTTGCATTTTAAATGATGATAGTATAAAATGGACTTATAAAGTACTGATACTTTATGTGAGGGAGGATAAACACATGAAAATAACATCTGTCAACGTAAGAAAAGTTGAAAAAGAAGGTAGCCGTATGAAAGGGATTGCATCTGTTTTATTGGATGATAGTTTTGCCGTTCATGATATTCGTATTATCGAAGGAGATAATGGATTATTTATTGCGATGCCTTCAAGAAAAACACAGACAGGAGGATATAGGGATATCGCACATCCTATTAATCCAGAAGTAAGAGCTATGTTTGAAGAAGCTATTATTGAAGCTTATAAAAATGCAAAAGATGAAGAAACTACTGAAGAATAGTTTCTTTTTTTTGTTCTATTTTTGTTTCATTTTTCATATCTTTTCGGTAGGAGGAAATATATGGATAAGCAAGAAACAATTAGTACATATAATCATGGTATTACTTTAACAGAAAGAAAAAATTTAATGATTACAGGTGTGAAAAAAATTGAAAACTTTGATAGTGAAGAATTTCTACTGGATACAATAATGGGGTTTCTTGTTGTAAAGGGGGACGGTTTAGAATTGATTAAGCTTGATACATTACAGGGGACAGTTGCAATGAAAGGATTAGTCAATTCATTTACTTATATGGAAGATGGAAAGGCAAAGAAGAAAGAGGAAGGATTATTTAATCGATTATTTAAATGAGTCTTACGTTACAAATACAAGGCCTTTTGGTTTCCTTTTTGTTTGGCTGTATCTTTTCACTGTTATTTAATCTCAGTTATCATATATTATTTATGAAGAAAAAATGGGAGAGAATTTTCAGTAATTTATTATTTGGTATCTTAATGGCTCTTGGCTATTTTCTCCTTTTAAAAAAAATGAATGATGGTATTTTACATCCTTATTTTTTCTTTCCATTTTGCTTAGGATTCTTTCTTCTTTTTCCAAAAACAAAAAAATTACGAATGAAAAAACATTCTAAAGAAAAAGATGACAAATGATGTAAATTGTCATCTTTTTTTATATCTAAATTACTTGTTTGCATCTTTTTTTTGTTATAATATATCTTAGGATAGAAGGTGAGAAAATGGCAAAAAGAAAACATACTCGCAAAAAAGTTAAACGTTTTTTCCTTTTTGGAATTGCATCAGTAATTGTCATTAGTCTTACTACTTTCACGTTAGGAAAATATTGGGTTAATATTTATAGTAAGTATCAAGAGAAAAAAATACTTGATAAAGAATTAATTTCATTAAAAGAAGAAGAAGAAACATTGAAAGTAGATGTAAATAAATTACAAGATCCAGATTATATTGCAAGATATGCAAGAGAAAAATATTTATATTCAAAAGATGGAGAATATATTCTTCGGATTCCATAAAAGTAGAAAAGTGCTTATGTGCACTTTTCGTGTTTCTTTGACAAATTAATTTGTTATCATCTCCATGGTGATTTTATGTTTCTTTATCTTTTATTTCATTATTTTTATTATCAAGCTATTGAAAGAGCTATCTATCTATGGAAAGTAAATCGTTTTCTTTTTTATTTTCTAGCTATTTCTTTCAGTAGCTTTT
This sequence comes from uncultured Bacilli bacterium, assembly GCA_947591575.1. GTDB lineage: Bacteria > Bacillota_I > Bacilli_A > RF39 > UBA660 > CANQVB01. The sequence goes on along the minus strand of CANQDI010000007.1, from coordinate 28,534 downwards.
TATTTGGAAGCAGAGGAGTTCATGAAAAGAACGTTTATTGTTATTTTTTTTGTTTTTTCTTTGCAATCATTGTTCTTTTTACATATTTTATTTTTGAACGAATAAAAATAGCTTTTTTAAAGAAAATGAGATAAAATGAAATAGGTGATGACCAAATGAATATGGATCAATTGAAAGACTTTTCTTTTACTACTTCTACAGTTGTGGTGTTAGGGTGTTCTTATGGACCTGATTCTATGGCTTTGTTTCATCTTTTACTAGAAAAAAGAAAAGAAGTACCATTTAAACTTGTTATTGCTCACGTCAATCATAATAAAAGGCGTGCGAGTCAAAAAGAAAAAGAAGAATTAGAATCTATTTGTGAAAGAGTTGGAGTTCCTTTTGAATATATGAAAATTGAAAATTATGGGGAAGATAATTTTCATAATGAAGCACGAAAGATTCGATATCGTTTTTTTGAAGATATTTGTCAAAAATATGGAGCAAATTATTTAATGACCGCGCATCATGCAGATGATTTAATGGAAACTATTTTAATGCGAATTGTAAGAGGGGCTACATTATCAGGTTATGCGGGGTTTTCTAAAAAGGTGGATTATCCAAATTATCAACTTGTAAGACCTCTTTATGAGGTAACAAAAACGGAGATTCTTGATTATTGTAAAAAAAATCATGTTCCTTATGCGATAGATCAATCTAATTTTAAAAGTGTTTATACAAGAAATCGTTACCGAAAAAAAATTCTTCCCTTTCTTAAAAAAGAAGATAAAAATGTTCATATTCATTTTATTCAATTTCATAAAAAATTAATGGAAGCAAGTAAATTTATTGAACAAGAAACAAATAGAATTTATGAAAAGATAGTCGATCAAAATACTCTTTCTTTTAAAATCTCATCTTTTACATCTCTTGATGACTTTTTAAAAAAAGAAATTCTTGCAAAAATGCTTTCTCATTTTTATCAAGATGATCTAGTATTAATCACAGAAAAACATATCTATTTATTGCTGGATTTGATGAAAAGAAAGGCAAGTTCGGTTATCATTCAATTGCCTAATGAAGTAGAAGCTGTCAAAAGTTATGATACATTCTATTTACGGAAGATGGTTGATACTATTAATAGTTATGAAATAGAAGTGTCATCTTATGTTAAACTTCCTAATGGACATATTTTAGAATCTTTACAGGAATGTGATGAAACAAGTAATTGTGTTACTCGCCTTTCTTCAAATGATCTAGAATTACCATTATTTGTAAGAACTCGAAAAATAGGGGACAGGATTGCTCTAAAAGGACAAACAGGGCATAGAAAAGTAAAAGATATTTTAATCGATAAAAAAATTTCACTTGATGAGAGAGACTTATGGCCCATTGTAGTAGACTCAAAAGGAGAGATTGTTTTTATTCCTGGATTAAAAAAATCTAAATTTGATAAGAAAAAAACAGAAAGTTATGATATAATACTAAAATATCAGTAAAAAGGAGGAATAAATATGGTTATCAATAAAAAAACAATGAAGCGTGGTTTATTACCTTATTTATTTTTATTATTAATTATGTTGGGAGTTTTTTACTTCTTTAATGTATTAAATCAAAAAGTAAATGTATTAAACTATAATGAATTTATTGATGTAATTAACAATGGAGAAATAGAAGAGTTGACGCTAGTTCCAAGAGAAAGAGCGAAGACATATGAGGTGGAAGGAAAGTTAAAAGATTATGCTGAAAATGAAACCTTTTTTGCAAGACTTCCAATGAGCGAAGAGGTAATGAAACGATTAGTAGAAGCAAGTGAAGTTCAAGATTTTACGTTTGAAACAGAAGCAGATCCTGAGTCTAGTTCATTACTATTAATTATTGTAAATGTGTTACCATTCGTTTTAGTGATTGGAGCTGCTTTTTTCTTAGTTAGCAAGCAAGTAGCAGGAAATAAAAGTTCTATGGACTTTGGAAAAAGTAAAGCTCGTCTTTCTTCCGATAAAAATAAAGTAACATTTAAAGATGTTGCAGGACTTAAAGAAGAAAAAGAAGAAGTAAGTGAATTAATTGATTTCTTAAAAAATCCAAAGCGTTTTCAAAAGTTAGGAGCTCGTATTCCTAAAGGAGTATTACTTTATGGTCCTCCAGGAACTGGTAAAACGTTGTTAGCAAGAGCAGTAGCAGGAGAAGCCAATGTTCCTTTCTACTATATTAGTGGTAGTGACTTTGTAGAGCTTTTTGTCGGTGTTGGAGCAAGTCGTGTTCGTGATATGTTTCAACAAGCGAAAAGAACGGCACCTTGTCTTATTTTTATTGATGAAATCGATGCAGTAGGACGTCAACGTGGTACAGGTCTTGGTGGAGGTCATGATGAACGTGAACAAACATTGAATCAATTATTAACAGAAATGGATGGTTTTGGAACAAATGAAGGAATTATTATTATTGCTGCAACAAACCGTCCAGATGTATTGGATCCAGCTCTTTTAAGACCAGGAAGATTTGATCGTCAAGTTACAGTTAGTTTACCTGATGTAAAAGGGCGTGAAGAAATTTTAAGAGTACATGCTCGTAATAAAGTATTAAAGGAAAATGTAACCTTAGAAAATATCGCCAAAAGAACACCAGGATATAGTGGTGCAGATCTTGAAAACTTGTTGAATGAAGCAGCGCTTCTAGCTGTTCGTAGAAATAAAGATGCAATTGGCATGAGTGAGATAGATGAAGCTAGTGATCGTGTTTTAATGGGACCTGCTAAAACGAGTAAGAAATATAGTGAAAGTGATCGTAAGTTAGTAGCTTATCATGAATCAGGACATGCTGTATTAGGATTAAAGTTAAACAATGCTAGTACGGTTCATAAAGTAACGATTATTCCTCGTGGAGGAGCTGGCGGTTATAATATGATGCTTCCAAGTGAAGAAAAAATTTGTTCTACTAAAACGGATTTATTAGAACAAATTACAGGATTGTTGGCAGGACGTGTTGCTGAAGAGGTTGTCTTTGGAGAAATAACAACAGGTGCTGAAAACGACTTTTCTAAAGCGACTAAAATTGCTCGTAGTATGGTTACTGAATATGGTATGAGTGATTTAGGACCTATACAACTAGAACAACAAGAGGGAAGTGTATTTTTAGGACGTGACTATAATAAGTCAAGAAACTTCTCCAATGAAGTTGCTCATGAAATTGATACTGAAATGCGAAAGATTATTGATGCTTGTTATCAAAAGGCTCAAAAAATCTTAAAAGAAAATAGAAAATTATTAGACTTAATTGCGAATACTTTATTAGAATATGAAACCCTTACGAAAGAGCAAATTGATTATTTAGTAGAAAATGGTCATATGCCTGATGATGGAGAAGAAGTTCCTTTAGAAGAAATGAGTCTTACTAAGTTAAAAGAAATAGCTAAAGAAAATGGAATCAAGGGATATTCTAAAATGAATAAGGCAGAACTAATGAAAGAATTAGAAAATGAAGATTCTTCAAAAGAGCTTGATAAATAGCTCTTTTTTCTTTATAATAAGCGCGAGGAGTGAAAATATGAAGAAAAATGAGGAAAAGAAAAAAATAGTAAAAGAAGTTCATGAATTTAGAGAATTTATCTCACGTGGTAATGTGATTGATATGGCAGTAGGTGTTATCATTGGTAGTGCTTTTGGTAAGATTATTACCAGTTTAGTCAATGATGTTTTAATGCCAATTATTGGAGTCTTTTTGGGAGGATTAGATTTTAGTAATTTATCTATTAAAATCAATGATGCAAATATTGCTTATGGGTCTTTTATTCAATCTGTTGTTGATTTTTTCATTATTTCTGTTTGCATCTTTACGATGATTAAGATGATTACAAAGCTTCAACATAAACCAAAAGCAGAAGATAAAAAAGAAACTCCAGTGAAGAGTGATGAAGTACTTTTATTAGAAGAAATTAGAGATTTATTGAAAAAGAAAAAATAAGATGAGAAGATGTTAAAAACATGCAGACAAAAGAGAAAAAGTGGAAAATTGGAAATGTTGTGATTGAAAATCAAGTAGTGTTGGCTCCTATGGCTGGTATTTGTAATAGTGCTTTTCGGAAAATTATCAAAGAAATGGGATGTGGTCTTATTTATGCAGAAATGGTCAGTGATAAAGCGATTACATACCAAAATCAGAAAACACTTGATATGCTTTATATGGAAGAGATGGAACGCCCAATTGTACAGCAAATTTTTGGAAGTGATTTAAATTCCTTTGTTATTGCAGCACAACGTATTTATCAAGAAATGCATCCAGATATTATTGATATTAATATGGGGTGCCCTGTTCCAAAAGTGGCAGTGCGTTCTCAAGCAGGAAGTGCGCTTTTGAAAGATCCAGAGAAAGTTTATGAGATTGTCTCTCATGTAGTTCAAGCTGTTCCTATTCCTGTTACTGTCAAAATACGAAGTGGTTGGGATCAAGATTCTATCAATGCTGTTCAAATTGCTCAAATTTGCGAAAAGGCAGGAGCAAGTGCCATCTGTGTTCATCCACGAACAAGAATGCAAGGTTATCGTGGCAAAGCTGATTGGAATATTATTCGTGATGTTAAAAAAGCAGTCTCTATTCCTGTCATTGGAAATGGAGATATTACTTCACCATCTCTTGCAAAAAAGATGCTTGATGAGACAAATTGTGATGCAGTGATGATTGGAAGAGGGGTATTAGGAAATCCTTGGATCATTCAAGATACCATTTCATACTTAGAAAAAGGAGTTATTCCTAAGGAAAGAAGTAAAGAAGAAAAAATTGATATGTGTATACATCACTTAGAATATTTAAAAGAATTAAAAAATGAACATTGTGCCATTTTAGAAATACGAAGTCATATTGCTTGGTACTTGAAGGGAATCCCTGGTGGGGGAGAAGTAAAAAACAAAATATTTCAAAGTAAAAGTCTTTGTGATATAATGCAATTATTAAAGAATTTTAAGGAGGAATCTTATGAATAAAGCAAGTTTTAGTGCGAGAGTAGTTGCCTTTCTTATTGATATTATTTTAGTGGCCCTTATTACATCTCTTGTTACTTTTGCGATACCTACATCCAAAAATGTTGTCAAGTTGTACCAAGAGCAAACTGAAATTATTGATCAGTATACCAATGGGAAAATCGATACATATACATACGTAAGTCAATTGATCGATTTAAATTATGATCTTACAAAACAAACATCCCTATTTTCAATTATTAGTATTTTTGTAGCGATTCTTTATTTTTGTGTTTTACCATTTTATTATAATGGGCAAACCATTGGGAAAAAGTGGTTGAGAATAAAGATACAAAAAAAGGATCATTCAAAATTAACTATGAATGATCTTGTCATTCGCTCTTCCCTCATTGATTTTATTTTCTTGCATATTTTAACAACGGCTCTTGTATTAATTGCAGCGAAAGATGTTTATTTATGGGGAAGTACTATTTTAGAAAGTATACAGTACTTATTTGTTATTATAAGTGTATTTATGATTGCATTTTCGAAACCTAAAGACGGACTACATGATAAACTTGTTAAAACAGAAGTTGTTAGAGTGAATAATACTGTAAAAGAATTGGAGGAAGCAAAATGCGAGAATTAACTGAACAAGAAATCGTTCGTCGCAAAAAAGTTGAAAAAATTAGTGAAACGAGAAATCCATATCCAGAAAGATATGAGATAACACATAGTTTGCAAGAGGCATCACAATTACCTGATGAAACAAAAGATGTATCTGTCGCAGGACGTATCGTTTTTATGCGTAAAATGGGTAAATTAAGTTTTTTAAAATTAAGGGATATTGATGGAGATTTACAAGTATCTGTTAAAATTGATTTGATTGGAGAAGATGAATACGAATTTTTCAAATCAAATGTTGATCTCGGAGATTTTCTTGGTGCCCAAGGGGAAATATTTACAACACACACGGGAGAAAAAACTTTACGTGCTGATAAAATTGTTTTCTTAGGAAAAGCCCTTCGACCTCTTCCTGAAAAATTTCATGGATTGCAAGATCCTGAGCTTTGTTACCGTCATCGTTATATTGATATGATTATGAATGAAGAGACAAGACGTCGCTTTAAAATCCGAATGAAATTTATTCAAGAACTTCGCAATTATTTAGATCAGTTAGGATATTATGAAATTGAAACACCTATTCTAAATAGCAAAGCAAGTGGTGCAGTAGCTCGGCCTTTTGTAGCACATCATAATGCTCTCGATATGGATGTTTATTTAAGAATTGCACCCGAAACTTATATGAAAAGAGCAGTTATTGCGGGAATTCCAAAAGTTTATGAAATTGCAAGATGTTTTCGTAATGAAGGAATTGATGCAACACACTTACAAGACTTTACAATGATTGAATGTTATCAAGCCTACTACAACTATCAAGATAATATGAAGTTGATAGAAAATATGTTAAAAACAATTATTCAAAATATTTTTGGAACACTAACAATTCAAGTTGGTGATAAGGAAATTGATATGAGTGGCGAATGGCCAGCAGTTTCTTTTCGTGATTTAATTTTAAAATATGCAAACATTGATATTGATGTTGTAAACACAAAGGAAAAACTACTTGAAAAAATAAAACAAGAACATATTGAATTAGAAAGTGATACACCTATTGAAAAGCTAGGCTTTGGCAATTTAGTAGATTATCTTTATAAAAAAGTGGCTCGTCCTCATATTCTGACTCCTATTTATCTAACAGAACATCCTATTAGTCTTTCTCCACTTGCACGAGCAAATGATGATCGACCTGAAATTACAGATCGGTTCCAATTGGTGGTAAATGGTGCTGAAATTGTGAATGGATTCAGTGAACTTGTTGACCCCCAAGAACAGGAACGTAGGCTTTTAGAACAAGCCACTCTTAAAGCACAGGGAGATGAAGAAGCAATGGAAATGGATTATGATTATATTGATGCAATGGAATATGGTATGCCACCGATTTCTGGATGGGGTATGGGCATTGATCGTATTGTTCAATTATTAACTGGTAGTGAAAATATACGCGATGTTGTCATGTTCCCTCTCATGCGTCCACTTGATAAAAATAAATAGAAAAGAGAAAAATCTCTTTTTTTTATGAAACTTTTGTGAAAAAAAAGAAGTAAAATGTTGTAAAAACTAGGTTTTAAAAGTATAATGAAATTGAAAGGAGAAGAAAAATGAAAAAACATAATGCATTCAAAGTCATTTTAATTACACTTGCTGTATTCTTATTACTTACATGGATTTTACCAGCTGCAGTATTTCAATCAACTTATAGTGAACAAGGTAGAATACAAATGGGATTATTTGATATTTTCTCATATCAAACAGTCGCTCTTTCTTACTTTGGACAATTATCATTGTTTGTACTTGTTATTGGTGGATTCTATGGTGTAGTAAGCAAAACAGGTGCATACCGTAGAATGTTAGACGCCATCGTTAAAAAATTTAAAGGAAAAGAATGGTTAGCCCTTACGATTATCATGGTACTTTTTGCAGTGATTACATCAGTTTGTGGACTTCAAATGGGACTTTTGATTTTCTTCCCATTCGTATTCTCATTGACTTTAATGATGGGTTACAGTAAATTGGCAGCGACGGCTGTTACTGTTGGTTCTACACTAATTGGAATTATGGGAACTACTTTTGACACTTCTACAACAATGGTACTTACACAATATTTTTCATTGGAAGTATTGGATGGTATTTGGGCAAAAGTAATTATCTTAGTACTAGGATTAGCTATTTTGATTTTAAATGTACTCAAATTTGGAAAGAAAGAAAGTAAAAAAGTCGCAGAAGATAAGGATGAATTTTTACCTGTTGTAGCACGAGGAAAAGCTAAAAAAGTATGGCCTCTTATCGTTGTATTTGATGTTATTCTATTGATAATGATTTTATCTTTCATTTCATGGAATGGGGCATTTGGTCTTACTATTTTTGAAGATGCTACCACAGCTGTTACAGAGTTTGAATTGTTCGATTTCCCAATTTTTGGAAAATTGTTAGGAACAATTAGTTCCTTTGGAAACTGGTCTATTGGTGAACTTTGTACTGTTTTATTTGTTGCTATCATTGCACTAAAATTTATCTATAAGGTTAAGTGGAATGATGCAATTGATGGATTTGTAGAAGGCGCTAAAAAAGCACTTTTACCAGCCGTATTAATTATCTTAATTTATAGTGGCTTGGTTATTACCACTTATCATCCTTTCCAACTTGTTATCTATAAGGCTATTTTAGGAATTACAAAAGGATTTAATGTATTTACAGCAGGACTTGTTGCTTTATTAGCAGGACTATTTAATGTAGAACCAGCTTATGCATTCCAGAGTGTTGTTCCTTATATAGCATCTTTGGTAACGGATACAGGACTTTATCCACTTATTGCAATTATGTTCCAATCTTTATATGCAGTGATTATGTTAGTAGCACCTACTTCTGTAGTGTTAATGATTACATTGGCATACTTAAAAGTATCCTATAAAGACTGGATCAAATATATTTGGAAACTTCTCTTAGAATTAATCATTGTTCTATTCATAGTTTTCACAATATTAATGTTAATTTAAAAATCAAAGGTTTTCGTGATTATATTAAAAGATGAAAATCTTATCATGAGACTAAATAGAAACTATTATTTCTGTTTAGTTCTTTTTTTTATCCAATCAAGCTACATTTTATTTTGTTCTACAGACATTTATTTGTATAAAATGTCACTATTTTGGGGGTATAAGTTCTTGAAACAGGGGAAAAATTTACCATAGAATAGAGATGAAAGGAGAGAGTAAAATGTTTTCAAAATTTAGTGAAGAAGCACAAAAAATCTTATTACAAGCCAAGGAAGAAATGCAGTTGCTTTCTCACCCTTATGTTGGTAGTGAACATCTTCTTTTAGCTATCTTAAAAGATCAGAATCAATCTCTTGCTAAGCGCTTAAAGAATTATGCAATTACTTATGAACGATTTCGAAAAGAATTAATTGATGTGGTGGGTATTGGTAAAAATAAAAGTAATTGGTTTTTATATACGCCGTTATTAAAAAGAGTATTAGAAACAGCTTTATTAAATGCCAAAGAAGAAAAAATAGAAGTAACGGTAGAGGAACTTTTTTTGTCTTTATTAGAAGAGGGGGAAGGAGTTGCGATTAGACTTCTTATTGGTATGAATATTGATGTAGATCGTCTTTATAGTGAGATGTCCACTCATTTTGTGGAAAAGGGTTCCAAAATAAAACGGAAGCTATATATTGAAGAGTTTGCAGTTGATTTTAATCAAAGAGTTATCATTGGAAATATTGATCCTGTCATTGGGCGTGAGCAAGAAATAGATAGATTAATTGAAATTCTTTTAAGAAGAAATAAAAATAATCCCTTATTATTAGGAGAAGCAGGCGTTGGAAAAACTGCCATTGTAGAAGAACTTGCTCGAAGAATTGTTGATGGAAATGTACCAGATGAATTAAAAAATAAACGTATTTTATCCTTGTCTATGGCAAGTCTTATTGCTGGTACTAAATATCGTGGTGAATTTGAAGAGCGAGTTGGGAAATTGTTAAAGGAAGTTGAGGAAAGTGATGAAATCATTGTTTTTATTGATGAAATTCATACATTAGTAGGGGCAGGTGGTGCTGAAGGTGCTATTGATGCTTCCAATATTTTAAAGCCTGCATTAGCGAGGGGAAAACTGAAATTAATTGGAGCTACGACGACAGAAGAATATCGAAGTTTTATTGAGAAGGATAAAGCTCTTGATCGAAGGTTTCAACCTATTTATATTGAAGAACCGAATGAAGAAGCAGTCTATCAAATTTTAAAGAAATTAAAACCGATTTATGAAAGCTTTCACTCCGTTAAAATGACTGATCGTGTTTTAAAAATGATTGTCCATTTATCTAATCAATATATCTATACTAGATATCAACCTGACAAAGCTATTGATATTTTAGATGAGGTGTGTGTAAAAGCGTCTTTACAAGAAAATAAAGAAGATGTTGAAAAAAAGAATTTTATTCAAAAAATTCATGAATATGAAGAGAAGAAAAAGAAAGCAATTTTAAAACAGGATTTTGAAAAAGCTAGTTATTATAAACAGAAGGAACTAGAAGTAACGAGTGCTAAAAATAAACTTGAATTACAAAATTTAAAGAAAAAAGCACCTGTAAAAATTACAGAAGAAATGGTCGCAGAAGTTGTTTATTTAAAAACAAAAATACCTGTTTACGAAGTACTACCACAAGAACAAAAAAAACTTATTCAGTTGTCTTCTCAATTAAAAAATAAAATTCTAGGACAGGATGAAATTATTGATGATTTGTGTAAAATTACTAAACGAGTTCACTTTGGATTTGAGTTAAAATCTAAAATTCATTCCTTTTTATTTCTTGGGAAAACAGGACTCGGAAAGACATATCTTGTCAAAGAATATGCTTCTTTACTCTATGGGAAAAATAGTTTTTTCCGTCTTGATATGAGCGAGTATAAAGAAGCCCATTCTGTTAGTAAAATCATTGGATCTCCTCCAGGATATGTAGGATATGATGATGGTGCCACACTTCTTGAAAAAGTCCGGAAACAACCTTTTTCTGTTATCTTGTTAGATGAATTGGAAAAAGCCCATCCAGATGTTTTAAAATTATTTCTACAGATTCTTGATGAAGGGGTCATTAAGGATTCTAAGGGTCGGGAAGTTTATTTTCATCATGTATTTCTTTTTATGACTTCTAATCTTGATAGTTATTCTCCATCTGTTGGTTTTTTAGAAGGAAAAAAAGAAACGTTAAAGGAATTAGAATCTTATGTTGGTGTTGAATTTATTAATCGTATTGGACACATTTATCATTTTAAACCTTTTTCTAAAGAGATATTAACAGCAATTGTTGAAAAACAGTTATTAGATCTTAAAAAAAAGTATGCCAGAAAGGATATGACTCTTACTTTTTCCCCAATGCTTGTGAATAAAATTATAGAGCTTAGTCAATATGAAAAGTTTGGAGCTCGGCGTGTGGAAAAAATTATTGAAGATCAATTTGAAACAGATATTATTGATGCGTATTGTGATGGAAAAAATTATATTGAATTATAAAGAACTTTTTTACTATTTGTCAACTCGAATTTTCTATATTTCTTGTAGGAGTTCGAGCTTTTTGTTATAATAGAGCAAAATAGACTTCATTTTATCGTATACTATAAAGGGAGTGATTTCATGCAAGTTTATAATACATTATCAAAACAAATAGAACCTTTTATTCCAAATGTTCCTGGTAAGGTAAAAATATATACTTGTGGGCCTACGGTATATCATTATGCTCATATAGGAAATTTAAGAAGTTATATTTTCGAAGATGTTTTAGTGAAGACGCTTGAATATCTAGGATATGAAGTAACAAGAGCTATGAATATTACAGATGTTGGTCATATGACAAGTGATGGGGATACTGGAGAAGATAAGATGAGTAAGGGGGCAAAAAGAGAAGGAAAAACAGTCTCAGAAATTGCTGATTTCTATACAGATGCTTTTTTAGATGATTTACAGAAATTGCATATCAAAATGCCCGATATTTTAGAAAAAGCAAGCGATCATATTGATATTTACATTCAAATGATTGAAAAAATGTTAGAGGAAGGCTATGCTTATCAGGCTGCAGGGAATGTCTATTTTGATATTAGTAAAGCCAAAGATTATTACAAATTATCTGGAAAACAACAGGAAGAATTAATGATAGCTGTTCGAGAAAGTGTCCATGAAGATACCTTTAAGAGAAATCCCTTCGATTTTGGTCTTTGGTTTACATCAAGTAAGTTCGAAAATCAGATTATGAAATGGGATTCTCCTTGGGGTGTAGGTTATCCAGGATGGCATATTGAATGTTCCGGTCTTGCTTGTCATTATTTAGGAGAAAATTTAGATATTCATTGTGGTGGTGTTGATAATATTTTTCCACATCATACGAATGAAATAGCACAAAGCGAAGCATATCTTGGGCATAAATGGTGTAATTATTGGATGCATGGAGAACATTTACATGATAAAAATGGAAAGATGAGTAAATCAAATGGGGATATTTTAACGCTTTCCCTTCTTCAAGAAAAAGGATATTCTCCCCTTGTATACCGTTATTTTTGCTTGAATTCACATTATCGGAAAACCCTTAGCTTTTCTTATGAATCATTAGATGGAGCTTCCAATGCCTACCAAAAGTTAAAAAAACGTGTTCAAGCGATCCCAAAGGATGGTGAACTGGATCAGGATATTGTATTGTTTTATGATGAACGATTTAAAAATTGTATATCAAATGATTTAAATACAGCAAGTGCTCTTACCATTGTTTACGATGTTTTAAAGGATTCTAATTGCAATGGAATGACAAAACGATATTTAATAGAAAAGTTTGATCAAGTTTTATCTTTAGCACTACTAGAAGAAGAACAGAAAATCCAAATGACGGAAGATTCAATTTTAGAGATGATACAAAAAAGAAAAGAAGCTAAAAAAAATAAAAATTATCAAGAAGCAGATGCCATTCGTGATGCTTTACTACAACAAGGAATACGTTTAATAGATGGTCGCGATGGTGTGTCGTATGAAAAAGTAAAGGAGTGAAAGAGATGTTTTATTATACAGAATATAATTTGATTGGATATGCGCTTATTCTTATTGGGTTTATTATTACATTGTTTGCTGATATTTATCTCCAATCTACCTATCGTAAGATGAGAAAACAAACGAATACAAAAAAAATAACAGGAGCAGAAGTTGCTAGAAAAATTTTAGAAAAAAATAAATTAGAAAATGTTTATGTGGTGGAAACAAGAGGAGTTCTTTCAGATCATTATGATCCGCGACAAAAAGTTGTTCGCTTATCTCCGGAAGTTTATGAAGGAACTTCAATTGCTTCTCTTGCTGTCGCTTCTCATGAAGTCGGCCATGCTATTCAGGATAAAGATGGATATATTTTTATGAGAATTCGTGCCTTTTTAGTGCCACTTGTTCATTTTGGTTCTAAATTTGGATATATTGCTATTTTTTTAGGACTTATTTTTAGTATGATAGACCTTGCTTGGGCAGGAGTTGGATTACTGCTTCTTATTTTGTTATTTCAATTGGTAACGTTACCTGTTGAATTTGATGCATCTCGTCGAGCTAAGAGTGAACTGGATTGTTTGAATTTATCCAGTGCTTCAGAAAATCAGTCTGTTGTTAAAATGCTTCGTGCTGCTGCATTTACTTATGTTGCTTCTCTTGTAACTACCATCATGGAAATATTACGGCTTGTTTTGGTCATTTTAGGACAGGATCAGGATCGGTGATGATATAGTGACAGTAGCAGAGTTAAACAGTTTAGTTCTTGCCTATTTAGGTGATGCTGTTTATGAAGCTTTTATTCGTGATTATCTTGTTAAAAAGGGATATCCAACTGTAAAAGAACTACAGGAGGCTTCCCTTTCTTTTGTAAGTGCAAAAAGTCAAAGTAGTATTTTGAAAAAATTATTAGAAAAAGATTTTTTTTCATCAGAAGAACTTGCAGTTATAAAAAGAGCTCGAAATGCGAAGAGTCATCATAAACCTAAAAATACAGATGTTTTGACGTATAAACATGCGACTAGTCTAGAGGCTGTAATCGGCTATTTAGCCTATACAAAACAGGAAAAGAGACTTTCTATTTTGTTAAAGAATATTGTGGAGGTATAATATGTATCTATATGGAAAGAATGTTGCTAAAGAATTTTTAAAAAATCCCAAGAAGTTACAAATGATTAAAAAAGTATACTTACAAGAAAAGATTTATGATGAAAAAATGAAAAATGCTTTTGAATTTGCAAAATTACCAGTAAAAATTCTTCCAAAATGTGAAATGAATCATTTGGTAAATGGCCTTCATCAAGGTATAATCTTTTCTGTTGATGCATATCCATATGCATCTTTAGAAGAGGTTTTAGAAACAAGCACTTTTCTTTTGATATTAGATCATATTGAAGATCCACATAATTTGGGAGCTATTATTCGAACAAGTGCAGCAGCCGATGTCGATGCAGTCATTCTTCCTATTAATCGCTCGGTTTCGATGACAGCAACAGTAATGAAAACGAGTGCAGGTGCCTTTTTAAATATGAATGTTGTCCAAGTTGTGAATTTGAACAAGACTATTCATACTTTAAAACAGCATGGTTTTTGGATCATTGGAACTGATATGGAGGGGACTTCTTATCAAAAAGTGGATTATCAAGGAAAAATTGCCATTGTCATTGGCAATGAAGGAAAAGGAATTTCTCCTTTAGTTAAGAAAAACTGTGACTTTATAGCTTCTATTCCGATCTCTTCTAAAGTCGAAAGTTTAAATGCTTCTGTTGCAGCAGGACTTTTAATCTATGAGGCAAAACGAAATAGAAAGTAGGAACGGAAATGAAATACCACCAAAATGATTATGAACTTCTTTATTTAATTGAACAAGGAAATGAAGATGCAAAGATGACTTTATATGGGAAATATAAAAGTATCTTACTCCATCTTGCGAATAAAGCATATAGGGTGTGTCATGATATGAATGGTGCTTCCTATGAAGATTTTTATCAAGAAGCGTGTTATGGATTTGAAAAGGCTATTGTAAGTTTTGATGATACTAAAAATATTTTGTTTTATACATATGTAACTTCTTGTATTAAAAATCAATTGTCACTTTATAAAAGAACAATTACAAGGAAAAAAGATTATCCACTTAATTATGCAGTTTCTATTTACGAGGAAGTAGAACCAGGTCTTTCCTATGCGGATCTTTTTCCAAGTACAGACCTCACTCCTTATGAAGTTTGTGAAAATAATGAACGTGAGAAATATTTACGTATTTTTCAAAATAACCTTCCTTTTATGGATGCTTGTGTTTTTGAATTGCGTTATAATGACTTCAAATACAGGGAAATGAGTGAATTACTTGATATTCCAATGCATCGTATTACACATATTCTAGAGAAAATAAAAAAGAAAAAGGTAGAATTTATCTAGTTGAAAAGCTTTTTAAAATAGAGTAAAATGAAAATAGGGAGACGAGAGCATGAAAGAGATGACGTTGGCAGATTGGTCTATACATTATCATTCGACGGAAGAAATGCGTCAAGTTTTTTATGCGCAGTCAAATGCGTTAAAGAGAACACATCACTATGGTTATTATGTGACAGACTTTAATTTGGATCAAATTTTAATTGGAAATGATGAACATAATAAGAATTATATTATTTTTAAATCGGTTTCTCTTTTTCCCGAAAATCAAGAAGCTATCTATATGAAAAAAAATGTAAAGACAGAATGTTTCCAAGAAATTGGTCTTTATTGTTCTATGCTCTCTGATGTAACGATCGAATTTACGCCTACTTTCTTACAAGAAAATATGGATCGTTTTTCTCCATTCCTTCCTGAAAAGGATTTTCAATATTATAAAAGAGTCTTCGTTTATGATACAATGATGTATCTTTGCGATTATATTGATAAACAAAATGAAGGAGAAATTGCTAAGTTAGAGGGAGAAGTGGGTGCTACTCATACAGGAAAGTTTTATACTAAGTCAACACCACAGGGAAAAATGTTGAAGGATCAAAATGATATACAGCCTTTTCAAATACAAGAAAATGCCTCTCAAGCAGCTTTTGCTCATACATTTTTACTTCCATTTGTCATTTTTACGCTTAGTTTATTAATTCCACTTCTTGCGATGATTTTTGGATCCATTCGGTAGTAAAAAAGAACTTTTTAGGGGAAAAAAGTTTCTTTTTTTTTCTTTTGTTTATACTTTGATTAGAAAAAGTAAGGAGGAAGAAAGTATGACTCAAAATCAAACAGTTTTATTAAGAAAAGTAGGTGGCTTTTATCATGCTTTCGATGAAGATGCCATTATTTTATTTTTTCTTTTTCATTACCGTATTAATAATGGAAAAAGTGGTTTTCCAATCCAAAGTATTTCAAAGGTACTTACAACACTAAAAGAGAAAAAAATTAATTATCTTGTAAAAATTGATGAAGATCAAAAAGAAGAAATGTCTTTTCAAGGAGAGAACTGCTATGGAGACATTTATGAAAAGGGAAAGAAGGAATATGAAGAATATCATAAGAAAGAAAGGGTAGTAGAACGTATTTGGAAATTAGAAGATAAAAAGGTAGATAAGGTTATTGAATTTGTTCAAAATTTGTAAAAAAAAAGACTACTTTTCTTTTAATATTTCAAAAGTTTCTCGTCTTTCATTTCGATAAAGTTCTAGTGTTTGGTATTTTAGAAAGTGTCGCATTAGAGAAGTTGGAAAGTGGTAGCATAAATAATTAAAATCAGTTGCTTTTTCATTATAGTATTTAATAGTAGCAATCAAGTCATCTTCATTATCACTTAACTGATCTAGTAATGAAATACTTTTTTCATCATTTATTTTTTCTTCTTGCTCATCAACAAATTGGATGACTTCTGTATATATATCAAATAGTTCAGAATGGGTTTTTAATTGATCCATTTTTTCTTTTTTGTATGTTAAAACATCTGGAAATTCTCTTTTTATTCTTTTCTTTTTCATATGTTTTATAAAACGGTCTAATAGTTCAATTTTTTTCTCTAAATAAATTTCCATATTTTTTTCTGCTTCATCTAATTGAATTTCTAAATCTTCAAATTTCTGTTTACTATAAAAAAATAATGCTGCCATTATAAGTGCAAGAACAACAACTACAATCATGATAGGAATCATTTTAAACACCTCTATTCTTCATCATTATACCAAGAAAAAAAGAATGAGACAACATTCTTTAGTGTAGAATTGGCTGTTCATAAAATTCTACGAAATTTAGGTAAACAGTCCAAAGCAAGACATATTTTTCGGTATCATCTTCTTTTAAAACAGCATAATCTCTTCCAGCTTGTTGGATGATTCCTGTAAAGATACGGTCTCGCCATTCTAATGAATCGTTATAAGACATATAAAAAGAAGCACGTCTACCGATATTCTTTTCTAAAATATTTTCAGCATATCTAGGATCTTGAATATTATTAGAAGGATATGTAGGATAAAGATTAGTAATAGGTGGAGCACTGCTTTGACTTGCAATGTCGCTTGGATTTGGTATGTTAGGGTAGATATTTTGGTTCAAGATTGATTCTCCTTTCTTTTACAGTAAAATCTATGTATAAGTATTTCAAAAAATACATAAAGAATGATATACTAAAAAAGAGGTGGCAAAATGGAAGTCTTGCTAGGTGTTTCAAATCGTCATATTCATATAACAAAAGAGGATTATCAAATCTTGTTTGGCATGATCCCATTAGAAGTAGAACGTTATTTGGTACAAAAAGGTGAGTTTGCATCGACGCAATTTGTGACTGTCAAAGTGGGGAAAAATGTCATTGAACATGTTCGTATATTAGGACCTTTTCGAGCTTACACTCAATTTGAGCTTTCTAAAACAGATGCGAGACATTTAAAGATTGATCCTCCTATTCGAACCTCTGGAGATTTAAAAGATGCAGAAAAAGTAACGATAATAGGCCCTAAAGGACAAATTACACGATGTTGTGCTATTATTGCCAATCGTCATATTCATATCAATCATGAAATGCGATCTTCATTAGGATGGTTAGATGTACAAAAAGTATCGGTTTCATTCAAAAGTCAAAAAGGAACGACTTTTCATGATGTCTTTATCAAAGAGCAAGAAAATGCTGTTCTTGAACTTCATTTAGATACAGATGATGCAAACGGTTCTTTTTTAAAAACGGGTGATATTGGAGAAGTGATTGTTCCATAATATGTATGGATGTATTCAAAAGAGACATCGATTATTATTCAGATGTCTCTTCTTTTTGCATTAATAATTCGTCAAAGACTGTCTCTGTAGCAAGAGGTTCTGTACCTTTTAAAAAGTACATCATTTTTTTCTTTGTATCGCTTTCTGTTGCAAGTCTTCCTGAGATAGGTTCTACTAAAACAGCAGAAACACCATCTGGTTTTTCATACCAAGCATCTTCTTTTCCCTGCATATATCCTTCTATGGTTTTTAACCAAATCGTCTGTGCATATTTGTATTCACTTAGAAGCACTTCTTGGTTATCATCATATCCACACCAAGTGGCAGTAACGACATCATGATTATATCCAATATACCAAGTGTCTGTATTTGTTGTTCCAGACTTTAATGCATATTTATGTGTTAGTTTTGGTGCAATACTAATTGCAGTGGGATAATTATAGTCGATATAATCAGCATCATAAGTAGCTGTTAATAGATTGTTTAAAATGAATGTAAGATTTTTGTTTAAAATGAGTTCTTTTTCTTTAGGTGCTTCATATAAAACATTTCCTTCTTTGTCTTCAATTCGTTCAATAAAATGGGGACTTACTTTATAGCCTTCATTCGCGAAAGTTGCATATCCTGCAGCCATTTGTAGAATGTTGATTTCGCTAGTTCCAAGAGCAAGAGATGGAACTTCTTGTAAATCGGCAGTAATTCCAAGTCGCTTTGCCATATTAATTAATGTATCATATCCTAAAAAAGTATGTGTCTTTACTGCATAAATATTTTCACTATAAGCGATCGCAGTCGCCATTGATATGGGTTTATTTCCGTAAGTTTCATTGTAATTTTGAGGAGAATAAGTTTTGTTTTGAGCAAAAGTAAAGGTTGTTTTTTCACTGGTAAAAGTAGAAGAAGCTGTAAAGCCATTTTCTAAGGCTACATAATAAAGATAGGGTTTCATGGTCGAACCGACTTGACGCATTGATTCGGTTGCACGATTATAAGGAGATTTATTATAATCTTTTCCTCCAACTAGTGCTAGTACTTTTCCAGTGTTTGGATCCATGACAACGGTTGCTGTTTCAATGGAAGAATCTTTTGGAATGGTTTCTTTGATGGCATTTTCTAGTGTTTGTTGTTCTTTTAAATCTAAATTGGTATAAATTTTTAGGCCACCTGTTTCAAGAAATGTAGAGGGGATTTCCTTAAGAGACTGAAGTTCCTTCATAACGGCATCTTGGTAATACATGACTGTTGTTAAATTTTCAGTTGCTTTTTCACCAACATATACAAGTTTTTCTTTGATGGCTTTATCATATTCTTCTTGTGTAATTTTTTTCTTTTTTAGAAGATTTTCCAATACGTAATGTTGTCTTTCAGTTGCCTTTGCTTCATCAACTAAAGGCGAATAATGAGAAGGAGATTTTGGAATTCTTACTAACATGGCAGCTTCTGCTAATGTTAAGTCTCTAGCACTCTTATTAAAGTAAAATTTACTAGCATTTTCAACACCATACATACCATGTCCATAATTGATAGTGTTTAAATATCCCTCTAAAATTTCATCTTTACTATAATCAGATTCTAATTCGATAGTATACCACATTTCATCCCATTTTCTTTTCCAAGTCTTGTCAAAATCTAAAAATAAGTTTTTAGCATACTGTTGAGATATGGTGCTTGCTCCTTGACTTTTACTTCTTGATAAAACATTGGTAATTCCTGCTTTTATAATCCTAGCAAAATCGAATCCTTTGTGATAGTAAAAGTGTTTATCTTCTGTTTCAATGGTTGCTAAAATTAAATTGTCTGATATTTCATCAAGTGAAATCCATTCTTGGGAACCACTTCCTTGAAAGAAAACAGTATTATTATTATCAAATAACATAAAACTATTGGCACTTTTAATTTGTAACTTAGGAGTTATTTTTGCATAAGTATATACAGCCATATTTCCCAAAATAAAAAGAAGAAGAAAAAGACCAATCCATTTTACTATTTTTCGAACGATTCTCATATTCTTCCCTCCTTTTTGTAGTATCAGCTTAAAAATGTTCTTTTATGTATAGTTTTTTAAAGAATTATGGTATAATTCGTGATAGAAAAAGGAAAATTAAAATGAAAGTAAATATCTATATGACTGTACAATATGATCAAGAAATAGAAGAAGAGAAAGCCTTGGGAATTTATCAAAAACAAGAAGAGATTCTTTCTTTTTTCGATCAATATGGAAATAAGATGTGTTTTTATTTTCAAGATCGTCTATTGATAAGAAATACGAAAGAAAGTATTTTTAGTTATGATTTTAAACAAGATAGTCACCTAGAAATTTATTTAAAAGAATATCGAAAAGGAACTAGGATAGCAATCCAAGTCCTTTCTTATCAAAAAAAAGATGCTTCTTTTGAAGTGACTTATCAAATAGAAGGAAATGACTTTTTTCATAAAATTCGATTAGAATGGGAGATGAAAGCATGAGTATATTAAAAAGAATCAGCAATACGATTTCAGAGCAAGCAAAAGAATCAGGAATTCCTCTTTATGACTTTTGGTTGTTAAAGAGTAACCGAAAAGATTTAGGTGAATTTCAACTCAATGATTGTATGAGTCTTGCCAGTGTTCTTCATAAAGCGCCCCTACAAATTGCGCAAGATTTGGTAAATGTTTTAGAAAATATAGGTTATTTTGAAAATATTAATATTGCAGGACCTGGTTTTATTAATTTATCTTTGAAAGAAGACTTTTTACTTCAAGAGTTAAACAAAATGTTGGAAAATATTTATTATAACGTAGATGTCGAAAAAAAACGTCTTATTTTTATGGATTATGGTGGTGCTAATATTGCAAAAACACTTCATGTAGGTCATTTAAGAAGTGCTAATATTGGAGAAGCAAATAAGCGTCTTGCCCAATTTTTAGGATTGGACGTTATCAGTGATGTCCATTTTGGAGATATAGGTAGACAATCAGGAATGGTTATTTTGGAAATGATGAGAAGATATCCTTACCTTAATTACTTTTCAGATAAAGTCCCAGAAAAATATGATGTGCTTCCCATTACTGCTAAGGATTTGGAAGATATTTATCCAACTGCATCTTGTCGTGCTAAAGAAAGTGAAGAGGTAATGGAAGAAGTACGGAACCTTACAAAAAGAATTGAAGAAAACGATCCCAATCTTGTTGCTTTATGGAATGAAATTAAGAAAATTTCCATTCAAGATATTAAAGCGATTTATAAACGTCTTCATACTGATTTTGATTTATGGGAAGGCGAAAGTGATTGCTATCCGTATATGAAAAAAACACTTGATTACTTAGAAAGTACACATGCTTTAGAAGAAAGTGAAGGAGCTAAAGTTATTTCTGTCTCTAAAGCAGATGAGACAGCTCCTATGCCTCCTTTAGTGGTAATCAAATCGAATGGAGCTACTCTTTACGGTACAAGAGAGCTAGCTACTCTTTATTCTAGAATAGAACGTTTTCATCCTAATGAGCTTTGGTATTTTG
This sequence comes from uncultured Bacilli bacterium, assembly GCA_947591575.1. GTDB lineage: Bacteria > Bacillota_I > Bacilli_A > RF39 > UBA660 > CANQVB01. Next base: position 7,286 of record CANQDI010000007.1, on the reverse strand, counting down.
CAGACAATCGTCAATCTCTTTATTTTGAACAAGTTTTTCGAGCAAGTTATAAAACAAAATTGGTAGACGAAGATGTGCATCTTGCATTTTATGGTTTTGGTACTATGAATGGAAAAGATGGAAAACCTTTTAAAACTCGTGATGGAAATGTGGCTACATTAAATTCACTTCTTTCTATGGTAAGCGATGAAATTGGCAAGAAACTAAGTGATCGAATAGAAGAAGAAAAGAAGGAAATCATTAAAGAACAAATTACAATTGCAACCATTAAATATGCAGACTTCTTACCCAATCGTGCTACAGACTATATTTTTGATGTAGAAAAATTTACAGATGTAGAAGGGAAAACCGGACCATACTTATTATATTCCACTATTCGGATGAAAAGTTTACTAGATAAATGCAAAGAGATAAAACCAAAGTTTTCTAAATTCAAAGATCAAAAAGATCGGGCTGTTGCTCTTCTTCTTTTAGACTTAGCTCCTATTTTAACACGTAGTTTTGAAGAAAAAAGTCTTCATGAGATTGCAGAGTATCTTTATCAATTAACGAGTAATTATAATTCTTTTTATCAAGATCATCATGTCTTAACAGAAAGTTCATTATCTTATAAGGAAACATGGCTTGCCTTAACTACGCTTGTGTATAAAGTAAATCTTCTTCTTTTAGATATTCTTGGTATTGAAGTACCTGAGAAGATGTAGGAAATATCGATAAAAAAATGATTTGGTATTCTAGGTAAAGATAGGATAATTTCCTTTTCATTTAATAGAAATGAATAAATTTTATAAAAGGTATTGTCAAAGGTATAAAAAAATGATATAAATGTTCTTGATTTTATAAGTCATATTACGTCTATATGCATATAATGCTTTAGCGAAAGGAAAGAGTTTTATGAAAAAGTTAGAGAAAATGACTCAAGAAGAGTTAGAACAATTGGGATATAAGGATATTACTTGTTTATTATTAGAAGAATGTGGTCCTATGAATACAGGTGATATATTTAAAAAAATTATTTCTTTATTAAAACTACCAACTAGTACATTTGATGCAAAAATTGGAGATTTCTATACTTCGCTTGCTACAGATAAAAGATTTATTTTATTAGAAGATGGTACTTGGGATTTACGAGCACACCACACTTCTGACAAAGTCATTAAAGTTGTAGAAGATGAAGAGGAAGAAGACGAAGGAAAAGAAGATACTGTTACAGAAGAAGATTCTTTTGATGATGGTGATGAAACAGAAGAAGATTATGATGATAGAGATGATGAATTAAAAGACTTAGTTGTCATTGACGAAGATGAACTAGAGTTAGAACAATAATTCTGGTTTTTCTTTTTCTTTTTTTCGTGTATAATAATGTAAAAATGAAAGGGTGAAAAGTATGATAGAACGTTTAAATGCTATCGTCGAAAAATATCAGACATTACAGGATGCATTAACTCAAGAAAATGTCTTAAAAGATATGAATAAAATGAAAACACTTTCGAAGGAATTAAGTGATTTAGAAGAAATTGTAAAAACGTATCAACATTATCAAGAAGTTTTAACTTCTATTATAGAAGATAAGGAATTAGTAAAAGATGAAGAATTAGGTGAAATTGCTAGAGAAGAACTTCCTTTATTAGAAGAAGAAAAAAAAGCGCTTGAAGAACAATTAGAAATTTTATTAATTCCCAAAGATCCTAATGATGGAAAAAATGTCATTGTCGAGATTCGTGGTGCTGCAGGAGGGGATGAAGCAAATATCTTTGCAGGTGATCTTTTTAGAATGTATTCAAAGTATGCAGAAAAAGAACATTTTAAAATAGAAGTATTAGATGCGGTAGAAGGAACAGCAGGAGGATTTTCACAAATTTCTTTTATGGTAAAAGGAGATAATGCTTATTCAAAATTGAAGTATGAAAGTGGATCCCACCGTGTTCAACGTGTTCCTGTGACAGAAAGTAACGGAAGAATTCAAACTTCTACTGCTACTGTTTTAGTTATGCCAGAGGTGGAAGATGTAGAAGTAGATATAAAGCCACAAGATTTAAGAATTGATATTTATAGAAGTAGTGGTTGTGGAGGACAGGGTGTTAATACAACAGATAGTGCTGTTAGAATTACTCATCTTCCTTCAGGAATTGTTGTGACTTGTCAAAATGAACGAAGTCAAATTCAAAATAAGGAACAGGCCATGAAAGTATTAAAGGCTCGTCTTTATGAACAGGAACAAACAAGACAAGAACAGGAATTAGGTGTAGAAAGACGTAGTAAGATTGGAACAGGAGATCGTGCCGAAAAAATTAGAACATATAATTATCCTCAAAATCGTGTAACGGATCATAGGATTGGTTATACAACGAATAATCTTGATCGTGTGATGAATGGCCAATTGGAAGAATTGATTGAGGCATTAATTACTGAAGATCAAAAACGAAAATTAAAAGGTGAGAAGTAATATGCGCGTAAGTGATGCGCTTGATTTTGGAAAAAGCAAGATTCATTCAGATCTATCTAAAATTCTTCTTGGCGATTTACTTGGAAAAAATCCTCTTGAACTTTATTTAATGTTAGAAGAAGAAGTTCCAGAAGACGTGATGATTCGCTATCAAAAGGAAATTATGGCAATTCAAGAAGGAACACCGATTCAATATGCAATCGGCCATGTTCACTTTTATGGAAATCTATTTTATGTTGATAAAAATGTATTAATACCACGTTTTGAGACGGAAGAAGTGGTTTCAAAAGCGATTCAAAAGATTGAAGAAATGTGGCCTTTAAAACCATCTTTAAAAGCAATTGATCTTGGTTGTGGAAGTGGGGTAATAGGACTTACTTTAAAAAAACAACTTCCTTACTTAGATGTCACTTTATTGGATATTAGCAAATCTGCTCTCGAAGTGGCTAAAAAAAACAAAGAAGCTTTACATCTTGATTGTACTATTCTTCAAGGTAATATGTTAGAAGGTTTAGAAGATCAATTTGACATTATTATTTCGAATCCACCCTATATTCAAGAAGGAGAAGAAATTGATGAGATTGTAAAAGAAAATGAGCCAGCTCTTGCTTTATATGGTGGTCCTGATGGCCTTCAGTATTATGAACAAATTTTAAAAAAAGCTAAGGAATGTCTTCGTCGAAAATTTCTTATTGTTTTTGAAATAGGTTGTACACAAAAAAAGGCCATTACCAATCTTGCTCTTCGGTATCTTTCTTTTGTACAAATAGAGTGTTTTAAAGATTTGCAAGGACGAGATCGTATACTTGTTATTTCTTCTAAAGAAGATTAATGAGAAAAGTCTTAAACATGTCGTATCTTGTTTTCTTTTTTTTGTATATTTTTATTTTTATTCTCTCATTTTTCTAGTGAAGGGAATGAGAATATGAAAAAAGTTATTTTAGTTGGATTACTTTTTATTCTAATGATTAATATAGGTGGTAGGACAACTTCTAGTATTTTAATTCCAGAAGATGCCATTCGTTATCGTATTATTGCAAATAGTGATTCTACTTTAGATCAAACAACAAAACTTGCTGTAAAAGATGCTTTAGAAAAGGTTATGAATCCTATTATGCTTACAAGTACGACAAAGGAAGAAGTTAGAAATAAACTAACAAGCAGTCGTGATTTACTTCATCATACAGTTGCTCAAACTCTCCAGTCGTTAAAGCAAGATGAGACATATCAAATTCAATATGGTATGAATTATTTTCCAGAAAAAGAATATCAAGGAGTCACTTATCAAGCAGGAGAATATGAATCACTTATTGTGACACTTGGAAAAGGGGAAGGAGCCAATTTCTGGTGTGTATTATTTCCACCGTTATGTCTATTGGAAGGAGAAAAAACAGATAGCGAAAAGGTAGAATATACTTCTTTTATTCAAGAAATCATTCATTCTATATTTCACTCCTAAAAAGCCTTCGTGCTTTTTTTCATTTTGCATAAACTATTATGAGGTGAAAAAGATGCGAGCAATTGTTTTAGCAGGAGGAGGAGCCAAAGGAAGTTATCAAATTGGTGTTTGGAGAGCCTTAAGAGAACTTGGTATTTCCTATGATATTGTATGTGGTACTTCAGTGGGAGCACTCAATGGTGTTTTTTTTGTAACAGGGGAGTATGCCCTTGCTAAATATTTATGGTCTACTATTTCAAATGAAGTTATTTTAAAAATGGAAAAAGATAATAGGTTCTCTTTCAATAACCATACTATATGGTCCTATATTGTTCATTACTTTCTTCATGGTAGTTATAGTAATGCACCTTTAAAAAATTTAGTGTGTAATACGGTCGATTTACAAAAAATTAAGAGAAGTCCTATTCGGTTTGGAATTGTTACGACAAAAGTATCAGATCTTACTCCCATCAAAGTGGAAGTGAATCAATTAAAAGAGGAGGAGATTTGTCCTTATTTATTAGCATCTGCTTCGTTGTATCCTGCTTTTCCGATGGTTCAAATTCAACATGAAAATTATATGGATGGCGGTCTTTTTGATAATTTACCTATTGATCTTGCTATTTCTATGGGAGCAGACCAAATTATTGCGATTGGTTTAAAAGAGGAGCCACTTCCTAAAAAATATCAAAATGTAAAGCAGTTACTTTATCTTACACCATCGCAGGATTTAGGAGATACGCTTGATTTTGATCATAGAAAAATTTTATCGAATATGCAACTGGGATACCAAGATGCTCTTCGCTTTTTTCATGAAAATTACTTCTAGAGACTTTCTTTTTTTCATACGATGAATTAACTGGAGGAATTTATGGAACTTATTCAGTATATTATCGTAGGAATTGGGCTATCTATGGATGCTTTCTCTTTGGCTATTTTATATGGATTGTTTTTAAAAAATAAGCGACTTTCTCTTTTATTAAGTAGCAGTGTTGGCATCTTTCATTTTATTATGCCATTTTTAGGAAGTATTATTGGTTCTTTTTATATTGCTAAATATTTGACTCATCCAAATCATTTAGTAGCAGTTATCTTTTTTCTTTTAGCTATAGAAATGATTTTTTCTTTAAAAGAAGAAGAAAAAGTCAGTCCTATAAATAATATTTTTCATGTTTTAGGTTTTGCTTTTACAGTGAGTTTAGATAGTTTTTCTGTAGGAATTGGATTGGGTACAACAGGTGATAATATCATCTTAGCTGGTTTTATCTTTACTCTTTGTAGTTTCTTTTTTACATATATAGGTCTTTTATTAGGTGAAAAAATTCATCATTCTTTTGGAAAAAAAGCAAATCTTTTTGGTTGTTTTCTTTTGTTTATTCTTTCTTTTGTTTATTTTTTTGAATAAAAAAATTCAATGAATCTATCCTAAAAATAGGAGGGATTATGAAAAAATATCAGAAACAAAAATGGATGAAACATCTTACAAAACAAAATGAAGAAGGACTTCTTCGAAAAAAGAAAACGATTGAAAAAGGGATCCAGTATTATAAAACAGTTGATGAAAAGATAAATGAATCATCTTTTTTGTCGTAATTTGTGGGATTCCTTTTCTTGAATCCCCTTTTTTCTTTCCATATAATTGAAAAGGAGGAACATGATTATGACAAAATCTATGATTATTAATAAAAAATATATTCAAAAAGTAATGTTACTAGGGAATCTTTTTTCTATTCCCATCAAAGATGTTGCCATTCATCCTTTTAGAAGTAGAGCCTATTTTACAAATGAAAATCATCAACTAGGATATATAAAAGAACAAAACCAGGTGCTCCAATTTGAACTTGCAACAGCATTTGGTTTGTTACAGGGTCATTTTATTGGGGAAAACATCGCTTTTTCTATTGAAGTTTTAGGAAAACCTTATGATTTTATGCAAGGAATGTATATGGTTTCGACATCTCCATGTGGTGATATCAAAAAGGAATCCCTTTCTTGTCGTTTTCGTAAACAAGAGGATGTTCTTTTTTCTATGAATTTGATGGCCAATACATCCTTTAGTATCCATCAAAGTTATCTGCATTCTCCCCGTCCTTATGAAGATGTTTCTATTCAGGAGAAAAATGATTCTTTTTTCTTAGAACATAAGATGAGAAACAGCAGTATCTTTTCCATTCATACGCAAGTTTTAAAAAGAGACGATCAAGTGCATTATCAATTTGGAAAAGATTGTTTTCAAGATATTTCTTTCGATTACGAGCCTATTTCTAAGATGATCTATGAGAAAGATCCCCATTTGCAAAAATTTTTAAATCAGATTCATCATCACCTTATATTTGATGAAATTGATTTGTATCAAAATTTTATTACGGCATGTCTTTTTAGTACAATCCATGAGGATACGAGAAAAATGTTGGGGGTTAGTCAAAGAACATATCAAAAAAATTTGCGATCTCTTCCAAGGGTTGCTATACAATAGCTTGTTTTTTTCTTTTTTTTATGTATAATAAGTTTTTAGGGGGAAAAATAATGCAAAAAACAAATATTATTCGTTATATGAATCAAGGTTATTTTCAATCAGTGATTGCGTTAGGTGATTTTTTTGGTATCAAGATGGGGTGGATTGATCCTACAATAGGATCGAATCAAGCTGATTTTTATGGGATATGGAAGAAAAATGGATGGATGCAAGGCATTCCTCAATCGGAGAATCAAAAAGATGCCTATTTTGAATTAAAAAGTCCTATCGGAAAAATTTGCGGACATATTGAGCCTGCTGCTTTTTCTTTTCTTCAAGGATCTCTTTCTCTTGACTTTTCTGTTATTTTAAATCATCAACCTAAAACTATTTTTGGTGGTGCTTGTTTGATTAATCCTAATAGTCGTCGAACTTTTGATAAAATGTTCATTCAAATGGATAATGGAATTGAACAGTATCAACTAGGTTTTAATCAAGAAAAACTGCACTATTGTTTTAGGAAACATAAAGTCTATGATGAATGGAAATCTCTATTAGAAGATGAATCTTATCAAAAAGTAACCATTCAAAGAGAAAAAGGACAAGTTATTCGAATTTGCCATCATCAAGATAATTTACAAGAATTTATCTTATTAGAAAAAGAAAAAAATAAAGGAAATGATCTTTCACATGATCATATAGAAAATTCAATGGATGCTACTCAAAAAGTCGATTGTTTTTCGAAGCATTTTATTGATTTTCAAACAGAGATTCCAAGTGTTATTGAAAAGATAGATGCACATTACTATCCATTTATTAAACAAATGAAAAATCAGTTTACCTTTAAAAATTTACCTCTTTATCAAAATCTAATCACGGCTTGTTATGGAGCGCATGATAAAACAGAAGAAGTTTGTGCTTTAACAGCAGTTCCATCTAAAGCTTAC
>CANQDI010000006.1 GCA_947591575.1 uncultured Bacilli bacterium | reverse complement strand
GTTTAAAAATTAAGCTATAATAATGATGGAGTGATGGAGATCTTATAAGTACAGAAAAAGTTAATCTTAATAGGGATATAACATATAAAGATGGAAAAAAATTTGCATTTAGATTTAAGAGAATTGAATTCAATTCAGATACTGGTAGAGGAAAAATAAATAAATTACTTGATTATTTTATTCATTCAATATCCCATACAAATATGTTAAGAAATGTAGCCTTTATTAGAAAAATACTAAAAGATTTTGAAAAAAGAGTACTGATTGTTGAATACGGTGATAAAACCTCTCAAGAAATTATAAAATACGATAACAGAAATTTGTTTTTATTAATTACATAAACAAAAAGCGATGAAAGTAAAAATTCAATGATTGCAGAATTTACTTCAGGGAGAGGATTAAATATATCTTTTTTAGATTATAATGAAGATAGTATTGTAGATTATTCAAATTATGATAGTATTAGTTAACGCTTAATAAATTAGCGGAGCATATGGAGCATATTAATTTATTAAAAATGTTAAGCCCGTTAATTCAGATATGAATCCTAAAGTTTTAATCGAAATATATAAATTATTTTATAACGAAAATCCTGATTTTAGTCTTTCAAATACAAGCATTAAAGTACAAACAATGATGTCTATTTTGGCACAATTTGGAATAACTCTAAAGATAATTATACATTTAGTTTGGGGAAAACATTAAAATATCTATATCTTTAAATTTTGAACGACTTATAGAAAAATTATTGCCATTAGGAGAAATAACCAATATTGATGAGACAGTTAAACTTGCAGAGAACCAAAAAAGATTATAAGAATTATTGGAGAATGAAATTAAATCAAGCATAAAATTAGTTAAATATATTAAAGAAAAATTAAATAATGATAAATAAAAGAAGGTTTTATAGGCACTCATCAAAATCTTCTTTTTCTATTGTACTATTTCCTTTTAAATCATTTGATTTAAAGATTCATATTATATCTTTATCAGTTCCTTTATCTAATTGAAAAGAATAATTGAAATTAGGTGTATAAATTATAACCTCTTTCTTTATGGTTTTTAGATACATTTTGTTTTGACAAAATAATGAACCCCCTAAAGGAAGGAATACAAAGACCTATTTTATGTAATTTTTTTGCTAAATGATATTATCCCATGAATATTATGACATGTTTCATTTATTTAATTTTCTTGAATAATACAATCTTTTTAAGTTTTTTCGTGATACCGTATGGGTGTCAGATTTTATAGAATCCCATTCTGCTTTCTCCGAGCGTTTCATTTTATGCTCAATATTATTATCATAATCTTGCATAAATTTATTTAAAGTTATTATAAAATCCATTAATTCCTTTTGTGATAAATCTTCAATAGTTCTAGCCTTATTAACTTGATTCATTTAACTTATAACCTTTCTATATATATCTAATATGATTTGTAATCGTTAAATTAGGTTGATTTTTAATAAGTGTTTTATGAAGTGCACTTTTTTTACTACCATTGGATGGAGATTTTTTCTCTTCAAAACTTTTGTCTGTTAGTCCATAATCTTCTAACAACATATTACGAATTTGATTTGTTATTTCAATCTCTCTTTTGTCAAAGTCACTTAATTCTTTTTTGCTATCTAATTCTGTAAGTCTTTTTTCATATTCAGCTATCTTTTGTCCATGTTGATATGACCAATAAGATTCAGGACCCCCTACTACAACATCTTGATTAACATGATGATAAGAATCTAGATTACACTGGTCATATAATTTTTCTAATCTGTTCAATATTCTATTTAACTCAATTTCTCTTAATTCTTTGTTTTCTAGTGTTTGATATAATGAAACATTTCCAATTTTCATTGTTTTATACCCTTTGGGTATTTTATCATTACAACCTAAATGTTCACCATAATCAAAATTAAATAATTCTACTACTCTATCACTCCACAGTATAGAAACATTTAGACTTTCAAAACTATCTTCATTACTAGATATATTAAATTGCATTTTTACTTCATTAAATAAATTTAAAGCTTTATTATAGATATTATATATTGCTATTTTCTTATATATGTCTAATTCAGCTAGTACTTTTCTATCAGAATCGCTAATATAGTCTCTTATAACTGAAAAGTCTAAATTTATTAAAGAATTCAGATAATCTAACATTGTTTCTGTAAGTATTCCTTTATATTTCTTTAAAAGTTCTAATAACTGTTCTTTTGTTTTTACTTTATTCCGATCATCATTCCATATACCAATTTTTTTCATAAAACCAAACCTCTTTCAACTAAATATTATTATAACACATTTTTTATAAAACGATACATTTTGACAACTGTATCAAATTAAAACCTAAGAGATTATCCTTTTATATTAAAGCACGAAAAAATTCAGACAGATTCGTCAATGATACCATAATGGAAGAAGTACGGACAACTTTTGGACAATAGATTATTTTTTTACATAAGGATTAGCAGCATAATACAAGCTTCTTTGCCTCATAGTGTCATTTTCCTCTAAACGTACTTTTATTTCACTATCAAGTTTTTTCATGCTTCTCGCATAATCAACTCTTGATATTATGTGTAAAATATAAGAATCAACCATAGATAAATTTTCATAATTATCTTCTTTTTGTTCTACATCTACTTTTTTCCTTAATTCTTCCCTTGAAATTTTACTAAAATATTGTATTCTTTCTTTAGCATATTTAAGTTCTTTTTGAGATAGCTTACTTAGCATCAATTCATCTATTGATTGATTTTCCATAAAATCATAAACTTCCATATATTCATCTTTAGAAATTTTATCTGTTCCATATATTTTAAATAATTCTAACATCCTAATTTGACTTTTGTAAGCACGTATCTCATCTAATTCTTCTAAAGTCAATTCTTCCACTATTTTAGAATTTAGTTCCTGTATCCTTGCTTTTTGAAATTCTGGTACGTATGACAACCATTTTATCCATTCTATATATGGATCAACATTTCCTATAACTTCTCCATGAATTATTTTAATATCACTACCTGCTAACATATTAGCCATCTCTCTATTAAGATTCATACAATATCTCCTTTTGCAGTTATATTAAAACACAGGCATATTAAGTTGTCAATGTACAAGTCGTGTTTTCTATCTTAGCTCGAAAGTCCGAGTTTCCTATCATTCTAAGGCGGCGGATGTAGAGTTTATCTACAACTTTTTTCCAAAGAAAAACAATTAAAATCAATAACTAAATATCATTTAGCAGATAAAAATAAAAGTAACCATAATTTTCAAGCTACTTTCTTATTTTATTTAATACAGGTTCTCTAACTTCTTTGGAATTCTTATTTTTATCTGCATCATTATTGAAAATGTAAAGATTATTAAAGTAATTGATATTTGAATTATTTACAGGATATCTTTTATTATAATCGATGTAACTATATCCATCATCATCTACAACTAATTCAGCTCCAACTACATATTCAGTTAAATCAGGAACACCTTTTAAAATATAAGTTTCAAATCCAGTACTTTCATCAACTATAATTTTTGTTGTAAGCCCTCCAACTGCATCCATTCTTTCATTCTTCATTTTAGTATTAAGGATTTCATCAATAAATTTATCAGTTGAACAAAAATTAGAACGCATTCTAACATCTTTAAATCCAAGATTCATTGCCCATGAAATAAAATGATTATAAAAATCCTCAAAATTTTCTATTTTATCATACAATACAGCAACTGCAGTAGACGTTATACCATTATTATTAAGAATTTCAATCATTTTTTTCAAACTCGCATCATCAGGAATACATGATGTATTAAATATAATTTTCCTATTTTTATAATCATAGTGGTGTACGGAAATATTAACAATATCTACAATTCCTATCATATAGTTCAAACATTTTTCAAGATTATATCCATTTGTAGTTAATACTATCTTAACAGCTTTAGAGTTATATTTTTCAATAATACTCATAAATCTTTGGAAAACACTAATGTCAAATGTTGGTTCGTTTCCAGTAATATCTAATGTAATTGTTCTATCTACGATATTATTAAATATCATATCTAAAGTTTTTGGTAAATTATTAAAAAATTGATCATAATCATGTGTTTGTGTTTCAGATGTAAGGTTATTGAAGCAAAATGGACAATGAGCTTGACAATAACAAGGAAGGACTATTTTTACTGACAAACTACCTCCGTGTCCTTTCTTAAAATCTTGTGGTTGCACTGTAATATATTCACGATTCATACCTAAAAGCTTTATTATAACGTTATTAGAACTATTTTGATCTACACGCAATCTTCCTCACCCCTCTTTTCAAAAATCGCTAATATAATTGCACATATACAAATAATTGTCAAATTCGAAAAAGCTCGAATAAATTCGTCAATGGTGTCATAAAGAAAGGAGTACAACCACTTTATAATTCAAATAAATATATATTTTCTATATATTTTTCTCTAAATAAATGATTACCTATATACTTCCCACCAAGATGCTTATAAAAATTATTAGAAGGGTTACCATCTAAACAGCCAATGATTAATTTTTTTATTCCTTTTTTCATAATATTTTTAACAGCATAATCATATAACATTTTGCCATAACCATTTCCCTGATATTCTTTTAAAATATATAAAGAATGTATTTCGGCGGCATTGTCATATTTATCACTATCTAAAGTATAATAAATCCAACCAATTATTTTGTCTTGTAAAGTTAAAACATAATAATCTGGTTGATCATTTATATTATTTTTTAATCTTTCAGCACTTTCTTTTTCATGATCTAATAATCCCTTTAAAAAATCATCATCAACAATCCCCTTATACGTTGTATTCCATACAAGTGCAATAGAATGTGCTAACTCAGTTGAATCTTCCATTTTTCTTTTCCTAATTATAGGGTTCATAAATATCATCTCCTTACAAAAATATCAAACTCATATTGGTTCGTCAATATGCAAGTCGTGTTTTCTAATTAAAATTTTTTTAATTAGAACATCATTATTTTAGTTATTATATTGTTTTGACAAAATAATGAACCACTAGGTATTTTGTCAAGTATATCAAAATACTTTATTTAAAAATAATAAAATTAATCAATGTTCAATTGTTTTATATATTTTAATATTATATAATTTTCATTAGGAAATACTATAACTGTTGAGTACTTGCCAACTTCTTATGGGAAGGAGGCTTGAGATTTATGAAGAAAAAAGATTTATTAGTCTCATTTCTAATACTAATACCAAGAGTAATGAAAGCTACTCAACCTTATATATTAGCAAGATATCCTCAATTAGAGGGTGTTGGGCAAGATGTCATTATAAAAGATTTGGAAGAAGTAAAGGCATTTATAGATTCGCAAAAGAGGGTATTTGGTGACTCATTTGCATTGAGCCCTATGCCTAGAGAAATGTGTGAACATCTTGATGCTATTGAAGAAATGGTAGAAATGATGTCAGGTAAAACTAAATAATTATTATTTACAAATATATCGATGAATGACCTCTAAATTGTTTATCACAAACTTCTTTATTTATGTAATATCTTTTATTAAATACTTTCTCCGAAAACTTTACTATTTCTCGAATTTAAGTTACAATTATGATGTGATTAGGAAGATTTTTATGAGTACGGAAAAAATTAATTTTAATAGGAATATAATATATGGAAATGAAGAAAAATTTGCAGTTAGATTTGAAGGAATTAAATCTAGTTCAAATATTGACAAAGAAAAAACAAATAAATTACTTGACAAGTTTATTAACTCAAAATCTCATACTAATATGTTAAGAAATGTTGCATTTATTAGAACAATACTAAAAGAATTTGAAGAAAAAATATTAGTTGTTGAATATAGTGATAAAAATTCTCAAGAAATAGTAAAATACAACAACGGTAATTTGTTTTTCTTTAATTATGAAAACAAAAACAATGCAAATAATAATTTAATGACTGCAGAATTTTCAAATAGGAAATTCAATGTATCTTTTTCGGATTATGCTGAAGATAGTATTGTAGATTATCCAAATTATAGTAGTATCAATCAACAATTTAGTAAATTAATGGAGCATATTCATCTATTAAAAAATGTTAAGTCAGTTAATTTGGATATAGATTCTAAAGCCGTAATAGAAATATATAAATTATTTTATAACGAAAATCCTGATTTTAGTCTTTCAAATATAAATGTTAGAGTACAAACGATGATGTCTATTTTGGCACAGTTTGGAATAACTCTTGAAAGTGATTATTCATTTAGCCTGCTAGGAAATAAAATGCCCAATTCTTTATATCTTGCACAACTTATAAACAATTTATTTCCATTAGGAGAAATAACTGATATTGATGAGCCAATTAAACTTGCAGATGAGCCAAAGAAAATTATCAAAATTGTTGGAGAATGTGTGCGAGAAGTAATTAATGATGAATATGATAAAGACGATGCGTTAATAACAATTAGTAAAGTTATTCATGCAGCAAGATATAGTCTTTCTTCAAATTCAAATGTTAAAGAATTAAGCAACTTTACTAATCGTACGCAAGATGAAGTTGAATCCAGTATAAGATTAGTTAAACGTATTGAAAAAAAATTAAACAATGATAAATAAAAAAAGGTTTTAAGCACTAATACTCAAAATCTTCTTTTTCTATTGTACTATTTCCTTTAATAATTTGGATATATCTTTATAATTTCTTTAACTAATGCACTAAAAAAGTAATCTAAACTAAATATATAATTTGTATTCTATTTTTTTTAAGATATATATTTGGGTTTGACAAAATAATGAACCTCCTAGGTATTTTGACAAATATATCAAAATGATCTAAGGAGTTACTCTTTTATATAAATGCTCGAAAAAGTTCGAACAGATTCGTCAATGGTGCGTTTGCAAAAGGGGTTTTGCACCTTAAAGACAAATTCAGCACATTTGATAAACCTGTTGTTTTAGGAAAACACTCGCCATCTATTCTACAATATATTTGGATTAAATTTTAATTTAAGAGTAGTATCATAAATATATTCTAATGTAGTTCCTTAAACTGATGACATTGAGGAAGAAGTACAATAACTATTTTTTTTAAGTAAAGTTTTTGATGCTTGATAATGAGGTAAGATAATTTCTTTTCCTTTGTCTGACAATTTGTTATAACTTCTTTGTAATTTATTATAAACAAGTTCTGCGCCATCATCTATAGACATATTTTTTTCTACATATACCATTCGAAGTAAAGAAGGTACACTATAAAAATGAGCCATAGCATCTGCATCAGCTATGCATATTTCCTCTGGAGTAGTTTTTTGAACTAATCTACTTCCTCTGTGATTTAAAATACATTTTTTTATTAACTCTATATCTTCTTTATCTATTTGATAAGGATCTAATAATTTTTCTGCAATTTGAGCTCCAATTATATGATGTTCTTCAGTGTAAGACTTATCGGTAACAGATGCCACGTCATGTAACAAAGCAGCTAAAGCAACTATATCGTGACTTGCTCCATATTCATGACAGATTTCTATAGCTATTTTATAAACTACTTCAATATGATGATCCCAAGCTCCAATTCCATAAACATTGGATGGTAACATACATCTTTTCTTTACTTCATCATATATTTCATTTATTACATCATTCATTAAAATAATATCCCTTCCCTATAAATACGTATTGTTTGACAATATGCAAAAAATATGTCAATTTAAATCACAAGTATTATATCAAAATTTTAAACATTTTAAAACCCGAACTACAAAAGTCCGAGCTTGGTATCCATCTGGTGCGAACGACGTAGTTATCTACAACCTTATAATTCAATTATTAAATGATTAAGTAGTTCTGTTATATTTTCATTCTTCTTTTTACATCATCAGGAATATAAGGTAAAATAATACGTTTATCATTTTCTAATATTTCTGAAGCACAGTTTCTATCTGCGTCATAATCATATTCTTTAAAAGGTTTTAATGCTTGCTTTTTATACTTTTCTAATAATTTTTTTAAATAATTAGGATCAAAATTATTTTTTTTATAACAATCATCTATATTAATTAATCCTGAAATAATAAGGTATGCTAAGTTAGATTCGAAAGCTTCTAATTCAAATTCACTATGCATTAATTTTTGTTGTTCTTTTTCCACTTTTGAAGCAATACTTTTAGAAGAACCAAAAATTGATGAAACTGAACACATTATAAAGTATCTTCTTTTTGATAATTTCAAATTATCTTGAAGCTTCCTTAATCTAATGTTGTTAAATTCACTAATATCTTTACCTGTAAAATATATTGCTGCCAATTGTTCTTCTTCCAAAAGATTTAGAAAATGAGTACGATTTTTTACTTTAACGTACACATAAATCCCCCCCCTTTACGTGCTTTGTATTATATATAAAATATAGTAAGTTGTCAAATTTTTATCGTTTTTTTATATTCTTTATATTTTTTTATATTCTTCAAATTAAATTAAAATTTCTTAAATAAGAACATCATTATTTTAGTTATTATATTGTTTATGACAAAATAATGAACCTCCTAGGTATTTTGACAAATACATTAAAATGATCTAAGGAGTTACTCTTTTATATAAATGCTCGAAAAAGTTCGAACAGATTCGTCAATGGTGCCCCTAAAGGAAGGAGTACGACAACTTTTTTATAAATATTTGTTTAAATAATTTTATAATTTTTTGTCTAAATATAATATTTTTTATTTTTAATCAACTTTCTTATTCAGTCATATAATTTTTTATTTCATTTAATTTTTCTTCGGCAAGTTCAATACCACCTTTAAAATTTATTGCTCCAGGCCAATCACTATCTGTCCATTCCATATTGAATAAACTTACACCTTTGTCATATCTTGGAAATGCATGATAATGAACAAAATAATCTCTCATCATCATTATAAGATAATTAAACTTTATTGCACCAAATTTCTTATTACATACTTCTTCATACCATTTAATAACTTTAGGAAATTCTGCTCCTTCTTCTGGAAGCATATCAGCAACAGATGGTATTTCTCGTTTTAGAAGAATTACAGCATCTCCCAATGTTGCTTGTTTCTCTCTAATACAAACTATCCAATATTCAAATTCTTTAATACATCTTGTTTCTGGTTTGAATTTACTCATAAAAGATAAATTACTCATAACTATCCTCCTCATCATGCATATTAATTTGTCAATATGCAAGTGTGTTTTCTAAATTGTCCTAATTTCTTTATAAAACATATTGTGTCAAGAACAAAAGTTTGATATAATTTTTGCAGGGAAACTTAATTGTTGAGTGCTTGCCAACTTTCTTTTAGAAAGGAGGCTTGATATTATGAAGAAAAAAGATTTATTAATCTCATTTCTAATACTAATTATCATTTTATTAATAGTCTCTGTAATGATTCTATGTATAAAGAAATAGCACTCAATCTAGCATAGATTAAGTGCTTACCACTTACGGGCAAGTACTCAACTCGGCAAAGTTAAGTCTTCCCTTTTTATTTTATGCAAGTTTCCTTGACAAATACATAATAACATAAAAACGGCTTTTTTACAAGTCGTTTTCTATTTTTACTCGAATTTTCCGAGTTTGGTATCAATCTGGTGCTTGTGGAGGGAATCGAACCCTCATGACCAAAGGCCACACGATTTTGAGTCGTGCGCGTCTACCAATTCCGCCACACAAGCAAATCTGCTAATAGTATAGCAAATTTAAGTAAGCAGGTCAATTCACAATTCTTGTTTAAATTTCTGAATACTTGGAAGAGTAAAGATCTACATCTTGTTCTTCATCCTGACCCTGTTCCAAAAAATTTCTCATATCAGGAAGATCTTCAATCGTAGATAAACCAAAATAATCGAGAAAAGCACTTGTTGTTTCAT
Organism: uncultured Bacilli bacterium; assembly: GCA_947591575.1. Classification (GTDB taxonomy): domain Bacteria; phylum Bacillota_I; class Bacilli_A; order RF39; family UBA660; genus CANQVB01. The sequence goes on along the minus strand of CANQDI010000006.1, from coordinate 22,624 downwards.
ATAAAATAGGTCTTCCTGGCAAATCACTTCTTCCCACTTCTTTTACAAATCCTTTCGCAACAAGTTTTCGAACCATTTGACCAGAAGAAACTCCTCGAAATTGATCAATAGAAAGTCTTGTCAACGGTTGATTATAAGCAATAATAGCTAACGTTTCTAAAGCAGCTTGAGATAAAACATTCGTTTCTTTATTTTCTATTAACTTTTGATAATAAGCTTGATGCTCTTTTTTAGTTGTCAACTTAAACCGATTTCCTAAAAAATCAATTCGGATTCCTCGTGTATCTTTTTCATAAGAAGCTTTTAGCTGACTTAATATATCCTTAGCTTTTTCTTCATCAACTTCTAGAATATCTTGAATTTGAGAAAGCGTTAAACCATCTTCTCCCACTACAAATAATAATCCTTCTAATACCGCTTCCATTATTTTGCCTCCTCTATAATGATTTCATCAAAAAGATGATCCTGTGTAATTGTTAGATAACTTTCTCTTGCCATTTCTAAAATAGCTAAAAAAGTAGCTACAATATAGGGCTTTGAGTACTGATGAAAAAGTTCAATAAATTTTACTTTCTTTTTTTTCTTTAAAATAGAAGCAATTTCTAATCTTCTTGAAGAAACCGTAATTTCTTTTAAAGTAACTTTCGTTTGCAATGGTTTTTCTTCTTCTTTTCTCTTTAAAAATTTTTGAAAAGCTTCGACTAAATCATCAAGTGTACTATCTCCTTCCATCGTTACTTCTTCTTCCATATAAGACGTTAAAGAGGAAGGGATTTTGGTATATATTTGTTTTCTTAATTCTTCTTTCTCTTTAAGTGTCTTCGTAATTTCTTTATAAGCTTCATACTCTAATAAACGCTTAACAAGTTCTTCTCTTGGATCTTCTTCATTTTCTTCCATGGATTCCTCTTTTTTAGGAAGAAGCATTCTGGCCTTAATTTCCATTAATTCACTAGCAAGAGGCAAATAGATAGAAGATTTTTCTAAATCTATTACCTTTAAAGCATGCAAATAGGAAAGATACTGATTTGTAATTTGTTCCATGGGAATATCAAAAATATCCATCTTATTTTCTTTGATAAGATGAAGTAATAAATCAAGAGGTCCTTCAAAATCAAGTATTTTTATATCCATATACTTCTCCTACTTTCTACCATGATTATACCACAAATAAGATGCTTATGGTATAATGTTATTGGTGAATGTAATGAAACGTTTTAATGTAATTGATGAGGGCTTTGTTTGTGAACATTGTGGAAAAAAGGTAATGCCTTTGCATTATACAGCAAGAGATCATTGTCCATTTTGCCTTTTTTCAAAACATGTAGATATTCTACCAGGAGACAGAAAAAATACTTGTCAGGGACTATTGAAACCAATTGGTCTTTCTAAATATAGAGATACTTATAAGATTTTATATCAATGTGAAAAATGTCATGAAACACATAAAAACATCGTCGCAAAAGACGATGATGTCAATTTAATTATTAAACTTTCTACTTTTGGGTAGAATTTTTTAATTTTTTGGTTTAAAAAATAGTGCAAAAACAAATGAAAAGATAATGGCTGCAGTAATTCCAGAAGCAGTAAGATCAAACATTCCCATTAAGAGTCCAATAAAACCAGTAGAAGACGTTTTCCCAAGAGCTCCATGAATTAAAGAATGTCCAAAGGAAGTGATAGGAAGTAAAGCTCCTCCTCCACAATATTGAATCAATAAATCATAAATACCAAAAGTATCTAAAAAAGCACCCACAATGACAAAAATACTTGTAATATGCCCAGGAGTTAATTTTGTATTGTCAAGAATGATTTGGGCAATAAGACAAACAATACCACAAAAGAGAAATGAATTGATGTAAATCATTTTGTCGCCTCCAAACTAACTGCATGCGCGATTGCTAAAATATGTTCTTTTTGAAAAACAGCTGTAGGAGAAAATAAAGCTCCTGTTGCCACCAACAAAACTCGATGATAAGTACCATCCTCTAATCCCTTTAAAATAGTACTATAGTTTACTAAAGCACTACATACTGGTCCACTTCCACCTGCATTAACTTCTTTTTGCGTATCGTAATTATAAAGCATACAACCACAATCATTATAACGATTAGACAAATCAATATGATACGTTTTCATCATATATTCTTTTAAGATTTCTTTTCCATAAAGTCCAAGATCCCCGGTTAAAATTAAATCATAGTCTTCTGGTTTTCGGTTCATATCCTGCAAATGTTTATAGATCGTATCTGCAGCTCCCGGAGCCATCACAGCACCCATATGAAGAGGATCTGTTTGATCAAAATCAATCATTCGACCAATCGTGCCACTTTCTACTTTAATTTTTGACTTTGTAGAAGATAAAAATAGACTTGCTCCTCCTGTTGCTGTAAAAGTAGCTGTTTTAGGTTTAGGTGCTCCATATTCAGTAGGATTTCGAAATTGTTTTTCACTAGACAAATTATGAGAAGAACATGCCGTAACGCAGTTTTTTATTTTTCCACTATCAATATAAGTAGAACCAATTAAAATTCCTTCAATTGAAGTAGCGCAAGCGCTATAAATTCCGAGAAACGGTTTATCTAAAAATAAAGACGCATAACAAGAAGCTGTAATTTGATTCATTAAATCCCCTGAAATAACCATATCAATATCTTCACGATCAAGAGCAGCTTTTTTTAATAAAATTTTCAAACTATCTTGTAAATAATGAACCTCTGCTTTCTCCCAAGAATCTTCGTTACAATATAAATCTTGATGAATTTTATCAAAATTATCCCGCAAAGGTCCATCCGCTTCATAAGGACCACAAACCGTACTATATTGATTGATATATACATTTTGATAACGATGTGTCATTTTATCCTCCTATTCCTAATAAATATCGTATCATTCCGAAAAACCATGCAGATACAACACCATATAGAATAACTGTTCCTGCTAACTTAAAGAGATTACTCCCGATTCCATATACAGGTCCTTCCTTTCGATACTCGATGGCAGCAGATGTCATAGAGTGTGCAAAACCAGTAATAGGAATTAAAAGACCGCATCTTGCAAAATTAACAAGTTTATCAAAAAAACCAAGTGCTGTAAATAAAGATGCCAGAAAGATAAATGTAATTAACATATAAACAGTTGCTTCACTTCTCGACACATCAAACCAGTGCGTATAACCTTCTAGCAATAATTCAGCACAAACTCCCAACACACCTCCTACTAAAAATGCAACTCCTGCATATTGAACTCGTTGTTCTTTGGGTTTATGTTTTGCAACGATTGCTTCATATTTTTTATTTTTCATCTGATCACCTAATTATAATATGGGAGCGCTACCATAAATTTATACAAAAAAATAAATGACTCTCGAAGAGTCACTTACTGTATTTCACACTGATAACCAGAAGCTTGCATTAGCGATTGTAATTCGTTTATATCTTGGTTAAATTGAAATTGAGGAATATTTCCTTCAAATTCAGCAATGTTATCTTGTAAAGTCGTTTTATCATATTCTTGATAATCAACTGTTTCTGTCATGGTTAAAGAAAGTCCTGTACTTGTACATGTCGTTGTAAGTCCTGCGATTTCTTTTTCAAGAGTAGATAATTTTTCACAAGAAGAAATGGAGGTTTCTAAAGCAGCTAGTTCTTCTCCAGTAGCTGTTTCTTTTAACACAGTAGATGTCTCTTGTGTTGTTTTCTTTAATTGCTTATCCGTAAAATAAAATCCAATCATAGTACTTACTTCTTTTGCTCCTGTTGTTTTCTTTAAAGTACAATTCATCAAACCACTTGTTAGAATCTCTTGTTTCGGTTTTTCAAAAGATGGCTTTTCTTGAAATGATCTGATTCCTTCACTAATTTCTGGCAAAAAGAAGACGATGGCAAACAAAGCAATAAAAAGAAAAACGGTCATTACATATTTAAAATTGTTTCCTTTTTTTGAAGGAACCACTTTTGGAGAAGAAGCATCCACCTTTTGGTTTAAATTTGGATTATTAGAAACAATATTTTCTTCTTTTTTTTCTACTTTAGCAGGTTCATTCATATTCTTTTTTTCATCCATGGTTACACCCCTATCCTATTCTTCTTTATTATAGCAAAATATTCCTTTCAAATCAAACCCTTAATGTATCAATTTGCTTTTGAAAATCATCACTAGAAGTAATATAATATCCAGCAACTAACATATCTGCCTGCTTTAATTTCCTTGCATTTTCACAATTAATTCCACCATCAATTCCAATCAGTGCCTTAGACTTATACTGTTTCAAAACTTTTTTAAGTTCTTTTAATCTTGTAATCGTCTCTTCTTGAAAATCTTGACCTCCCATACCTGGTTCCACTCCCATTAAAAGAATATAATCAATATCTGCAAGATAAGGAACTAATTCTTCAATTGGGGTTTCTAATTTTAAACAAACTCCAGCACGAATAGCATAGGAATGTATAAGATCTAAAGATTCTTTTACATTGGAAGTTTCAATATGAATGGTAATAAACTCTGTATTTAATGTAGCAAATTTAGGAATCCACTTCATCGGTTTTTCAACCATTAAGTGCACATCTAACCTTTTAGAAGTATATTCATAAATATGTTTCATTTGGCGGAAGGGCATTGTTTTATTGGAGACAAACTTTCCATCCATAAAATCAACATGAATATAATCTACATCTGTATCATTAAGTTTTGTTAAATCCAAAGCTGGATTATAACTACTTAAAAAGGAAGCTGATACTTTCATTTTTTCTTCACCTCTTCTTTTAATTGCAAATAAGATTGATACCGACTTTCTAAAATGATTTTCAAATTTACCTGTTTTTTTACAAGGCATTCTTTTTCATGCGTATGCGTACAATCCTTAAAAGGACAATTTATTTTTTGAAATTCAGGAAATGCATCTTGAAGTTCTTCATTTTTGAGGGAAAGCTCTAAAGAAGAAAAGCCTGGAGTATCTAAAAGTTTTCCTCCTAAGAAAGATAGAAGTTCTACGGTACGTGTCGTATGTTTTCCTCTTCCAAGTGCCTTGGATACCTCCCCTGTTTTAAGATTCCATTTAGGTTCTAATCGATTTAAAAGAGTACTTTTTCCCGCACCAGTTTGTCCTGTAAAAACACAAGTTTTTCCTTGAATCAACTTTTTTATTTTATCTAATTCATCATTATAAACAACGGTATATCCAATTTTCTGATAATAGGAAAAAAAGGAAGACATAGCCTGTTTTTTTTCTTTTGACAATAAATCCATTTTCGTCACACAAATAATGGGAGTAACCTGATGATTCTGCATTAAAATTAATAACTTATCTAAAAGGATAGGAACAAGATCTGGCATATAAACACTTGTAACTAAAAAAGCAAGATCAATATTGGCTACAAAGGGGCGTTCAAATGCATTTTTACGAGGTAGAATTTCTTCAATGACCTTTTTTTCCTCATCAAAAACAACATAATCTCCTACTCTTGGAAGAATATGTTGTTTTCTAAATTTTCCTCTTAATACGCAAAGAGTCTTTTTATCATGATGCTTTACTGTATATAATGTACTTTCGATCTTGATAATTTGCCCTTTCATAAGTCCCCCTAATTTGTTTTTTTCGTATCTTCTTCCTCTTTTGAAGAAGAACTATTCGAATCATCTTCTTTCGGAGTAGTAGATGGTTTTGACACTTTTTTCGCAACAGTAACATTAAAAGTTCTACCCGTTACAACCTGCGTACCTTGTGCAGTTCCTTGACTAATCACTTGACCATCAGAATAATTACTAGATGAGACTTCCTGTTCTATAACATTTAAGGTAATTCCATATTTCTCTGCCCAAGCTTGTACCCCGTTTTCACCTTCTAAAAACCAATTGGTCATATCTGGATAAAGAACAAGGTTAGGAACATAGAAAGTGACCGTATCTCCTTCATCTAATTCTGTTCCCTTCAGTGGTTCTTGTTTCAACACTTCATTTTCAGAATACTTTCGATCAAAATTCTCCTCTTCTTCTTTAGTAATAATCACAACAAGCTTATATTCCGATTCTAACATTTTCTTAATGGCTTGAACATCTTGATTTCCAACAAAGTCTTCCATCACATATTTTTCTTTTCCAGTTGACTCATAAATAGTAATTTGAGTACCTTTTTTAATCGTTCTTCCTGCACCCGGTTCTGTTTTAATAACATGCCCCTCATCTATCGTTGCACTTGCTTGTTTTTTTGTTTTTAAAGCCACATCAAATCCTGCATCTTTTAGCTTTGCTTCTGCTTTAGCAACAGTCATTCCCTTGACATCTGGAACTTTAACATCTGGTTCATTTGTAAGCATTGGAACAATAAAGAAAATCGTGAAAAGAGCAAGAATAATCGCACCAAAAATACCTGATAAAATCCAAATCCACTTATTTGTCTTTTTGACCTCTTCATCAACAATTGGTTTTGCAATCTCCTCATCTTCTTTCGTTTCTTCCATATTTTTCATCACTTTTGTAGACTCATCCACTTCATGCTCTGGATAAGGATATTGATAAATGGGTTCATTCATTCGCTCATCATTTAAGGCCGTTAATAAATCTTGATGCATTTCCTTAGCATCATGATAACGGTTTTTTGGGTTTTTAGCAGTTGCTTTCAAAATAATATTTTCAATACTTTGAGGAATTTCTTTATTTTCATCTCGTAAAGATGGAAGAGGATCTCGCATTTGTTTTAATGCAATTTCTACTGCACTCTCCCCACGAAATGGTAAAGATCCAGACAAAAGTTCATAGAAGATAATACCCATCGAATAAATATCACTTCGAATCGTACTTCCCTTTCCTGCAGCTTGTTCTGGTGGCAAGTAGTGAACAGAGCCCATCACAGAATTGGTCTGTGTTAATTGCGTTGAATTAAGCGCCATCGCAATTCCAAAATCAGTAATTTTAATTTGACCATCATCTTGAATCATAATATTTTGTGGTTTTAAATCACGATGAATAATATAGCTATCATGAGCGTGTGCCATTCCATCTGTTAATTGCAACATAATATCAATCGATTCACTAAGAGTTAAACTTCCACGTTTTTTAAGAAGTTGTTTGAGTGTTTTACCCTCAATATACTCCATCACAATATAATAAAGTCCATCATCCTCACCCACATCGTACATTTCCACAATATTAGGATGAGAAAGACTGGAAGCAGAAAGCGCTTCTCTTTGAAAACGTCTTACAAATTTTTCATCATTAGCTAGATCCCCTCGTAGGATTTTGATGGCTACATTTCTATCTAATATCGTATCATAACCAAGATAAACATTTGCCATGCCACCTTCACCAATACTTTTGATGATTTCATAGCGTTCATTTATTTTTTGCCCCTTTACAATCATTCTTTTGCACCATCCTCATTTAATGTTAAATAAGCGACAGAGATATTGTCTGTTCCACCTCGATTATTTGCTTTATGAATGAGGCGAACAACTTTTTCTTCAATATCTCCTTCTCCTAATAAAACTTTTTCAATTTGATCTTCTTCTAACATATTAGTAAGACCATCACTTGATAACAAAATTTCATCGACATCCATATCACAATCAAAAATGTCAATATCAATAGGATCATTCGCACCCAATGCTTTCATCAAAACATTTTTCTTTGGATGATCCTTTGCCTCTTCCTTCGTTAATTCTCCAGCAGATACTAATAAATTGACTAAAGTATGATCATAAGTAACTTTATGAAGATGTGCATCTTTCATCACAAAGCCACTAGAATCTCCAATATTTCCAAATAAAATATAGTCTTTTGTCACAACAGCAGTAACCAACGTAGTACCCATTCCCGTACTTTCAGGATGACTTTTTTCATGACCAAAAATTAGACTATTAATTTCAGTAACACTATCCCTTAACCAAGCTGCAGCATCCATTTTTGACATATTATAAAATGTTTCATTAAAATGTTTCCCTAAATAGCTAATCGCAATACTAGATGCAACTTCTCCTGCAGAATGTCCTCCCATTCCATCTGCGATCGCCATCAAATAATCTCCATTTGAATTATGTACAATAATAACACTATCTTCATTATGATCCCGAACTTTACCAACATCTGTTAAATAAAATGATTTCATATTTCCTCCTTCTCACTGCGAAGCTGTCCACAAGCAGCAGAAATCGTTCCTCCAAATTCCCGACGGATTGTCACGCAAACTTTATTCTTTTTTAGTATATCATAAAACTTAGCAATTGTTAAAGGTTTACTTCTCTTATATTGTAAATGGGTAGTTTCATTATAAGGGATAAGATTGACATATGCGTTGATTCCCTTTAGTAAAGAAACAAGTTCCAAAGCATGTTCTTCTTTATCATTGATACCATCTAACAAAATATATTCAAAAGTAAGTCTTCTATTGGTTTTTTTGGTATAATTCTTCAAGGCTTTCATTAATTCTTCTAAAGGATACACTTTGGCAATAGGCATGATTTCTTTTCGTAGTGAATCATTAGGGGCATGTAAACTGATCGCAAGATTTACTTGATATGGAAAATTTGTGAATTCTTCAATTTTAGGAACAATACCACACGTAGAAACCGTAATATGTCTTGATCCTATATTCAATCCCTTGTCATGGTTGATAATTTGAATCAATTGAATTATATTGTCATAGTTATCAAAAGGTTCTCCAATCCCCATAATCACCACATGACTAATTCTTCTTTGCTCCTGTTTTTCAATTTCTAATATTTGTAAAACCATTTCGTATGTTTCAAGATTTCGTACCTTTTTACGTCTTCCACTTTCACAAAATTTACACCCCATATTACATCCCACTTGACTTGAAATACAAAGACTAAGTCCATAATCATGTTCCATTAAAACAGCCTCTATATGTTCTTTATCAGATAAACGAAAAAGATATTTTGAAACATCTTTACCTAGTTGTTTTTCTAAAATTTCAAGAGAATCAAAAGAAAAATCTTTTTGTAACTGACATCGTAAATCAAGGGAAAAATTACTAGCTTCATCGATAGAAGTTATTTTCTTTTTATAAAGCCATGTAAATAATTCTTTGGCATAAAATGTAGGATAATTTTTTTCTTTGAAATATGTTTCTAAAGATTGTACGGTCTGTTCATAAATTGACTTCATCTATATCACCACAACTTTATTATACTTGAAAGAGAGCCATTCTGTATCAATTTCTTTCATTCTGTTACAACTTTTTTCTTTTCATTCAATAAAATACATAGAAATAGTACTTTATTTTCATGAACAGTAACTTCCATCATTTAAAATGTCCTACTTATCTAAAAATTCCATATAATACTCATCATAAACAAGATCATGTTCTTTTATATATTGAGCAATTTTTTTACCTACATAACGATAATGCCATGCTTCATATTGATAACCTGTTATTGCTTCTTTTCCTTTTGGATATCGTAAAATAAATCCATAAAGATAAGCATTTTCCATCATCCAATCAAAACTTTTAGAAGATTCAAATTGATTGAAATCGAATACTCCATCATCAATATCCACACATAATCCCGTCTGATGTTCTGAAAATCCAGGACGAGCAGAATAAGTATCAGCTTCTTCTACTCCATCTTGTTCTACATAGCGACGATATAGCTGTACTTGATAATCATAACTTCGATAAGCAGAAATCGCACGAATCGTATAACCATCTTCTTTGGCTTGAGAAGCCATTTCTTCAAAAGATTTTTGAGCTTCTTCAGAAAGAGAAATACCTCCTTTTGAATAAGCAGAGTCAATGACTACTAAATTTTTTGGAATATAATCTTCTTTTAAATACGTATACTTATTGACAAGTACGTAATTAGAATAAAGATGTTTACTTTCTTGCGTATTTGTATAATAAGGTTGATCAAGACCGATATTTACACGTAATAAAACATCTTTCCAAGAAAGATCTGGATTTTGTTTTTGATAGTCTTGATAACGTTTTTCTTTATCTTTTTTATAAAAAGCATATTGTGGCTGGGATGTTGATTCTTTTTCCTTTGTTTTTCCACAACCAACAAGACAAAGAGAAAGCACGATCAATATTCCCATAACAAATATCATTTTTTTCATATTACACCTCATTTTACTTTATGATATCACTTTTTTAATATTATCAAATTGAAATTTTAAAAAAACGACACTTTTTTGAATAGGAAAACTTTTTTTCTCATACATTTTTGTAAGGTGAGATAGATGAAAAGAAAAATATATATAGGACTTTTATGGATGAGTTTTGTTTTTTTACCTTTCATGGTACAAGCAGAAGAGATCGATACTTCCCTTATTTCTCAAGCAAAAGCAGGAATTTTAATGGATGCTAATAGCGGAGAGATTTTATTTGAAAAAAAGAAAGACGAACCCCTAGCTGTTGCTTCCATGACAAAGATGGTTGCTCAGATAATCATTTTAGAAGAAATTGAAAAAGGACATATAAAATGGACTGATACTGTCAAAGCAAGTAGTAATGCAAGTGGGATGGGTGGAAGTCAAATTTTTTTAGCCACAGGAGAAGAATTGACAGTAGAAGAAATGATGAAAGGAATTTCGATGGCAAGTGCCAATGATGCTACCGTTGCAATGGCAGAATATATTAGTGGAAGTGAAGTTGCTTTTGTCAAGAAAATGAATGAAAAAGTCAAAAGTTTAGGACTAAAAAACACACAATTTAAGAATTGTACAGGACTAGATGAGGAAGGACATTACTCTAGTGCTTATGATATGGCAATCATTGCCAAAGAACTATTAAAACATGAAGAGATTCTTCGTTTTTCTTCCATGTATGAAGATTATTTAAGAAAAGATACTAATAATCCATTCTGGCTTGTCAATACAAATCGACTTCTTCGTTCATATGAAGGAGTAGATGGCCTCAAAACAGGACACACTGATGCGGCACTTTACTGTCTTGCTGCAACTGCAAAGAAAAATGATCTTCGCTTAATTGCCATTGTTTTAGGAGAAGAAAATAGTAAAGTTAGAAATAATGAAACAATGGCCTTATTGGACTATGGATTTCAAAATTATAAAATGCAAATTTTAAAACATAAGAATGATCTAATGAAAGAAATCCCATTACAAAAAGCAAATAAACAAACATTAAAACTCTATCCAAAAGAGGATATTGGTATTCTAAAAAAAACAGGGGAACAAGACAAAAAATATGAATATGAAATAAAAATTCCTACGTTAAAACTGCCCATTCAAAAGAATCAATCCTTAGGAACATTGCAAGTCAAATTAGATCAGAAAGTGATCAAAGAAGTTGATTTAGTAAGTCAAGAAGAAATTAAGCCATTATCCTTCTTCAAACTATTTCAAAAGATAGTACAACAAATCGTTAGTGGTAGTATGAAATAGAAAAAAACAATACCTTTTGTATACAATACATAAAAGGAGGCTCTTATGTATTGTTTTTTCTTGTTGATCTTTTTTTTCTTTCCTCTACCTGTTTTTGGAGAAACAATTTATACGCCTTATTATGAAACCCAAACAAAGCAAGGAGATCCTTCTTTGGAAAAAGATGAGACAAAGCAAGTCTATCTCCTCGAAAAAGATTCCTTTATAACCGATGACTATTATTCTATTGATGATGGTCCTAAAGGAATGATTCCCCTTCTAGATCAATTCATTTATAAAACATCTTCCACTTTACAAAGAAACTGTGAAGAAAAAGAGCACCAAGAAATAAAATGGACCACAAAAACATGGTATCAAAAACTTATGCCTATTCATACTATTTACTTTAAAAGTAATACTTCGGTTCTATTAAAAAATCTTCAAATCATCCATCAAAAAAAGAAAGTGATAGAACAAAAAGATGCCATTTACTTACAAAAAGGAAAAGAAAGGGTATTTGATTTATCTAGTGATATTTCACTCGATGAACTCTCTCTTTCTTTTCAAGTATTTTTAAATGTAGAAGATCAAGACGTTGAAATCAATATAAGAGATAATCAAAATATCACACAATATGGAATCAAACCAACACAAAAAGGATTTACTTCTTTTTCCTTTCCTATGAGTAAAGAAATTAAAAATTATAAAATGACCTCTACTAAAATGACAAACAAACCCCTCCATTCTACCTACACAAGAATTATAAAAGAAGAAAAATGGTGTCAAATCAAAGAAAAAGCATATCGCTTTCAACAAAAAAAAGAAACAAAATTAAGTGATACGCAAACATTGGAAGGTTACCATCTACTCAAAATAGAAAATCAAACAAAAAGCTACCGCAGAGAAAAAATAGTATTAAGGGATACTTTAGTGACGAGAACACCTTATCTCTTAGTTGACGATATCGTTTTAGAAACTTCTTTTCCATTAAAAGATCTCAAGTTTTCCTATGAGCCTTTCACAGAAGAAGGAATCTATCCAATTACCCTTTCATACCGAGATTTTCAATTTACAAGATGGATTCATTATCAAAAAAGTGTCGAATAAAACTTTTGTCTTTCTTTGTCGATTCGCTTGTATATTAAAAAAAAGAACGCTACGATAGACAAAAATAATAGAGGTGAAAAAATGTTAGGCATTTCTAAAGAAGTATATCGGGGGATTCTCTTTTTAAGAATGAAAGGAAAGTTTACACCAGAAAGTAGTCAAAATTGGACAGAAGAAATTAATCGTCTTCTTTACCAACAAGGACTTCACTATTTTGTTTTAAACTTTCAAGAAGTAGAAGATTTAGATTCAAAAAGTTTAGCTATTTTAGAAAATCAATTATCTCAAATTTATCTACACTGTGGAAAAGTAGCAATTTGTGGAATGAATTCCAAAGATGAACAAAGAACATTAAAAAATGAAAACTTATACTTTGTACAAAATGAGTGGGATGCATGTCATTATTTATATTTATGAAAGGATGATTTATATGAATGAACAACAACTTACATGGATAATGCAGTATGAAAAAGAAGTATACAAAGTCACAAGAAAATATCAAAAATATTTTGATCAGGAAGATCTTTACCAAGTAGGAATGATTGGTCTCATGAAAGCAGTCAACCATTTAGATCCATCAAGAATCGATGAATTTGCATCTTATGCAAGGTTTTATATCCAAGGAGAAATCAATCAATTTTTACGGGAAAACAACCCAATTAAATTAAGTAAAGAAGCGCTTTCTGAACAACGAAAATATGATATGGCAAAAGAAAAATTAACTCAAAAATTTGGAAGAAATCCAACAATAGAAGAAATAGCTTTTGTTTTAGAAACAGATGTAAAAAAAGTAGAAGAAATTGAACAATCACGTATTCAAATAAGAAGTCTTGATTATCAACAAGAAGAAGATGCACCTTCTCTATATCATTATATTAAACAAGAAGAAACTGCCTATCAGGCAGAATTTCAGGATTTATATCGTGCAATTGCATCACTCCCAAGTCCCGATAAAGAAATCATTATTGCACAATTCTTTGAAGATAAAACACAAACAGAAATTGCAGAAGAACTGGGGATGAGTCAAGTCCAAGTATATAGAAAAAAAGAACACGGACTTCAAATGATTAAACAGAAAGTAGCATAAATGATCTAATGAGCTGATTTTGCTGCTTCTAATAGTTTCTGTAATGTTGCGATTAGTTCTTTTTCTTCTTCCAATAACATAGTGAAAATATCTTGAATATAGACATCTTTCACAATTTTTTGATGAGCAATATACTGTTGATATATTTGCTTTTCTTTTTTTATGTCCTGTTCTAAAAACTGAACAGGATTTTGTTCATAACAAATGCCACAAGTAGTATAAGGAATCATTCTAGAACGAATACGACTATCCATTGTACCAAATTGTGGATTTCCTCCTAATAATAGAATGAGTTTTCCGATAATTTCCATATGCTCCATCTTTCTATTTTTAATAGAAAGAATATCTTCTGCCAGAACCCGATTCATTACTCCTTGAATTACCATTTGATACGTATAAGTTAAAAGAGACGAAAGGACACCTAAAGAACCTGCATAGTCTTCTAATAAGATATCAGCATACTCCCTATTTTCCTTTTCTACTTTTATATCGACGTTTTCCATTTTTTTTCACCTAATAAAAAGTATGTTTCAAAAAGAAAAAGAATGAGAAATTTTTACTTCTTCTCATCTCTTTGTAAATTTTCTGTATGAGATGCATTAAAACTCATTCCAAGCGTAAAAATATATGCTAAAATATAGACCCACAACAGTAAAACTAAAATATTGGAAATACTTCCATAAAAAATATCATAGTGTGTAAATTTTTCGACATAAATCGCATAAATTTTTGTAGCAATCAACCAAGAAACAGTAGTAAAGAAAGCACCTACTGTTGTTGTATAACTTTTAATAGGAGCATCTGGTGCAATCGTATAAAGTAATTTAATATTAAAATAAATTAAGAATAAAGATACCGGATACTCTAATATAAGATAAATTTTTTCTATAGAGTTTGCCAAATTTTGATTAGAAACACTTTCTTTAATGACCTGTATAATAAAATTTCCGAAAGCAGGAACTAATAATAAGAAGAAGATAAGAGAAACAAGAATAACTGTCATTAAAATAGCCTTAATCCTTCTTCGAATATAATCATCATCTTTAATCTTATAAATCGTATTAGAAGCAATAATCATAGAATGGGCTCCATTACTAGCTAATAGAAAAGCAGAAATAAAGAAGATTGTCATATTAAAATTAAGTCCCTCACCGTTCATAATTGGTAAAATAATTGCCATGATAGAATGAGGTAAAACACCTTCTAACGTATTTGTTAAAGAAGTAGTTGAAACAGACAAATAAGATGCAATAGCCCCAACAAGTGCAATAATTGGAATCAGAGAAATCACAAAGAAGAAAGCGAGCTGTCCTGGGAGTACTCGCATTTCAGGTCTTTTAATGTTTTCAACAACTTTGTGGAAAAAAGTCCGACTTCGCATCTTTTCATCTCCTATTTCATTAATCCTTGTTTTTTAGACATCATTTCTAAAGTTGCTTCATTAATGGCATCATCTAATGATTTAATTGGATCTAAAATCATACTATATCCAATTCCAGCACCGAATTGATAAGGTAACTCTTTCATTTCTTTTTCAAGTTTTGAAGAATACGTCTTGACTTGATCTTCACTATAACCAACTAGATAAATCAAAAACTCATTTCCATCCGTTCTGATAATTTCACTATTTTCAAGTTGTGTATTCACAAGAATCGAAGCTGCTTTAACAATTAACTCATCACCTTTTTCATGACCATAATTATCGTTGACATATTTTACATTATTCAAATCAACAATTACAATGGCCTGAGGATATATTTTAGAAGCCTCCCATTCTGGTGCCTTTTGATTTAAATAATTTCTATTTTTCAAAGATGTAAGCATGTCCGTATATTTATGACGATCCTCTTTCTTTACTTTTTTTATAGTTTTTTTATGTTTCATAATAATAAATAGAATCGCAAATACTAAAAGTGGTAAAGAAACGAGTATTAAAACGATCAAAAATAATTGCTCAAAACTTGTTTTTTCTAAAGAAGTATGATAAATACCAGAAAGCCCACTATTTCGATAATTATAATAAGAATTGGTATTAATAATATAGTTAAATAAATCATAAAAAGCTTGATTATTTTTTTTGACCATAAATTTATAATCATTCATCATTGTATTCATGTAAAGAAAGACATAGTCTTTAAATTTACTATTTTGATAATACGTATAAATTTCACGATCAACTACTAACAACTTATCTCCTGCTTTTTCAATCAATGTATCTAAATCTTTATAAGTAGTAATCATCGCTCGTGCATTATTATCAAAATAATGATATAGAGAGTTTCCTTCTAACATTGCAATGCTCTCGCCTTTTAAACTTTCAAAAGAATTAACGATATGACGATCTGTTTGTTTTCCAAGAACAACATATTCTTCTACAAAGGTCGATAAAGTCGTTAAATAATTGTCATTCGTTAAATTATAGTAATCAAAATAGACATCGACTTCCCCTTTTTCAACAGCTTTTTCAAGTGCACTACGAGAAGGATACTCTTTATATTTAAAAGAAATATCTGTAAGTCTACTCATTCGATTAATATATTCTCCAGCAATCCCCGAAAGTTCTCCTCGATCTAAAATTTCATAAGGTGTATTGGATACATATCCATATACATAATTTTTATTAATCAAATCTGCTTTTTCTTTTGCTGTCAAATTATTTTTTTGGACATAGTAGTCAAGATAGGCTTTATTATATTCATCTATATAATGATCTTCTTGCCATTTTTGAAAATACTTTTTAACAATACGATTTAATCGATCATTATGACTACTAAGTGTCAATACAACTTGTTTTTTCAATTCTGTAAAATAGTAGTTAATCGAATAATCTTTCCCAATCGTATAATCTAAATACATAATATTAGGAATGATAATCATAGAGACTTGTCCATTATCTAATGCATAAAATAATTGATCCACTGTCTCATAAGATTTATAAGCAAGATTGGTTCCACTTTTTAAATAATATGTAACTTCTTGAAGATCAGAAGCAAATACTCCCAAAGTCATATTTTTCATATCATTAATATGATTAATGCGTTGATATTGTTTTCCAAGAGCAATATAGCCATCTACAAATAAAAGAAGATCCTTCCCTGTTCGTTTTTCATCGTTATTTAAAATTCGAAAGCGATAACTATCCGTTGTAGTAGCTCCCCCTTTTAAATAAGGAATACGATTAAACTCAAGTTGAATATCTTTTTCAAAGTCATCCAAAAATTGAAAAAAGACACCTGACCCATCCATTCCATAAAGAGGGTAATCATTGACAACTTCAAAATCAACCATTGTCTTATTATTTTCTTCAATCCAACGTTTTTCAGAAACTGTAAGTGCAGTCTTAATATCTTGTCGATTATAATATCCAAAAACGCCTAAAAAGACAAAAAAAACAACAACCGCAGGGATAATAATCCAATATTTCTTCTTCATAAAAAACTCCTATCTATCTTTGGTAAAGGAAAAACCATCTTTTTGATGATGTTTATATGCAATTATTGGGAAAGAAGCATCATCTTCATTCTTTTTTTGTAAAAATACTTGAATATCATAATACTTATTCTGTTTTTCAGTAAGCTGTTCCACTACTTTACCAGGAAAAATCTTCGCGGTATCTTTAGTAGTATCATCTTCTAAAACAATAATGACATTTAAAAGACGGCCTTTTAATTCTACAGTTGCCTTTGCTATCGCACCTTCATTTTCGAGACTTTCTTCAATTGACTCAAATTTTTGAGCAGAAATTTTTACTTTTTCAATACCATCTAAGCGATTCCCATAAGCAGCTGCTCCCTTACTAGAAAAAAAGAGATTGACAACTTGTGCTAAAAGAATAACAACAATAATAAATGCCACTAATACGATGACCGTATATTTATTCTTCTTTAAAAACTTTTTCATTTTTTCACATCCCTTAGTATCTATATTATACTAAACCATCTATAAAATTTCAACAAAAGAAAAGAGCAGTTCTTTTACGCTTCATAAACAAAAATGATGCTACTCTTTTCATCAAAATGGTTTTAAATCATTTTCTTATTTTCTATTTAACATTTCTATTAATTTTTCATTAGCCACCTTTGGATTAATGCTACCTTTTGCTTCTTTCATTACTTGTCCCATTAAATACTTGATAGCCCTATCTTTTCCTTGATGATAATCTGAAACACTTTCTTCGTTTTCCATAATCACTTTTGAAATAAGTTTTTCCACAAAGGAACTGTCTGTAATATTTTGAATATTTCTCTCTTTCATAATTTCATCAACAGATAATTCTTTTTCTAAAACATCTTCTAGAATATCTTTGGCATTTTGATTAGAAAGTTCTCCTTTAGAAATTTTAGAAATTAAATCTGAAAATTTCTCTTTTGTTAATTTTGTATCGTTCAATTCCATAAAGTTTCTATTTAAATAAGAAGAAATATCTCCTAATAAAAGATTAGAAGCAATTACAAAGTCCAAATCACTATCTTGATAGGTATTTAAATAATCTGATAAAGTACGGTTAGAAAGTAGTTTTTCCACATTTTTAGGATGAATACCCCTTTCTAAATAAAGTTTTCTTCTCTCATCAGAACCCATAGGTAATGTTTCAATAGCCTTTTTGATTTGTTCTTCTGTTAAGATAACAAAAGGAATATCAGGTTCTGGAAAATAACGATAGTCATTTCCTGTTTCTTTGACACGCATAAGAACCGTGTCTCCTAATTTATCATCAAAGCGGCGAGTCTGTTCTTGAAACGTTTCTCCCTTTTCAAGAAGAGCAGTTTGTCTTTCAATTTCTTTTTGGATAGCAATTCCAACATTTCGAATAGAACCAATATTTTTTATTTCGCATTTGGTACCAAGATGATTACTTCCTTCTTTGGCAATAGAAACATTGGCATCACATCGCATACTTCCCTCTTCTATTTTGCAGTCACTAATATCGCCATAGAAAAGTGTTTCTCTTAATTTTTCTAGATAAAGTACTGCTTCTTCTTGGGTATGCATACAAGGTTTTGAAACGATTTCAATGAGTGGAACACCTGCACGATTAAAATCAAGTAAACTAAATCGACCCTTATGGGCACTTTTGCAAGTATCTTCTTCTAAATGTATCTCTTCAATATAAATTGGTTTTTTCACAGAATTTAGTTCAATTTCCACATATCCATTCGTTCCAATAGGTGTTCTATTTTGTGTAATTTGGTAATTCTTTGGATTATCTGGATAAAAGTAATTTTTTCGATCAAAATGCATTTTTTTCGTAATAGAACAGTGAAGTAAATGAGCAGCTCGAATTCCTTGCTGAATTACTTCTGAATTAACAGTAGGAAGCGTCCCAGGGTATCCTAAATCCACAACAGTGCAAGAAGAATTGGCACTTTTTCCATAACGATTTTCTGCCTGAGAAAAGAATTTACTTTTTGATTTCACTTCTACGTGGACTTCAATTCCTATGGTTGCTTCATATTTCGTCATGATGAACTCCTCCTTCTAAATCTAATGCAAGTTTTTCTTCAAGAAAGCTTGCTAACTGATACATGGTAGCTTCTTTAAAAGGAGCTCCAATGATTTGAATACCAATAGGTAATTGTTCATGAAAACCAGCTGGCAAATTCAGTGCAGGAAGTCCAGCCATATTAGCAGGAATTACCAATACATCGTCCATAAAGCTTTTTAGAGGATCATCTAACCCTTGACCTAAAGAATAAGCTTTTGTAGTCGTCGTTGGGGCTATCAATAGATCATATTTTTCAAAGGCCTGTAAAAAAGAAGAACGCATATCATCACGAATGGAAAGGGCTTTATCATAATAAATTTTAGCCTTTGATGAGGAAAGAAGACTCGATCCCACCATAATTCTTCTTTTTACTTCTTCTCCAAATCCTTCACTTCTTGTTTTCTCGTAAAGTTCATCTACACTATTAGCATTATCAGTTCGGTAGCCATACCGTATTCCATCAAATCTGGCAAGATTACTACTTGCTTCACCCATGGCAATCACTTGGTAAAGAGAAACAGCTTGTTCTAGATACGAAATATCGACAAGTTCAACTGTATTTCCATTTTCTTTTAAAAGAGAAACAACGTTTTCAAAAACACATCTTACTTCATCACTCACAACATCACTTACTAAATAAGATGGAATACCTATTTTTAAATGTTGAACATCCTTTCCAATAAATGCCGTAAAATCTTCTACAGGTTCTGTTGAACTCGTTAAATCTTTTTCATCATGTCCTGCAATTACATTAAGAAGAAGTGCATTTTCATAAACTGTTCTTGTCATAGGACCGATTTGATCTAGACTAGAAGCAAAGGCAATTAATCCATAACGAGAGACTCTTCCATAAGTTGGTTTCATGCCAACAATTCCTGTATAACTTGCTGGTTGACGAATAGAACCACCCGTATCACTTCCAAGAGCAAGAGGCGTAATTCTTGCTGCCACACAAGCAGCACTTCCTCCACTAGAGCCCCCTGTAATAAAAGATAGATTCCAAGGATTTTTAGGAGGACCAAAATAAGAAGTTTCACTGGTAGAACCCATAGCAAATTCATCCATATTCATCTTTCCTACAATTAAAAGTCCTTCTTTTTTTATTTTTTCTATTACCGTTGCATCATAAATAGGAAGAAAATGTTCTAACATTTTAGAAGCACAAGTAGTCCTGATATTTTTAGTAACAATATTATCTTTAATTGCAATAGGAATTCCCCATAGAAGTCCTCTAACTTCTTCTTGTTCTAATCTCTTAGCATCCGAATAAGCTTCTTCTTTACAGATAGTAATAAAACAATTCAGATCTTTTTCTTTTTCAATTCGTTCAAACACTTCATCTAATAGCATAGTAGGAGTTAATTTTTTCTCTTTATAAAGTGCATGTATTTCTAAAATAGATAAATCAATATATTTACTCATTTAACATCACCGGAACTTCTATAAATTTTCCATTTTTATGAGGAGCATTTAAAAGTACTTCGTCTTCTTTTAGCATATCTCCTATTTCATCTTTTCGTAAAATCGCTTCCTCTTCACAAGGGGAAAACATCATATCATCATTATATCCTTCAATCAAATGAATTTGATCAATCATTTCAAATAACTTTGCTAAGCTTACTCGATATTTTTCAATTTCTTCTTCCGTTACAGCAATTCGGGCAAGATGAGCAATATGTTTTACTTCTTCTACACTTAATTTTTCCATCATATCCTCCTTAACGTTCTTATTATAACATGCATTTTCTTTCTTTTATAGAATGTTTTCTATCTTTTTTAATGTAAATAGATAAGATTTCTTTTTGAACAATACTCATATCATGATATTTTGTTAATAATTCTTGAATTTTTTCACTCAGCATAATAGCATCTATCAATAACAGTTGTGGATACTTTAAAAGAATTTCTTTTAGATTTGAAAATTGTAAAGATTCAAGAACAATCATAGTTTCTTTTAATTCATCAGGACACTTTGTCCGTATCATTGGTTCTTTAGTTATAAGAACAATCCATTCTTTCAAAGTAAATAAATATAATTTTTTTCTTATTTTTTTCATAGATCCCCCTAATTGCTCTTTATCATAGCATCATTTTAAAAGAAAGAAAAGAAAAAGAATAGTTTTATCTATTCTATCTCTAACTTTAAAGGAAATACATAACAATTATAATGTATTTCCGTTATTTATTGCTTTATTTATGAACCATTACATTTTAGAGTCATCAATCGGTACATAATCTGCAGATGGCCTATCTGGACAAACCATAGTTATTTGAGGATAAACTGCTTTTCTTATTGTTACACCATCATCCGAACAATAAACTTGATAATATCTACCATCTTCATGTACGTGAGGATGCGTACATGTCCAGCTTTTTCCAAAATTTCTAATCGTGGTACCACGAAGATAACATCCTTTTGTATAGATAGCATTAGCTGTCCATTTTGCATAGACTGTGAGGCTTTGTGTTACTTTTGTACTGCTTGTTACTTGAGTGCCTGTCCCATTTGTTCCTGTCCACCATCCGCCAAATGTGTATCCTATTCTTGTGGGTTGACAGAGAGTGCCCCACGTAGAATTATATGTTTCTTGTTTATTAGTAGTACATCCACTTCCACTTTGGTTATTATATGTTAATGTATATTGATTAGCTTTCCAATTAACCTTCAAAACAGCTGTGCAATCTTTACTGCTGATATCACAGAAATCATTCGTTGTATAATTTTTATCTTGATCATAGGTTTGATTTGCTGGACATCCACTTACACATACCCATTCTGCATCATTATTTGCTTTATAACCCGTCTTCGTAATTTTTATAAATTGATTGTTATTATAATTTGGTAAATTAACACTTGCATTATATTTTTTCTCTTGTGCATAGGTGTTATAACTTTTTCCGTCTTTACTATAAGTGACATATCCTCCACTTGTACCCCAATAATAATTGGTACCATCTGCACCAGTAGTCTTTGAAGTAATCGTTCCTCCATTTACCTGAAACCGTATACTTAATGTTGTTGGAACAAAATTGACTTTCAAAACAACCGTACAACTTTTACTACTGATATCACAGAAATCATTCGTTGTATAATTTTTATCTTGATCATAGGTTTGATTTGCTGGACATCCACTTTCACATATCCATTCTGCACCATCATTTACTTTCGAACCCGTCTTCGTAATTTTTATAAATTTACTATTATTATAATTTGGCAAATTAACACTTGCATTATAAGCTAGCTTCTTCTCATAAGTATTATAAGTTGTTTGTCCGTCTTTATGATAAGTGACATACCCTCCACTTGTACTCCAATAATAATTGGTACCATCTGTATCAGTAGTCTTTGAAGTAATCGTTCCTCCATTTACCTGAAACCGTATATTCAATTTTGCTTGAGCCCAATTAACTCCAAGTATGACAGTACAATCATTTTTGGACGCATCACACAGATCATTCGCTGCGATTGCTCCATCTTGACTATACGTTTCATACTTACAATTTTCAGACATACATTTCCATTCTGTATCTTTTTCTACATAGTAGCCTGGATAAGAAAGATAAAGAAGCGTTGTATTATTATAATTATATAAGCCTGTATCAGGAAG
>CANQDI010000005.1 GCA_947591575.1 uncultured Bacilli bacterium | reverse complement strand
AAATGAAATTTTGATGTATTTTAGAGCGAATAATAAAAATGCTAAAAATATTTCTTTAAATGAACCAATTGGTTTTGATAAAGAAGGAAATGAAATTGCTATATTGGATGTTTTAAAAGCACCAAAACTTGACTTTATCGAAGAAATTACCTATAAAGATAACGTAGAGCAACTAAAAAGATATATGCATATTTTAACAGAACGAGAACGAGATATTTTAATTCGAAGATATGGCTTATTCAATCAAGAAGAACAAACACAAAAAGAAATTGCCAAAGAATTAAAAATTTCAAGAAGCTATGTATCGCGCATTGAAAAAAGAGCTCTTACCAAAATTTTAAGAGAATTTATGAAAGAGAATCATTATGAAAGGGAATAAAATTTCTCTTTTTTTTCATGCTAATGAATGCTAGACAGCAGGTTGAATAATCGTTATAATAAAAGTAGAATTTTGTCGAAATAAAATAGGAGTCAAAAATGAGAGTTAGGAATACGAAAAAAAGAAAACAAAGATATCTTTTATGGATAAGTATTTTCATGATATTTTTAGGGCTTTGCTTCTTTTTCCTTTGGATGACTCCTAAAATAGCACTAAAAGGAGAGAAGACAATTACAATCAATATCAATAGTATTTATAAGGAACAAGGTGCCAAAGCCTATTATCAAGGAAAAAACATTAGTAAAGAAATTCAAATGGATGGAAAAATAAATACTAAGAAACAAGGAACTTATCAAGTTGTTTATTCTATCAAAAAGGGATTTTTTAAAAGAAAAGTGACTCGAAACGTAATTGTGAAAGATGTGGAAAGTCCAAAAATAGAATTAATTGGTGATGAAACGATTTATCTTTGTCCTGGTTCAACATATGAAGAATTAGGATATAAAGCAGTTGATAATGTTGATGGGGATCTTACTAAAAAAGTGAAAATAAAAGTGGAAAAAGATCAAATTATTTATACAGTTCAAGATAAAAGTAATAATAAAGCAACATTGCATCGTAAATTTATATATAAAGATATTGAACCTCCTCAAATGATACTTACTGGAGGAGAAGTTTTTTCAATTCCTCAAAATACAGTATATGAAGAATTAGGATATCAAGCAATGGATCGTTGTGATGGAGATGTTACAAAACAAGTAAAAGTAACTGGTGAAGTAAATACGAAACAAATAGGAACTTATGAAATTTTTTATGAAGTAGAAGATAAAGAGGGGAATGTTCAAAAAGTAAAGAGAACAGTTTATGTAGTAGAACCTCAAAAGAATGGAACGATTTATCTTACCTTTGATGATGGACCTAAACAAGGTACTACCGATGTTATTTTAGATATCTTAAAAGAAGAAGGAGTCAAGGCTACATTCTTTGTAACAAATGGAGGACCTGATTCATTAATTAAAAGGGAAGCAGATGAAGGACACACAGTTGCTTTACATACTGCAAGTCATAATTATCAAACTGTATATAGTTCTGTAGAAGGGTATTTTAACGATTTACAAATTGTACATGATCGTGTTTTGCGAATTACAGGACAAGATGCTAGAATTATTCGTTTTCCAGGTGGTAGTAGTAATACAATTAGCCGTCGTTATCAGCCAGGAATTATGACAACTTTAACGAAAGAAGTGCTCCTAAGAGGATATCGTTATTACGATTGGAATATATCAAGTGGTGATGCAGGAGAGACAACCAGTTCAGAAGGGGTTTATCAAAATGTCGTTAGAAGTTTATCAAAAAGTCGTACCAATATGATTTTATTTCATGATACTAAGTCGTATACAGCAAATGCTATTCAATCGATTATTCGCTATGGTAAAAATAATGGGTATACTTTTGCAGCAATTGAACCTCAAACCAAAATGGTAACACACAGTGTAAATAATTAATTTGAAAAAATACTATTTTTTCGATATAATAAGAATGCGAGGTGAAATCATGTTATTTTTGCCTAAGATGTATCAAAAAAGTATTTACACGATTTCTTATCAAAACTTAAAACAAAAAGGCATTAAATGCCTTGTTTTTGACCTTGATAATACACTTCGTCTCATTGATGAAAAACTACCTAGTAAAAAAGTATTTCAATTAATTCGAACATTAGAAAAAGACTTTATAGTTCTTATTTTGTCTAATAGTCTAAAAAAAGAAGTTCTTTCTTATAAAAATGCACTTCAAGTTGAAGGAATAGGACATGCTAGAAAGCCATCTACTAAAGGATTACAGTTCATATCTCAAAAGTATCATGTTAAACCTCATGAAATAGCCATGATCGGAGATCAACTTGTCACAGATATATTATCTGGAAATCGCTTTGGAGCCTATACAATTTATGTAGATGCATTAGGAACAAAAGATTTAAAAATAACGTATTTTAATCGCTTTATTGAAAGAAGAATCATTCGTTCTTATGAGAGACAGAAAATATTTAAAAGAGGTGTATATTATGAAAAATGAAAAACACTGTAGTGGTTGTGGTGTTCTTTTACAAGATGAAAATGTTATGCAAGAAGGATATACTACTAGTCTAGACAATGATTTATGTCAAAGATGTTTTAGAATAAAAAATTATGGAGATTATCAAGTAGTTACAAGAAGCAATGAAGAATATATTGAAATATTAAAAAGTGTTGGAGAAAAAAAAGATTTAGTATTGTATGTTGTTGATTTACTAAATATTGAAAAAGATGTTACAGATATTCGAAAGTACATTCAAAATAAAATGATCTTAGTACTTAATAAAAAAGATGTTCTCCCTAAATCAGTAAAAGAAGAAAAAATTATTCAATATTTTGAAAATATGGAAATGCCCTTTGAGGAAATTATTGTAATTAGTACAGAAAAGAATCAAAATATTGATTATTTATTGAAACGAATTAAATTTTATCAAACGACGAATCTTGTTTATGTAGTAGGTCATACCAATGCAGGAAAGAGTACGTTAATCAATAAACTTTTAAAAAATTATTCAGATAATACAAGTGAATTGACCATTTCTCCTCTTCCTTCTACAACCTTAAATACCGTAAAAATGGAAATTAATGATTATTTAACCTTAATTGATACACCTGGTCTTGTCGATATAGGAAGTATCGTAAATTTTGTTGATAAAGATATGTTTAAAAAATTAAGTCCTAAAAAAGAAATTAAACCTAAAACATATCAACTAAAAAAAGGACAAGCAATTGTTATTGAAGATCTAGTTCGAATTGATTATCGAGAAGGAGAAAAGAATAGCTTTACGCTTTATATTTCTAATGATTTAAGAGTAAAAAGATTTTTAAATCATCACCATGAAGATTTAAAAGATTTATCAAAGAGAACTTATGAAATGAAATTTAATGAAGACTTAGTTATCAATGGTTTAGGTTTCATTAAAATTGTGAATCAAGGAACGATTGATGTATATATTAATAAAGATGTTGAAACATTTACAAGAAAATCTCTTATTTGAGATTTTTTTTAAGTATTGTATTTTTTTGAAAGCGAATGAATAGAATGAAAAAAGGAAAAGTTTAAAACTTTAAAGCCATGAAGAAAAGGTGATAGAATGAAAAAAAAGCAATCTAAAATTGCTGTTTTAATTCCTTGTTATAATGAAGCTAAAACTATTGCCAAAGTCATTCGTGATTATCAAGAAGTTTTACCTAGTGCAACCATTTATGTCTATGATAATAACTCAACTGATGGAACTGATCTTCTTGCGAAAAAAGAAGGCGCTTTCGTTCGTTATGAATACAAACAAGGTAAAGGCAATGTGATTCGTACAATGTTTCGTGAAATTGATGCAGATTGTTATTTGATGTTAGATGGGGATGATACTTATCCTAAAGAAAGTGCTCAAGAAATGTGTCAATATATTCTAGACGGAAAAGCAGATATGGTAATTGGAGATCGATTATCTAAAACATATGCTCAAGAAAATAAACGTCCTTTCCATCAATTTGGTAATCAACTTGTCCGAAACCTTATTAATTTGTTATTTCATAGTCACATTAAGGATATTATGACAGGTTATCGTGCCTTTAGTTATGATTTTGTAAAGACTTTTCCTATTCTTTCTAAAGGATTTGAAATTGAAACAGAAATGACGATTCATGCTCTGGATAAAAATTTTGTATTAAAGGAAATTCCTATTACATATAGAGATCGACCTAAAGGAAGTGTTTCTAAATTAAACACTTATCGTGATGGCTTTCGAGTTTTAAAAACAATTGCACGACTTTTTAAAGAATATAAGCCAACTATCTTTTTCGGTTTAATTAGTTTCGTTTTTCTTTTAGTCTCTTTTTCCTTTGGTATTCCTGTTTTTTTAGAATACTTTAAAACAGGACTTGTTCCACGCTATCCAACACTTATTTTTTCAGGATTTATGTTAATGGCTTCTTTTCTTTCCATGATTTGTGGCATCATTTTAGAAGTTGTTGTGAAAAAGCATCGACAGTTATTTGAACTGGTTTATATCCATTATGCAAAGAAAAAGAAAGAGTAACATATATGCAATGCTATCATGAGAAGGGTAGATAAAAACAATGATGGTTAACCATTTATTATGAATAAATAGATATGACTTTTCTATCGGTGTAACAGCTAAAATGCGTTTTATTTGCTTTACGCAATTTGATAAAGATAGCCGATCGATATAGTATTCTATAAAAGAAATGAGTAAGCTTTGAATACTCTTTTTGAATGAAATAAAGTCACTGTTTATTTTTTGATAAAAAATGACACAGAATAGGAAGGTTTGTGATACAATAAATCAAGTAAGGAGGGAGGACGATGAATCAACAAGAAGTGATCAACGAAATTAGACGAAAAGTTGATATTGTAGATATTATCGGTGAAAGAATCCCTTTGGTTGCAAGAGGTAAAAATTATTTTGGAGTTTGCCCTTTTCATGAAGATACTCATCCGTCTATGAGTGTATCAAGAGAAAAACAAATTTATACTTGCTTTTCTTGTCATGCAACCGGCAATGTTTTTACTTTCTTGGAAAATTATGAACATATGGAGTTTAGAGAAGTTCTAAAAATGCTTGCTGATAAAGTAGGTGTAGAATTAAAGGGATTATCTTATCATAAAAAAGAGAATCCATATGAAGAATGGTATCAAATTTATGAACTTGCAAACAAATATTATCAAAATAACTTACAATCTGCGATGGGAAAAGATGCAAGAGCATATCTTCATCAGAGAAAAATAGATGAAGAAGTAATTAAGGAATTTGAAATTGGTCTTTCTCTTGATAAAAAGAAAGATTTAACAGATCTTCTTGTGAAAAAGAAAGTTCCTATCTCACTTTTAAATACGCTTGGATTATCCACAAATGGTGTGGATATTTATAACGATCGTATTATGTTTCCTTTATATGATTTAACTGGAAAATGCATTGGATTTAGTGGGCGAATATACGAAAATAAAGAAGAAAATAAATATATCAATACAAAAGAAACACCTATTTTTAAAAAAGGAACCTTACTTTATCACTATCATATTGCAAAAGAAGAATCCCGTATTAAAAAGCAAGTTATCATTATGGAAGGTTTTATGGATGTGATAAGAGCTTCTACGATTGGTTATCGGAATACCATTGCTTTGATGGGAACTGCTCTTACAAAAGAACATATTGCATCCATTAAGCGACTTTCTAATCAAGTGCTTTTATGTCTTGATGGAGATCGTGCTGGAAAAAAAGCAACCCTTACTTGTGGAGAAATGCTAGAAGAAGCAGGACTTGTTGTAAAAGTTATTTCTTTAAAAGATGATGATGATCCAGACACCTTTATTTTAAAATATGGAAAAGATCGATTTGATGGACTTGTTCAAAATGCCCTTTATTTTAGAGATTATAAGATTCAGTTGTTAAAAGAAGGTGTTAATTTTAGAAGTGATGAAGAAAAAACAAATTATATTCACTCAGTTTTAAAAGAAACTGCCAAAATGAAAGATCCTATTCGAATCGAGATTACCCTAAAAAATCTTGCAAAAACTTGTGAAATAGGGTATAATACCCTAGAAAAAAGGTTTCAAGAGATTCAAGATGAAAAGCAAACCCAAAAAATAACGCATCATTCTCTTGAAATCAAAGCACCCAAGAAAAAAGATAAATATCAAAAAGCAGAAGATGCAATTTTATCAGCAATGGTGGATGCCAATTGGACTATTGATGAGGTGGAAAAGGAACATATTGTTTTTCAAGATTTAGAAAGTCGTATGTTACAAAGCGAGATCATGTATTATTATCGTAAATATAAAGAGGTAACTTTTGCCGATCTTTATACATATCTTGAAGAAAAACCAAATTTGTTGTTACGGCTTTCTAAGTTAGGAAGCAATACTTCTTTTCAAAAAATCACCAAACAAGAATTATATGATTATTTTAGAGTCATGAGAGAATATAATAAGAGCCAAGAAATTAAAAGGCTAGAGCGAAAAATGAGCACAGAACAGGACCCTAAAGTACAAGCACAAATTGGACTAGAGATTGTCAAATTGAGAAGGGGAGAAAAAGAATGGTAGAAGAGATTAAAACAATTGAAGAAAGAAAAACAAAATTAATTGCTTTAGGAAAAAAACAAGGATTTATTACTTATGAACAATTAGCTGATGAATTAAAAGGACTTGAAATTGATAGTGATACATTAGATGAACTATACAATAGCTTTGTTCAAGAAGGAATTGATATCATCAGTGATGACGATAGTGATGATGCAGAAGGAGAAACAATTACAGAAGATACAAAGGTAGAGGACTTAACACTATCAAAAGATATTAAAATCAATGATCCGGTTCGTATGTACTTAAAAGAAATCGGCCGTATTAATTTACTTACAAGTGATGAAGAATTTGAATATGCGCGCCGGGCAGAAGAAGGGGATGAAGAAGCAAAACGCATTTTGGCAGAATCTAACCTTCGTCTTGTTGTATCCATCGCAAAGAGATATGTAGGACGTGGTATGTTATTTCTTGATTTAATTCAAGAAGGAAATATTGGTCTTATGAAGGCAGTTGATAAATTTGATCCAACAAAAGGATATAAATTTTCTACTTATGCGACATGGTGGATTCGTCAAGCGATTACAAGAGCTATTGCAGACCAAGCGCGAACCATACGTGTACCAGTACATATGGTAGAAACTATTAATAAGCTAGCACGTGTTCAAAGACAATTAACCCAAGAGTTAAATCGTGAACCAACTGATGAAGAAATTGCCAAGAAGTTAGGAATTAGTGTAGAAAAAGTAAGAGAAGTTTATAAGATCAGCCAAGACCCTGTATCTCTTGAAACACCAATTGGAGAAGAAGATGATTCTCATCTAGGAGATTTTATTCGTGATGAGAGAACGATGGGACCTGAAGAATATGCTACAGTCGAGATGTTAAAAGAAGAATTAGCAGGTGTACTTCTTACTTTGACAGATCGTGAAGAAAAAGTTTTACGTCTTCGTTTTGGACTTGATGACGGGCAATGTAGAACCTTAGAAGAGGTTGGACAAATCTTTGGAGTTACAAGAGAGAGAATTCGACAAATCGAAGCTAAAGCACTTCGTAAACTACGCCACCCATCTCGTTCTCGTAAATTAAAGGATTTTTTAACAGACTAATGAATGAACGATTAAAAAAAATTATAGACCTCATCCCCAATGGGGCCTTTTCTCTTGATATTGGTTGTGATCATGCATTGTTAGATATTGCTCTTGTGAAAGAAAAGAAAATGAAAAAAGTAATTGCTTCTGATAATAAGGAAGGTCCCTTATTGAAAGCAAAAGAAAATATTGCCAAGGCAAAATGTGAAGATCAAATTACTTTGACACTTGCAGATGGACTAGATGCTTATCAAGAAGGTGTTAATACAGTTATCATTTCGGGAATGGGTGGGTATTCCATTCTTGGCATTTTAAAAAGGCGAAAGGATCTTTTAAAAAAGATAGAAACACTTATTTTATCGCCTAATAATTATGTTCCTTTCGTTCGAAGTAGTGTGGGAAAGCTAGGATTTAAAATAGTAGACGAATATTTAATTCAAGATAAAAATATCATTTATACCATTTTAAAATTTCAAAGGGGCAAAGAAAAATTGACCAAAAAGGATGCCTTATTAGGGCCAATTTTAAGAAAAAGACGAGAGAATATTTTTATAGAACAATTAGAAAGAGAGAGAAAGGGTAGAGTATTATTACTTAGTTTATTACCTAAATCATTTTTTAAAAAGCGAAGGCAAGTACAAAGAGAATTGAAGTGGATTTTAAGCGAACAAAAAAAATAGGGATTTTCCTATTTTTTTATTCATCTGGTTCTTGACTCTTTTCTTCTTCACTTGGTTCAACCGTTACTTCATCATCTTCACTGCTATTAGAATTCTCTTCTTGTTTTGTATCATCTGTTTCTTTTTTCGAAGTTGTTTTCTCATCATCCTCATCTTTCTCAGATACTTTATCTGTTCCTATTGTTAAAATAACATTTCCACGAATCAAGTCAATTCGTTTTCCTTCCAGATAATTTTGACTACATACAGTTTTACTTGCACAGTTTCCACCTTGTTGGAATGTAACAGAAACATGATAACG
Organism: uncultured Bacilli bacterium; assembly: GCA_947591575.1. Lineage (GTDB taxonomy): Bacteria > Bacillota_I > Bacilli_A > RF39 > UBA660 > CANQVB01. The sequence goes on along the minus strand of CANQDI010000005.1, from coordinate 27,045 downwards.
ATTTGCAATACTACTAGCGGTTGCCTGTGTATATCCTACAAAATTAGGTAGTAAAGAATAAGTTGAGTTACGACTATAAGGACCATAACCAATTGTTTCTACTTCATAAGGTTCATCAATTGAGAAAGTAAATGATTTTTCAATATCAACATCTTCTATTTCAAGATTTTGTTTCATAGCCATTACAATATCATTTCGACTTTCCTTATTAGGAACATAATTCCATAAAATCATGGTTGTTGCAATATATTCATTTAAAATCATTTGACCTGTTCCTTGTAAATAAAGTTGTTGGATATTTATAAGATTTCCATTATCGAGACTTAATTTACGTTTAATGATATCTTTTCCAATATTATAGAAAGATAAGATTTGTTCCGTTGTAAAGTTTGTGTCAAAGTTATTTGAAATTGTTTCTATAATATTCATTAGTTGCGTTACATTTTTTAAATTTTTAATTTGATTTATAATTCCTTGTAATACAATTTGTTGATTTAAACCACGATCTAAATCGCCATTTGCTAGCTGTTTTCTATTTCTTGCAAGTACTAATGCTTGTTCTCCGTTTAGATGTTGACTTCCTTGTTGAATACAAACTTCTCCCTCACGATTTGAATTATCTGTACAAAGATCTGCTGGAACTTCGACATCAATTCCACCTAAGGTATCTACGAGTTTTACGATTCCTTTAAAATTAATTTTAGCATAATAATCAATGGTAATATCAAAATAATTTTGAATCGTTTGCATCATACAATCTAATCCATAAGAAGCTGCATGTGTAATTTTGTTTTCCACCTTATTTGGAAAACAAGCAATAGGAACATAACTATCCCTTGGAATTGATAGCATGGTAGCATTGAGTGTTTTTGGATTAAATGTAACTAAAATTAAAGAATCACCATTTGCTGGAACACCTTCAATTCCTTCTTGTTCAGAGTCAACTCCCATTAGAAGAACAGTAAAGGGATGATCTAGAGATTTATTTGTAGAGGAACTTTCAAAGAGGGAAGTTTCTTTTTTTAACATCTCTTTCTTTTTAGAAAAGATAATTTTTGTATTGGTATCAATATCTTCAAATCCAGTCGTATCTCTAAACATATCCTTATAACTTTGTGGAACAAATACTGCATCTAACTCTTTTGTATAAAGTGCTTGTAATAAAGAAAGATAACTATCAAGAGAAATGATTTCATTTTGATCTTTTAAATGCTGTTCTTTAATTACCTCAGTAGCAAGTTGATTTCCTTCAATAGAATCTTCATCTTCTACGATTCCAATTTTTATATTTTTAACATCTTTAATATCATCGATTTTACTTTCATTTAACACAACTAGAGAGGAAGTATAGATGACATTTTTCTTATTCATTCCATTGATTGTTCCATAAATATAAGCAATGGCTAATCCAATAGCGAGTGATAGTAAGAAATAAATGAGGAGTAAGGTATAAAGCAATCCTCTTTTTTTTCTTGGATATTTTAATTTTAGTCTTGCCCGTAATACAAAAATGGAATCAATAAAGATGAGTATGGTAATAATAATATAACGAATGCCCTTTTCAATAGGACCTAATAGTAAAATATTATAAATAAGGAATAGATTTGCACAAATCGTCAGTACGAGAAGTATCATCAATCCTATCTTTTTCTTTTTTCTTTTTTCTTTTTCCATCAAATTCCTCCTTATTCTTTCTATATTATAACGAAAAGTTACCTATTTTACAAATAAAACGGAATTACAAATAGGAATATCGTCAAATCATTGTCAAGATCATATTTTCTTAGAAAGAAAGTTAGTATATTGATGTTTCTTTTTGATAATATTTATTGCATCTTTTAAAAAGATAAAATATGAGACAAAAAGGTATGAAAATACGAATAGATAATAGGAAATAAAACTAGGATGTCATTTGTGATATTTTTTCGACATGTTTTTGTTTACCTATATTATTATGAAAAATTATATAAAAATAAGTATAGTATGAAAGAAGGAAAATTTTTTACCATATTTTTACTATATTGCAAAGTTAAACAAAATACGATATTATTACAAGTAATAAATAGAAAAGGATGAAATGATCATGTCTTATGCATTTATTTTAGTAGAAGTAATTGATATGCTTGAACATTTTATTTAGAAAGGGAAAGGAAAATGGATCAGAATCAAAGTGATTTTAATAATCATTCAAGCAACCAATCAACAACAAATAATCAGAGTTTAAATAGTGGTATGGGTCAGAATAATAATAGCCAAGCACAATATAATTCAATTCCAAATAGTACTAGTCAATATCAAGATAATAATCAAAATGCGCCTTTATTTCAAAATGAACAAAGAATAGTAAATTCATCATCTGTTGAAAAAAATAATAAATTGACAGTATCGCTGATACTAGGAATAGTTTCTTTATTATGTCCCTTCTTTATAAACTTTATTTTATCTATACCCATATCAATAGTGGGATTAGTATTAGCATGTACTTCAAGGAATCAAACAGGGAAAAAAACAGCGAGTATTATATTAAATATAATAAGTATTATACTTTCCGTAATGGTTCTAGCCTACATTATAATGGGAATAGGGGAAAGGAAGGAAACATATTCAAGTGAAAGTGTAATTAATGATTTAAATTCTTTTAGTAATTGGAATATATATTCTGAATTAAGAACTGGAAATTTAGGTAAGCAAATGGATATAACTGGTGGTTGGAGAATATTAAGTGATTCAGAAACTTATTGGGAGTTTAAAAACGGTAAGTTTTGGTGGTATCAATCTGTTAATGATTTAAATGATAATTATTGGTATGGAGATGTACAAATTGTAAAAGGAAAAAAGGGATTACAAATGGTTGGCATAGATGAGAGTGCAATTGATAGAATCATCTCTCAATCTTCTAAAGAGATAAGTGAAGATGATATTAACACAATTATTATGACCCCAACAAAAATCATTTCAGGCGGTGTTGATAAGAGTAATACAAATATTCCAGACAATAGTGTATGGAAGTATGTTTGGATTATTGTTAATCATGGTAGTGAAGGTATTGAAGCTCAAACTTTTAACGTACTCAATTATGATGTTTCTTATTATGTTAAAATAAAAGATTAAATAATAAAAATCACTTCATCATAAAGTGATTTTTTACTGTTGATAGATTGCACAAGTCTTTACTGATAATAGAATAGATCTACCATCTTTTCTCAATAAAAGATTTTTCTATGATAAAATCCTAATTCAAGCTTGTATTAGAAAAATGTTTAGGCTTTTTTGTTAATTCCGATCATACTTCCTAATACACTTGTTAAAAGGAAAATGAGATAGAATAGGGCAAGCTTCCAAGAAATATCTCCTTGAAATCCTAATACGTAAAGAAGAAAATAGAAGAAAATCACGCATCCACCTAATTTTAACCCCTCTAGAAATCCTCTTTTCGTCGCTTTTTTTCCAAGTGCAATACTTATCAAAAAGAGGAATAATAAAGGGATTATAAAGGAAAGAATCATAAGCCATGTATCTGATATTAGATTAAAATAGTAGAAAAGATTAAGGAAAAGAGAAAAAATGAAAATGACAATGAGATAGACTCCAAAATATTTTCCCAGATTCTTTAAAGAATTCATATGATCACCTAATTTAACATATGTAAAATGAGTTCAAAATATCCATTATATTTCCAAAAAATAGGGACTTGTCAAGCAAAAATGGCTATGTTAAAATAAGGCTAGTTTAAAACAAGTGCGAAAGACGAAAATATCATTTATTAGATAGAGATCCCTTGGCTGGTGGAAAAGGGAAAATAAAGATATTTTAGATCACTTTCAAGTGTGCTTTATGGATAAGATAAAGCCGGGATCCCTCGTTAAAGGAAATGAGATAGAAAATCTATGAATGAAGGTGGTACCACGAAAATACTTCGTCCTTCAAGCATAGATTTTTTTGTTGAGAAGGAGAATTAAAATGACAAAATTCAAAGCATTAGAAAAAGAGAAAATACATGAAGTAGAAAGGCATATTTTAAAATATTGGGATGATATAGATATTTTAAAACGTTCTATTCAAACAAGGGAAGGAAATCCTACATTTGTTTTTTATGATGGACCTGCAACTGCGAATGGGCATCCTGGTATTCATCATATGATGGCAAAGTTTTTAAAGGATACTTTTTGCAAATATCAGACAATGAATGGCAAGCAAGTTTATCGTAAGGTTGGATGGGATACACATGGCCTTCCAGTAGAGTTACAAGTAGAGAAAACACTAGGTTTTCATAATAAAAAAGATATTGAAGATTATGGAATCGAACCATTTAATAAAAAATGTAAAGAAAGTGTTTGGGAGAATGAGGAATCGTTTTCTCGGCTTACGAAAGAAATGGGACAATTTATTGATTTAGAGCATCCATATGTTACCTATAATAATAATTATATTGAAACAGAATGGTGGATTTTAAAAAAGTTCTATGAAGAAGGATATTTTTACTTAGGACATAAAATTCTTCCATACTGTACAAGATGTGGAACAGGTCTTGCTTCTCATGAAGTTGCTCAAGGATATAAAGAAATTACTGCAAATACTGTCATTGTTCCTATGAAAAAGAAGGGAGAAGATGTTTACTTTCTTGTTTGGACAACTACTCCTTGGACATTAATTAGTAATGTTGCTTTATGTGTCAATCCCAATGAAGAATATATTTTAGCAGAAAGTAAAGGAAATAAATTTATTTTAGGAAAAGCGCTTGCTTCCAAGGTTTTAGGAGAAGAATATCAAATTTTAAAAACATACCTTGGAAAAGATTTAGAGTATATGGAATATGAACAGCTGATTCCTAGTCTTACAGTTTCGAAAAAAGCTTTCTTTGTAACACTTGCTGATTATGTTACGATGGAAGATGGTACAGGAATCGTACATATTGCTCCTGCATTTGGTCAAGATGATTATAATGTTGGAATGGAATATGATCTTCCTGTATTAAATCCAGTCTCTGAGGAAGGAAAATATACGGAAGGTCTTTGGAAGGGAAAAAATGTTTTTGATGTTGATTTAGAAGTCATTGATTATTTAAAGAAAAACGGAAAGCTTTTCAAAAAAGAAAAATTACTTCATAATTATCCACATTGTTGGAGATGTGATACACCTCTTCTATACTATGCTAAACCAAGTTACTATCTTGCTGTTACCAAAATGAAAGACAAAGTTATTGAAAATAATCGAAAAGTAAATTGGTATCCATCTTATGTTGGGGAAAAACGGTTTGGTAATTGGCTTGAAAATATGAATGATTGGGCCATTTCAAGAAATCGTTATTGGGGAACCCCTCTTCCATTATGGAAATGTTCTTGTGGACATGAGGAAATGATTGGCAGTAGGGAAGAACTAAAAGAAAAAGCAACTTGTAATGTTGATGTTAAAACCGTTGACTTACATCGCCCTTATGTTGATGATATTCATTTAAAATGTCCAGAGTGTGGAAAAGAAATGACCCGTGTTTCTGAAGTCATTGACTGTTGGTTTGACTCTGGATCTATGCCTTTTGCACAATATCATTATCCCTTTGAAAATAAAGAATTTTTTGAACAACAATTTCCAGCAGATTTTATCTGTGAAGGAATTGATCAAACAAGAGGTTGGTTTTATACATTACTTCTTATTTCTACCTTTATAAAAGGGGTAAGTCCTTATAAGAGTGTTCTTGTTAATGACTTAATTCAAGATAAATATGGCAAAAAAATGAGTAAATCAAAAGGAAATATTGTTGAGCCATTTACAACAATGGAAAAGTATGGTGCTGATACGGTTCGCTTCTATTTAGCATATGCATCTCCTGTATGGACACCTCTTCGCTTTGATGAGGAAGGACTAAAAGAAGTATATTCTAAATATATTTCAACATTTAAAAATGCCTATTCTTTTTTTGAAATGTATGCAAATGCCGATCAAATCGATCCACGAGATGATGACATTCCTTACGAAAAAAGGAATCTTATTGATAAATGGTTATTATCTCGTCTTCATACACTCATGAAAGAAGTTAAAGAATCTTATGATGCATATGATCTTACTAAAGTAACACATGCTATTTTGGATTTTTTAAATGATGACTTTTCGAACTGGTATATTCGAATGAATCGTAGACGTTTTTGGGCAAGTGAACTAACAGAAGATAAGAAATCTGTTTATTTGACAACATATGAAGTTCTATTAGCTTTAACCAAGTTAACTGCTCCACTTACGCCATTTATCAGTGAAGAAATATACTGTAATTTAACAGAAAAAGAATCAGTTCATCTAGAAACCTTTCCAATGTATCAAAATGAATATTTTCAACCAGAAATAGAAGAAAAAATGAATTTGGTAAGAGATATTTGTAGTTTAGGACGTTTCGCAAGAGAAGAGGCCAAAATAAAAGTACGACAACCTCTTTCTAAAATTATCCTACCAAAAGAAAATGAAAAAATCATGAAAGAATTCGAGGGATTAATTCTAGAGGAGTTAAATGTCAAAGAAATTTTATATAAGGAAGATATGAGTACTTATCTAAATTATCGAATAAAACCAAACTTTCGGGTTGTTGGAAAAACATTAGGAAATCAAATCAAAGCATTCCAAGAGGCATTATCTAGTTGTGGTATGCAAGAACTAGAACAAATGAAAAAGGGAACCTATCAAATGGTACTAGATGGAAAAACATTGACCGTCACAGAAGACATGATTATTCCTACACTTGAAGTGAAAGAAGGTTATTTTGCTCAAGGAAATCAAAATACAACGGTAGTATTAGATACAAATATAACAGAAGACTTATTATTAGAAGGATATGCAAGAGAATTCGTAAGAAAAGTGCAAAGTCTTCGTAAAGAAAAAGATTTAGTCATTACAGATCATATTAACATTACTTATTATGGTGAAGCAATGATCAGTAAGATGATGAATACATTTCAAGATTATATTCAAGGAGAAACTTTAGCAGATAAAGTAGTGAAAACAAATGAATATAATGAAGAATTTTTCTTAAATGATTTAAAGGTTAGTATTGAAATTGAAAAGGTATAAAAAGAAGAGAATTTCTTCTTTTTTTTGTAATAGAATACTTGACATTTTCTGACATCCCAGATTTTCATTGATAGAAAATTGTTGTATAATATGAGTAGAAAATCACAAGTGGCAAGATTTAGTATACACTAAAGTAGGTGAGATGTATGAAAAAATTAAGTGAACTTTATCCAATTTCAGATGATCGGGAAATTAAAGCGATTAAGATTCATTCAAAAGAAGTAACAGAAGGTGATATTTTTGTATGTACAAAAGGTGTTACCGCAGATCGTCATGATTTTATTGATGAAGCAATTGAACAAGGAGCGAGTGCGATAGTTGTGAGTCGCCCTGTTTATCATAAGAATGTTCCTATTATTCAAGTAAAAGATACCAATGAAGAACTTAAAAGTTTAGCCAGGCGTTTTTACGATTTTCCAGATAAAAAGATGACATTAATTGGGGTAACTGGTACGAATGGAAAAACCTCTGTTGCAGAGATAGTTGAACAGTTATTAGGGGAATCCTGTGCCTATCTTGGTACGAATGGATTAAAATGTAAAGCCTTTCGCGAAAACATTCGAAATACAACACCTGATGCAGATCGACTTTACTTATATATGGACCGTTTTGTGAAAGCTGGGTGTGATACCCTTGTAATGGAAGCATCTAGTGAAGCTTTTTTTCGTCATCGTCTTGATCTTATTCAATATGATATTGCTGTCCTTACTTGTATTACTCAAGATCATTTAAATGTTCATAAAACGCTTGAAAATTATATTGACTGCAAATGTCAATTATTTCGTCAAGTAAAGAAGGAAGGAACTGCTATTTTAAATAGTAGTGATACCTATTTTGAAAGAGTAAAAGATTGTTGTAACTGTCAAGTTCTAACATATGGATACAAAGAAAATGATACATTGATGATCACAGACACCTTTGAAACAAAAGAAGGATTGAAAATCGATTTTCAATATCAAGGAAAAAAATATCATTTGGAAAGTTCCCTCTTAGGAGACTTTAGTGCTCTGAATATAGCTGCTTCTATTTTAGTAGGCATAACAAAAGGTCTTTCTATCGAAGAAATTTTAATAAGATTGAAAGAAATCAATACAATAGAAGGTCGTATGGAAAAACTACAATTTGGACAAAACTATATGATTGTATTAGATTATGCACATACTCCAGATGCTCTTTTCAAGATTTTATCTTATCTTAATAAAATAAAAGAAGGCAGAATTATTACCATTACAGGAAGTGCAGGAGGTAGAGAAAAAGGAAAAAGGCCTTTAATGGGAGAAATTGTATTAGACCAATCTGATTTTGTTATTTTTACGATGGACGATCCACGAAATGAAAATGTAGATGATATTATCGATGATTTAATAGGAAAGAGGAAAGATGATCACTATATTCGTATCATTGATCGGGAAAAGGCCATTCGAAAAGCACTTGATATGGCTCAGAAAAATGATATTGTCTTTATTGCTGGAAAAGGACGCGATACCTATATGGCAGTAAAAGATCAGTATTTACCTTATTGTGATTATGACGTTGTTCAAAACTATTTTATAAAAGAAGGAAAATCAATATGAATATACCAAAACCATTTTTAAATATTACTTCCCAAGAATGGCAAGTTTATCTAGAACGTTTTATTTCTTTCCTTTCAAATCCACCATATTCTTTAGAAGCACCTGATTTGGTAGTACAAGAAGTTTTTGATAGATCTGAAGATATTCGAAAAGCTTGGAAATTGATAGAAGATATGAAAGGAACTCCGCTTACCACATCTAAAATAATTCAAGTTGGAAATCAAGTAAATGAAGAAAATCCCTATATTTCAAGGGGATACCGAAAAATTGGAAATATATTAGAAGAAACAAAAACACCTATTTCAGAAGCACATGAAATACCCAATAAAATGGAAAAATTAGTAGAAGACTATCATCATACATGGGAAAAACTTTCCCCTTTTGAAAGAGAAGCAAGATTTTTTCTTGGAATGATTCGAATTCACCCTTTTGAAGATGGTAATCGCCGCACTGCTTTTCTTTTTGTCAATGCACATCTTTTAAAAGAAGGGTATGCACCTATTTATATGACAGGAAATATGTATCAAAGATATTTAAATAACATTGCAGAAAATCGGATAGAAGATATGAAAAATCTTTTTGAAGAACAATCTTATAAAGAAGCCATGATTTTTGAAAGAAGAAAAGATTTTTCTCTATCTTCTCATAGAAAGCACTAAAAACAAGAAAGGATTTCAAAATGAATGAAGCATTAATAGAAAAAGTGTCCAATCACTTAAAAATTACCAAAAAGCAAGTAGGAATTGTATTAGAACTTTTAGAAGAAGGAAATACAATTCCTTTTATTGCAAGGTATCGAAAAGAAAGAACAGGTGCCTTGACAGAGGATATCCTTCGAAAAATAGAAGAAATATATACGTATCAAAAAAATTTATTAGAACGACAAGAGACAGTTATTCGTCTTATTGAAGAAAAGGGAATGTTAACAGAAGAATTAAAACAAGCAATTCTTACAACTCAAAAATTAGTAGAAGTAGAAGATATTTATCGTCCATATAAAGAAAAGAAAAAAACAAAAGCAACAGAAGCACTTCAAAATGGTTTGGAGCCTCTTGCCAAAATGATCATGTCTTTTAAAACAGAAGGTAGTCTTGAACAAATGGCTACCAAATTCATAAATGAAAAGATAAAAACACCAAAGGATGCCTTGCAAGGTGCTTCCTATATTATTGCAGAATGGATTAGTGATCATGCAGGTTACCGAAAATGGATTCGTAAATTTTATAATCAAGAAGGTCTTATTACTTCTAAAATCAAAAAAAATGGAAATGATCCAAATAAAACATATGAGATGTATTATGACTATCAAGAAGCAATCAAAACGATTAAACCTCACAGAGTCCTTGCCATGAATCGTGGAGAAAAAGAAGGTATTTTATCTATTTCTATTGTAATTGATAAAGAAAAAGTAAAGAATTATCTAGAAAAGAAAGTCATCAAAAATCCATCTTCTTTTGTAACTCCTTTTGTAATAGAAGCAATGGAAGATAGTTTAAAACGATTCATTTTACCTAGTGTAGAGAGAGAAGTGAGAAGTGAATTAAAAGAAAAAGTAGAAGAAGTTTCTATCGCAAATTTTGCATCGAACTTAGAACACCTCCTCCTAACTCCTCCTATTAAAGGAAAAGTCGTTCTAGGATTAGATCCAGCTTTTAGAACAGGTTGTAAATTAGCTGTATTGGATCCAACTGGAAAAGTTTTAGATATTGCGGTTATTTATCCAACAGAACCACATGTAGAGATTGAATCTTCCAAAAAGAAAGTTCTCGAATTAATTGATCGCTATGGAATTGAAATCATTGCGATTGGAAATGGAACTGCTTCTCGGGAAAGTGAAAAGTTTATCGCTGAAACCATCAAAGAAGCAAAAAGTCCTGTTGAATATATTACTGTCAATGAAGCCGGTGCCTCTGTTTATTCAGCAAGTCCTTTGGCTATCAAAGAATTTCCAGAATTAACTGTTGAAAAAAGAAGTGCAATTAGTATTGGAAGAAGACTACAAGATGCCTTGTCTGAACTTGTAAAAATAGAACCCAAAAGTATTGGAGTTGGATTGTATCAGCATGATGTTTCTTCTAAAAAGTTAGATGAATCATTACAATTTGTTGTCACAAAAGTGGTCAATCAAGTAGGAGTGAACGTCAATACAGCATCTTTCTCACTTTTATCTTATGTTTCAGGACTTACCAAAAAAGTGATTCAGGAATTATTAGCAGTGCGAGATAAAAAAGGAAGTTTTAAAAGCCGAGAAGAATTGTTACAAGTAAAAGGAATGACTGAAAAAATCTATGAGCAATCTATTGGATTTTTAAGAATACTCGATGGCGAAAATCCACTGGATAAAACAGAGATTCACCCTGAAAGTTATCCAAAAGTCGAAAAATTAATGAATTTGTTACAGGCATCAACCAAGGAAATAGGAACAGAATCAATGGTTTCTAAAATAGAATCCCTTGATCAAGATCAGGCTAAGAAAATATGTGATTTAGATGCTTTTACGCTAGAAGATATTTTAAAAGCGTTAATTCATCCTGGAAGGGATCCACGAGACAATCTTCCTAAACCTATTTTAAAAAGTGATATTTTAAAAATAGAGGACTTAAAAATAGGAGATGCTTTGCAAGGAACCGTTCGAAATGTTGTGGATTTTGGTATTTTTATTGATATTGGATTGAAAAATGATGGACTTGCTCATATTTCGAAACTATCAAATGAATATTTACGGCATCCTAGTGAACGTTTCAAGGTAGGAGATATTGTAACTTGCTATGTCGATGATATTGCTGTCGAAAAAAAGAAGGTTTCTTTAAGCCTTTTACCTAGATAATTTTATAATATTTGGCATAAGATACATTCAAGAACAGTCAAGCTCATTTGACAATGAAGTTGTTCTATGTTAGAATGATGTTGTTCACTTTTAAAGGAGGAACTATGAATAAGAAAAGAAAGATAAGCTTATTGCTTACAATCATTGGTGTTCTAATGATTGGAAGTGCTTGTCTACTTGAATATATTATATTCACAGAAAAGCCTGTTGTAGAAACAAGACATCATGAAAAAATCACATTAAAAGATATGATGGATGCCAGAGAAAAAACAAGTGAAGATGAATCAAAGAAAACAGAAAAAGAACAAGTGGTGCAAGAAGTTTTAGCAATGAATGAGAAAGAAACGGTAACGGAAAAAGCACCTGTTGTACAGGAAGAAGTACAAGATGTATATTTAGAGGTATTGCAACCAGTTGTTTATGAAAATATGACATTAGAAGAATTAGGCCAGAAATTAAATCGCTCTTTAAATTCTACCATTAGTGGATATGGATTTTTGATTGCTAGTAAAGCTACAGAGTTAGGAATTGATCCTTATTTAGCAGTTGCTATTATGTTACATGAGACTGGATGTAAGTGGAATTGTAGTCGTTTAGTACAATCATGTAATAATGTAGGAGGACAAAAAGGGAGTCCTTCTTGTAACGGAAGTTCTTATAAGGCATATGCAACTTTAGAAGAGGGAATTACTGGATATATGGAAAACTTATATACTAACTACTATGCAAAGGGATTAACAACTGCAGAAACCATTGCTCAAAAATATGTAGGAACAACGGGTTGGTCTGATTGGATTCAAAAAGTAAATAGTTATATTGAGTCAATTCGTACTGCATAAAATGAAAAGAACTAGACAGATGTTATAGTTCTTTTTCTTTGTATATATAAAATCGATATCATCGACATAAACAGTAAAATGGCAAATAGAAGATAACATGTATCATCGTTGCATCAATCAATAGAGGTTGTCGAAAAATAATCTCTTTTTTTTTGGTTTGACTTTCGTTTTCCTTCATAAAGTAGGATAGGAGGAATTTATGAAGAAATGGTCAGGGTTAAATCAAGAAGAAGTAAAAACATCAAGAGAACAATACGGCAGTAATATACTTGTAGCACATCAACAAGAAACGTTTTTAAAAGCATTTTTAAGAAGTCTAGGGGATCCTATTATTCGTATTTTATTAATTGCTTTAGGGATTAAAACAGTTTTTTTAATTCATGATTTTGATTGGTTTGAAACAGTAGGAATCGTTGTTGCTATTTTCTTAGCATCTTTTATTTCTACTATTTCTGAATATGGGAGTGAAAAAGCTTTTGAAAAGTTACAAGCAGAATCCAGTAAAATAAAAGTAAAAGTGATACGAGAAGGCAGAATGATAGAAATACCAGTGGAAGAAGTGGTTGTAGGGGATCTTGTTTTCTTATCCTATGGAGATAAAATTCCGGCAGATGGCATTTTAATGGATGGTAATTTAACAGTTGATGAATCTTCTATTAGTGGAGAAAGTAAAGAAAGTTATAAAATTCCAAAAGAAGGAATCATTACGAGAAAAAATCAACTTTTTCGTGGTAGTGTGATTTATCAGGGAGAAGGAGTTATGGAAGTGACCACTGTTGGAGTCAATACATTTTATGGAAAATTAGCGTTAGAACTTTCTGAAAAAACACCGGAAAGCCCTCTAAAACAACGATTACGAGGACTTGCTCAAACCATTAGTAAAATCGGCTATATCAGTGCTCTTCTCGTTGCTTTTTCTTATCTATTTTCTGTTTATGTTATTGCAAATCATTTCGATAAACATTTAATCCTTTCTTCTCTTATGGATTTTCCACAACTTTTGGGGAATATTTTATATGCTCTAACACTTGCTGTTACCATCATTGTGGTTGCTGTTCCAGAAGGACTTCCTATGATGGTTACTCTTGTTTTATCTTCCAATATGAAAAGAATGTTAAAGAATCATGTTTTAGTAAGAAGATTGGTAGGAATTGAAACAGCAGGAAGTTTAAATATTTTGTTTACGGATAAAACAGGCACTTTAACGAAAGGAAATATGCAGGTAAAATCCTTTTTAACAGGAGACTTTAAGACATATGAGACAGAAGAAGCTCTTTCTTCCTATCCTAAATATTTAGAGACATTAAAAACAAGTCTTTTTGAAAATAATAGCTGTAATCATGATGAAGTTGATCATACACTAATTGGAGGAAATAGTACAGATAGGGCATTATTATCTTTTTTTCATGATCAAAAGTTGCATTGTTACCCAGTCATGAAAGAAGATCCTTTTTCTAGTACCAAAAAATATGCTTTAACGACGGTAAAGATAGATCAACACTTGGTAACTTTTATAAAGGGAGCTCCTGAAATTTTGTTACCAAAATGTCAAACATACCTAAAGGAAGATGGTACGATTGTTCCCTTGAAAAAGCATATAGAATTAAAGAGAACTTTAGAAAAATTAGCAGGTGAGGGAAAAAGAGTGATTGCTATTTGTTATAAAGAAGGCAGTCTTCCTTCAAATTTGACGTTCATTGCTCTTGCGACTTTAGAAGATGAAATTCGTGAAACATCAAAAGAAGCTGTTTTAGAAGTACAAAATGCAGGGATTCAAGTAGTCATGATGACAGGTGATAATGAAAAAACAGCCACTTCGATTGCTCAAGAAGTAGGTATTTTAAAAAGTACCAAAGATCTTGTACTAACAAGTGACAAATTGTCTATGATGGATGATGACACACTAAAAGAAATTTTACCAAAAGTAAGAGTGATTGCAAGGGCACTTCCAAAAGATAAAAGTCGTTTAGTTAGAGTAAGTGAAGAGATGAATTTAGTTGTTGGAATGACGGGAGATGGTGTCAATGATGCTCCTGCATTAAAAAAGGCAGATGTTGGATTTGCGATGGGAAGTGGTACAGAAGTTACAAAAGAAGCAAGTGATATCATTATTTTAGATAATAATTTTTTATCGATTACGAAAGCAATTTTATTTGGAAGAACAACTTTTAAAAGTATTCGTAAATTTATTATTTTTCAACTTACGATGAACTTATGTGCTATTTTTTTATCGATTGTAGGTCCATTTGTAGGAATTGAAACCCCTATTACTGTCATGCAGATGCTCTGGGTAAATATGGTAATGGATACTTTAGCAGGACTTGCTTTCGCCTATGAACCTCCTTTAAAAGAATACATGTTAGAAAAACCAAAACGACGTGATGAACCCATTTTAAATCGGTATATGTTAGGAGAAATCTTCTTTACAGGTCTTTATTCTGCTTTCCTTTGTCTTTGTTTCTTTAAACTTCCTTTCTTTCATCAAATGTTTCGTATTGCTCCAGATGATAAATATTTTTTAACAGCTTTCTTTGGTTTATTTATCTTTATGGGAATATTTAATAGTTTTAATGCCCGAAGTCCCAGATTGAATTTGTTTGTTGGTATTTTAGAAAACCCTGTTTTTCTTATTACTATTTTCTTTATCATCATTGTTCAAATGATCCTCATCTATTTTGGTGGAAATCTATTTCGAACTGCTGGATTATCTGTACATGAATTTATAGAAATGTTTATTTTATCGATGTCTGTTATTCCCGTCGATTTTATTCGAAAAATATATTTACGAAGTAGGGGAAGAAAAGAAAGTGTATAATCAAAGTTTTTGAAACATTATGTCAACGAAAGACATAAAAGAATATAGTATATTTGACAAACAGTCTAGAATATGATATAATGTAGCACGTAATAGAAATGGCGCACTATTCTAGTCAATTTCTTTATTACGAAGACGGGATTAAAACACCGTTAAAGAGCATATCTGTGAAACTTCTGGTGTTTGCTTCTTACGCCCAGTTTGGGGTGGATGCTGGAAGGTATAGATAATGGGTAGTCTATAATGGCATATAGATGAATCCCACTATCTTGGAGACCTAATCTTGTGAGTTACCTATACGCGAATAATGCTGATGGATAATTTACGACTTAGGTAGAACCTACTTTGTGGCGAAAGTTATGAGTAGCGTAGCTTGTCTTGCGTGGAAAAGTTGGGATTTATGAGCTGATTCAGTAGATTGGCCAAACCTACTTGAATAAACTGCATAATGAAATCTTTTCTGCAAAAAAGAATTAGTAATAAAGCTTGGTGAGGAAATCTCCTAGAGTGATGTCGTTTGGGATTGCAGTGGGTACTAAGTGGTGATCAAGCCATACTGATTGTATTCGTTTTTCGAAAGGGGGAACCGCGATATTGGTAACGGTATCGTAAAGACGAGGGAAATCCTGCTTGACCTAAGACTCAAAGTTTACCAAAGGATAGCCATTGATATCAGAAATAAAAAGCAAAGAAAATTGCTTTTTTTAGTGGTTAGATTTTTTTCACGGAATCAACTATTATAGAGTTCATTTTGAAAATGTGATAAAACGATTGTATTATTCACTTATATGCTAAATTTACTATCATTTATCACTTACTTTTCTCTTTGTATTTGTTATAATACTTTCATGAGGTGTTATTATGAATCGTCAAGAAAAAAGTAAAACAAAAAAAGAATTACGTAATTTAGAAATACAAACAAGAAGGCAAGAAAAGAAAAAGAAAAATGTTGTAAATTGGAAATGGATTATCATGATTTTTGGTATAGCATTTTGTCTTTCTTTTGTTTTATCTTTTTTTTCAGAAACAACCATCAAAAAGGCGACCTTACCGATTAGTATTCTCATTACTTTCTTTTTTGTTTTTTTAGGTATTTTATTTGATATTATTGGTGTTGCTGTTACTGCCAGTGATGAAAAAATTTTTCACTCAATGAGTGCTAGAAAGGTTCGAGGAGCGAAGGTTGCAGTTTTATTTAAAAAAAATTCAGAAAAGGTATCTAGTTTTTGTTGTGATGTAATAGGTGATGTTTGTGGAATTGTATCTGGTGCTTCTGGTATTACCATTACTGCTTTATTAATCAAAAGTTTTCATTCTGACTTACTTTTTACAACGCTCATTGTAACAGGTGTGATTTCTGCTTTCACCATTGGTGGAAAAGCTCTTGGAAAAAGTTTTGCCATTAATAAAAGTAATATCATTTTATATCGCTTTGCCAAGTTCATATCTATATTTTATCGAATTTAAAGGAGGATTTTATGATTCAAGTAGATCATGTCACACTAACCTTTGGAAAAAGAACACTTTTTGAAGATGTGAATTTAAAATTGAATTCAGGTGCCTGTTATGGATTAATTGGAGCCAATGGATCTGGAAAATCAACTTTTTTAAAACTTCTTACCAAAGAATTAGAAACGACACATGGAGAAATTACGATTGGAAAAAAAGAACGAGTTTCTTTTTTAAAGCAAGATCATTATGCTTATGATGATATACGTGTATTAGATGTTGTTTTGATGGGAAACGATGCATTATGGAAAGTAATAGATGAAAAAAATAAACTTTATTGTCAAACAATATTTAGTGATGATGACTATATGAAAATGGCCGAGTTAGAAGCTGAATTTCAAGACTTAGATGGATATAATGCGGAACCTGATGCAGCAATATTGCTTTCAAGTCTCGGAATCGATGAGTCTTATCATACCCTTTTAATGAAAGAAATATCTGCGAAAATGCGCGTAAAGGTCTTGCTTGCCCAAGCACTTTTTCAAAATCCAGATATTTTGCTTTTAGATGAACCTACCAATAGTTTAGATATGGAAACCATTAAATGGTTAGAAGATTTTTTAATGGATTATCCAAATACAATTGTTGTGGTTTCCCATGATCGCCACTTTTTAAATAAAGTTTGTACACACATTATAGATATCGATTTTGGGAAAATGAAAATTTATGCAGGTAATTATGATTTTTGGTATCAATCAAGAGAACTTGCTCTTAAACAAATGAAGGAACAAAATCGTAAAAAAGAAGAAAAAATAAAAGAATTACAAGCTTTTATTGATCGTTTTTCCGCTAATGCTTCTAAATCAAAACAAGCTACTTCAAGAAAGAAAATCTTAGAAAAAATTGAATTAGATGAAATTGTTCCATCTTCAAGAAAGTATCCTTATATTGATTTTAAAATCGATAAAAGTAGTGGAAATGATATTTTAGAAGTAAAAAATTTAACGAAAATAGTTGATGGAGAAAAGATATTAAATAAAATTTCTTTTACCCTGCAAAAAGGGGATAAAATAGCTCTATTAGGAGAAAATGATTTAGCCAAAACAACACTTTTGAATATTCTTGCTGGAATAGAAAAATTTGATAAGGGTGAAATTCATTTTGGAAAAACCATTGTCTCTTCTTATTTGCCACAGGATAATAGTTCCTATTTTTCCAAAGATGAATCAATTATAGAGTGGATTGGCAATTTTTATCAGGGAAAAGATAATACTTATTTACGTTCTTTTCTAGGAAGAATGCTTTTTACCAATGAAGAAGTGTTTAAAAATATCTCTGTTTTATCAGGAGGAGAAAAAGCTCGATGCATGATTAGTAAATGTATGTTATCATCTCCTAATTTTCTACTCTTAGACGAGCCTACAAATCATTTAGATTTAGAAAGTATTACATCTCTTAATAAAGGATTAGAAAATTTTCAAGGCGAAATGATTTTTACGAGTAGAGATCTAACTTTGAATGAAACTTTGACAAATCGTGTGATTGAACTTCAAAAAAATGGTACGATAATAGATAAAAGATGTCGTTTTGAAGATTATTTTGATTGGAAAATGAAAAAATAGAAAGAATTTATGTGAAAAATAGAAGAAATTATCACAGGAAAGCATAACTTTTTGTTGAAATATGTTATAATAAAGAAGCAAGGAGGAAAGTCAAATGAAAAAAAAGACAAAAGAAAATTTAAAAACAGCTTCCATTGTAGTGCTTGTTTTGATTATTGTTTTTGGAGGTAGTTATTTTGTATCTGAACTGAGTGGTAAAAATAGTCAATATAGTCAATCATCTACATCGACAGATGAAAGTAATGCGATTGAAACAGAAGATATTCCAGAAGATGAACAAGGAGAATTGAATAATATTGATATCGATGAATATCTAACACTAAAAAAAGGATCTGAAAAGTCTATTATCTTTATTGCAAGGCCTGGATGTCCATGGTGTCAACTTTATACACCTATTATGAAAAATATGGTATATCTTTATGGAATAAAGGTTAATCACTTAAATACAGATGAACTTACAGAAGATGGTGTCTCTAAATTACTTGCATCAGATGATTACTTTAGTGAGGGATATGGAACACCACTTACATTAATTGTTCAAAATAATGAAATTGTTGATATGATCGCAGGATATACAACGAAAGACAGTACAATTCAATTTTTTAAGGATAATGGTATTATTAATGAATAATGTAAAGAGTACTTATCAATTTGTCACAGAGTTTATTCATAAATATCCTATGACAATTGGGTGGCGTTTAAAGAAAAATTCCAATGTAATTGATCAACATTTAACTGCAGGAGAAAAAGTACTCTATGCATTTGTTGCTCAAAAAAATGATCGTTTTTATAATATAATTAATACAGCCGTTGTAGCGCTTACTAATAAGAGAATTTTAGTGGGTAGAGATCGTGTTGTCATTGGATATTTTCTAGATTCTATTACACCTGATTTGTTTAATGATTTAAAAGTAAGAAGTGGCATTATTTGGGGAAAAGTAAAAATAGATACTGTAAAAGAATTGATTGTTTTAACTAATATTGATAAGCACGCCTTATCAGAAGTTGAAAGAGAAATTACGTCTTTTATGATTCAGCATAAAGAAAATATAAAAAAAGAAAAGACAGCATAACTTTTCTTTTTTTAACAGTTTGTTACAATAAAAAAGAGGATGATGATAGTGAAGCAAGTGATAAAGTTAGTAGGTATTTTATTTCTCCTTTTTTGTTCTTATCAAATAATTGTTTTTCTATTTATAAAAGAACATGATTGTACCTATTTTTTAGAAAAAAATCAAAAAAAATATCAAATACAAGAGCATTTTGAGGTCATTGATAAAGAGCATGTGTATACATTTGAGGTAAAAGATCAAAAGAAAAGAATCTATCATTTTCAATTGCATGAAAATGATCATAAGCAAAAACAAATAATTCAAGATATTGAATCATTTGAAGTGGAAAATCTCACTTGTATTTATCCTATTTCTTTAAAAAATAAACAAGGAGAGATCATCTGTCGAGAAGGAGATAAAGAATTTACTTCAACCTATCTTCTTAAAAAGAATGATGAAAGAATCAAAACAATGATAGAAAAGCTGGAAAAGAAGGGATATCAAAATGCATCATGGCAAGAAGATGAATCGACAAAAGAAGTTGATAAAATAACTTATTATCCACAAAATATTGATGCAAAAGAAGCTTTTTACTTTTGGGATTATCGAGGAATTCAAATTATAAAGAAAGATGGTGTTATCTCCAAAGAGTTATTTAAAATTGATAAATACGAAAATGATCAAAGTATTTTAGTTGGTGATACTTTGGTGGTTATTGATTCAGATCAATCTTATGACTTTGATAAAATTTACTTTATTTCCTTATTTTCATCCAATGTCAAAGAAATGAAATTAAAAGAAAAAATCTCACAAGATAGTTATTTTGTTGGTAGTGTTGGTCATTTTGCCTATTTAATTGATCGGAAAAATATTAAACAATATGAAATAAATTTAAAAAAGAAACAGATAAAAGTGATTGGCAATAAACAGAGTAATGCTAAATATTATAATGGAAAAGATTGGGAAACAAGAAATATATATGACTTTGTAAAAGAAGATCTTTTCTTTCAAAAAAATTCATCCATCAAAGTAGAAAAAGAAGATGAGAATGTTCTTTCAGTCAAAGGCATTGGAAGAGTGTATTTTATAGAAGAAAATACAGTATCCTATGTTAGTGATCTTTATCCAAATGACCGAGTGATTCTTTTTGAAGCAAATGAATTAAAAGAAGTACAGGTTGTAGGAAATCAAATTTTTATGGTTGATAACGATACAGTATATCAATATGATCCTTCGTCTGGACTAAAACCTGTTTTTCGCTCTCGTGAACTTCTTTTCCATTCTAAAAATATGTATGGTGTTGCTTTTCAAAATTAGCCGAATATCATCTTTTGCATACAATAAGATGGAGGATGGTATAATGTATACTGATTATGTGATTCAAGAAGGAGATACGTTAGAATCGATTGCAATCAATCAAAATATACCTATGTTTCAATTACTTGCCTTAAATGGACTAGAAGATGCCATTACTTTGGTTCCTGGAAACACATTGAAAATTCCAAATCAATTTTATTCTTTTATTAAATATAAAGTACAAAAAGGAGATACTCTAACAAGTATTGCCAAAGAATATGAAACAACAGTAGAAATTTTAAGGTAATTAAATGGTCTTGAGAATACGGACTTTTTATATGAAGATGAAGAATTATCTATACCTAAAGATCATATAAATGTTTATTTTACAAAAGAAGAAGATACATTACAAAACATTTCGCAAAAAATGAAAACATCTATGCCTGATTTATTACAATACAATCGACGTATATTCCTATTGCCATCACAAGTGATTGTTTATCCTAAAAGATAACATAAAGCCCACTTTTTTAAAGTGAGCTTTTTATATATTATAGATATTCTTTTAGTACTTCAACGCTAGTTTCTTGCATTGTAACGTATTTACTAACAATGTCTCGTACCTCTTTATTTATTTTTTTCTGGTTTAAGATTTTACGTCCCTCAATAATTCCCATATTGACCCCTTGTAGTAATAATTCAGCAATTTTAGAATTACTTTTATCTGTCATAGTTTTCATCTCAATTCCAGACCATGTCATCGTTTTTGTCATAGCATTTGTTTCATGGGGTTTTCCATCATTATATTGAGGATAAATTTCTTCAATTCTAGTGGCAATGCTTTGGTAATCAGCATACTGTTTTTCTAAAACTTCTTTTAATTTGTTATCTTCTACCTTGTCTAATGTAAAATGGATTGCATCCCTTCCCATACAGGCTCCCTTATGAATTTCATCTAGTGCATTAATATTTTCTTCTTTCATGATTTCCTCCTATATTTAATATGATAGATTTCTTTTAAATTTATACTTTTTTTAAAAAAAGTAGGTAACTTAGGTATTGAAGTATTAACCAGAAGAGAATATAATATATGGTGGCGTAAAAAAATAAGATAATTTGGATGGAGGATTCTTAATGAAAACGAGTGACTTAAAAGTATTATCGACTCAAATAAAAAGATATGGTCTACAAAAAGCCTTTAATAGTATGAAAGAATTTGATGAATGGGTACAACGATTAAGCACAAAACAAATTGCTCATTTTGGTTCTTTACATATAGATCCTCAAAAAATCATGTTTCCTATAGAATTACTAATGAATGAGGATTTATTAAATTGTGATGATTATAATGATAGAGTGCAAGCAATGTTAAAATTAAAAAATGGAGTAGGATGTTGGCATTTATTTTCAAATTTATGTTCTCCTTATTTTTTAAATAGTAAAACTTATTATGAAGATATGCAAATGATAAGTCAAGCAGATACTGCAAGATATGCTTTGTGGATTATTAATGATCCAAATTTTATCAACAGTAAATATCATCATGAAGACTTAGAATGGATTATCAAAGCACATGATCAGGTAGTAGCATCATCTTTAGCTAATGTAGCAGCAAATATAGATTCTATCAATAGTCCATATCATCAACAGGATATGCAACTTATTGCTCAAGTAAAAAGTACATGTTTACAACTTCCTCGCACGTATCCAATGTATGGACTTAATTACTTAGCTATGAATAAAGTTTCATTAGAAGATGAGTATCATTTGGAAAATATGAAAATACTAGCTACAAAGCCTGTTGCAAAAAAATTTTTGTATGATTTAATGACAGATCCAAATACAATTAACAATAAAGATGCCAAGTATTATCGAGAAGAAATTGATGCTTTATCAAGTGCAAAAAGTAAACTTTCTGCAATAGCAATCAATAATTTTATTACAAATCCAGAAGATTTTAATTATAATAATATCGAAGAAAGTCTTTATAGGTATGGTTTTACGATATTTGATATCATTTTGATTAATCGGAGTAATAGTATTAAAGGAAATAAAAATCCAAAGTATTTAGAATATTTGAAATTATTAAATAAGATTGATGATCAATTTGTTATTTATTTTGAAATACTTATGTCAGATAAAGATTTATTAAATAGTGGTTATCAATCAGATGATTTAGATTTATTATTTACAATTACAGATAAAGATATCTTTATGAGTTTATATTGTTTAATGAAAGATAAAGTTTCTTTATTTGGAAATTATCATATGCAAGATGTAAAACGTATTAGCCAAACAACAAATATAAAAACAAGAGATTTATTATTAAAAACCGCAACAAATAAACGTAGTGTTAATAGTATGCATCATGAATATGATATGGAGTATATTTCAAAATTAGATCTAGATGACAAAGATGCAAGTTGTTTTGATAGTCTACAATATCTTCTTGTTCAAAATGACTTAAATGATATGGAGTATCTTGATGCATTAAAAGAATTATATAAAAATCAGACTATTCAACATACTGATGCTACAAAAAATTACATAAAAACTATTGAGGAACAAGTAAGTAGTAATGAAAAAGTAGAAAATAAATCACTTTCTAAAAATAAAAGAAGGTTTTAAAAAACATACTATAATATATAAATAAGCAAATTTATGAATTATCTAAAAAATAAAATCGCTTTCAATTGAATTTTGAAAGTGGTTTTTATTTATAGTTATTACAAGAATGATTTTGGGTGTTCTCTAAAAAAGGCATATCCATTTAGATTCAATGATTGACAAAGAAGAAAAATAATTATAATAACAAGGAAAATATATTTATTTAAACATTAAGTATGAGAGTATATAGAATTATCTCTGCTAGAGAGAATACAAACATATATCAAGGACAGCCCAAAAGAATGGCACTAGAAAAAGGAGACAATACTCATAAATATGAGAAAGATACATCATATATTCACTTTTTTAGATATTATGAGTAAGCTGAAAACTATTTCAAGGAATAAAAGATTATGTGAATAAATAAAAAATGATTGAATTTTCTTTAATCTTGTAGTATACTATCAATTGTTTTTTTAAGTGGTGATATGATGAAAATTTTTATTGGAACAGAAAATAGTTGTGGCCTAAATTATCAACATAATATTATTTATAATGAATTATATAAGTTTTTTGATATTACTACTAATGTTTCTGATGCAGATGTTATTGTTATTGCAGAAACCTGCTGTTGTACACAATATAATCTTCAATGTACTTTAAATTACATTGATTCTATTTTAAAAGAAAAAAAATCAGGATCGAAAACGTATTTAACTGGATGTATTACTAGAGATTTCGAAAACAATATGTTTTTATCAAAGGTTGAAAAATGGCTTCAAGATAATATTGATTTCATAATTCCTCAAAATCAACCTTATTTATTATTAAAATTAATATCTGAAGATGTATTTCGTAATAAAGATATAAATGATTTTGGTATGGTACTTAGAAATTCTAAAAGTTCAGCAGAAGTTTATATTTCTAATGGTTGTTTAAATAATTGTTCTTTTTGTAAACTTACTTTTCAAAAATATCCTTTAAAAAGCGTTGATTTAAGTGAAATAAAAGAAGCTATAGATATTTTGAATGATGCAAAATATTCAAAAGTTTTTTTGAAAGGAACAAATATTTGCCAATATGGCTTAGATATTTATAATGAATATATGTTACCAGAAGTCATTTCTTATCTAGAAAAAAAAGAAAATATTAAAAAAGTGATATTAGTGGGATTTTCATTTAAAGATGCAATAAAAAATGACTTTCAAAGCGTTATAGCAAATAGTGATAAAGTAGTAGAATTATGTGGATCTTTAGAATCTGGAAGTGACAGAATATTAGAATTGATTAGAAAAGGTTTTACTAGTGACGAAATCATAAATTTTGTTCAAAATATTAGAAAAATAAATTATAAGAGTTTATATTTAAATATTATATCAGGTTTTCCAACTGAAACGTATGAAGACGTAAAAAGAACTTTAGCGGTATTAAAGCAATTAGAACCTTATATGGTAGATATTTGTAGATATACAAATTCAGAGTTTATCTATTCAAGCCGTTATGAACAATTACATCCTACTGAAATACAAGACCACACAAGAATCTATTCAAGAACATTACAAAAAAGAAATGTAAAGGTTAATATTGTAGGAGATGGTTATAAATATAATTAGAATTAACAAAATACATACAGTAAAAAATTTTACACCTAGTTTCATTATTTTTACATGAGATTATTATGTCATATATTAACTAAATGATAGTAACTATTATTACTATATTATTTAATTCAGTAAATATTTTATATAAAATAATGAACCCCCTAGGAATTTTTATTTTCAATAAAAAATTACCTCTAAATGAAGATAAAATATATTTTAATGTCCGAAAAGTTCGAACAGATCCGTCAATGAATAAGAATAATGGCTAATTACAATTTAATTTTCGTCTAATTAAATAAAATTTAATCGCGAATAGATGAAATATCAAGGAAAATATAACTACAAAAATATCTATAGTTGTAAGCCAAGTATCTCTTACCTCTGTGGGCATTTTAGGATTAATATATAAATTTATTTTACTTTTTATCTTTGGATAAAAAATAAAAATATGTAATGTTTTTCTATAATGATAATGTGTGCCATTATAATCATATTCTACATCAGCATAATGATAAGTATTATCGGAAGAATGGACAGTATAATAACCAACATCAGTTACTATTGACTTAATTTTAATATAATTTTTCGTCTTTATAAATATAGAAGCTAAATTAATACTAAAAATTAAAAATATTATAAAAGATAGTAATATGCAAGCTAAAAATACATTTGGACCTAGCTTCTCGTTAACTTTTATTTTGCCAATTTTTATCATATTTTTTCCTCCGTTAACTCATAATCAAAATATTTAATCATAATTATTTTGCCAAATATATAAAAATACATTATTAAAATAAATATTGCCAATCAAACGATTGGCTTTTATATATCAATATTCGAGATTCGTCATTGGAGCGATTACTAAAAGGGTTATGCATACTTTTATAACAATTCACTTATATTTGATAAATTAATTATAATGTAGTTTTATTAATTAGACAATATTTTTAATTTTATTAGGGAAATATGCTATAATAACTGTTATGGGAGGGAGGCCAAATAATGATAGAAAAGGTTAAAGCAAAAGTAAGTGAATTATTAAATAAAGATGACTCTGGACATGGAATGGAACATGTAAATAGGGTTTTAGAATTATCCTTAAAATTTGCTGAAAAAGAAAACAGAAATAAAGAAATTGTTTCTTTAATTGCTTTATTACATGATGTAGATGATTATAAATTGTTTGGAATAGATAATGCTGAAAATCTTACAAATGCAAAAAGAATTATGGATGATTGTAATGTAAATAGAAAAATTCAAGAACAAGTATGCCTTGCTCTTAATAATATTGGTTATAGTAAGAGATTAAAAGGATGTTGCCCTACAACTTTGGAAGGAAAAATAGTTTCTGATGCTGATATGTGCGATGCATTAGGAGCAAATGGTATTTTAAGAGTTTATACTTACAGTCTGAAAAATGGAAAGCCGTTTTTTGATAAAAATATTTTTCCGATTGAAGATATAAGTGCTGAGAAATATACAAGTAGATGTGCAGATAGTAGTGTATGCCATATCTTTGAAAAAATACTAAAACTGAAGGATTTGATGCTAACTACTTCTGGAAGGGACGAGGCGAAAAATAGACATCAAATAATTGTAGATTTTTTATATCATTTATTTGCTGAAGAAAATGCTCAAGAATGGGAAAAATATTTAAATTTATATTTGATTGAAAGATAAAAAATAGGCAGTAAAAAGGACACATGCTTATACTATTAAACATTATCCTGATTTGGATTTAGATGAAATGATTAATAGAGCATATAAACATATATCAAAGAAATTTGGTAATGATGGAT
Organism: uncultured Bacilli bacterium; assembly: GCA_947591575.1. Lineage (GTDB taxonomy): Bacteria > Bacillota_I > Bacilli_A > RF39 > UBA660 > CANQVB01. The sequence goes on along the minus strand of CANQDI010000005.1, from coordinate 511 downwards.
ATGCCAAAACATATTGCTATAATAAAGAATTTGAAAATTTTAAAAAGAATGTAGAAACTTTGATAAAGAATAAATATGGGTTTGCATTAAAATATATGGAGGTAAATAGAATTATGGATATTAAAGAAAAGGCAAGATTATTTGCTATACAAGCTCATATGGGACAAGTTAGAAAAAGTGAACCTGATAAACCAATGATAATGCATCCAATTGGAGTTGGGCAACTTTTGGAATCATTTGGATATGATGATAATGTTGTAGCTGCTGGATATTTACATGATGTTGTAGAAGATACAAAATATACTATTCTAGATATTGAAAAAGAATTTGGTAAGGATATTGCTGACTTAGTAATGGGTGCTTCTGAACCTAATAAATCATTATCTTGGGAAGATAGAAAAAGACATACAATTGAAGAGGCAAAAAAACTTCCTCTTAGAAATAAATTAGTTATATGTGCTGATAAAATTAACAATTTAGAAGATTTATTTTTAAAATTTGAGAAAAGTGG
>CANQDI010000004.1 GCA_947591575.1 uncultured Bacilli bacterium | reverse complement strand
CTTTTTAATGCTTTTTATTCAATAGGATACGTGTTATAATGGTCATAAGAAGAAAATAATAGAAGTGTGAGGAACGGTATGGATTTTATAAAGAAAAATATTAATATGATCTTATCTATTTTTATTTTAGCTCAACCAATCATTGATTTAATTACAGGAATCAGTATTCATATATGGAATATTAATATCACATTTGGTATCATTGTAAGAGTATTATTTTTAGCATTTATCATGATAGTAACACCATTTGTATTTCATCAAAAGAAAGCATTGATTTTTTACCTTTTGTTTGGTTGCTATAGCATTTTTTATCTTTTAGGGTTATTTTTATACCAAAAAAATGTTTTTCTTTTTCAAGAACTTCAAGGCCTTGTAAAAACATTTTATTTTCCAATTTTATTAATATCTTTCTATTATCTAAAAGATTCAATTCGAATAAGTAAGATGGTCTTATTTTCTACTTTATTGATGTATTTGTTCTTTATTTTTGTACCTTCATTATTTCATATTGGGTATCAATCATATGAAATTACTAAAGCAGGAACATTAGGTTTCTTTCACTCCGCGAATGAAATTAGTGGGATTATCTCTCTCATGACACCTATAATGTTTCTTCTATTTTACGATAAGAAGTTTTTTTTCATATCCGTTGTTGTAGCTATCATGTATATAGTTGTCATCTTAACAATAGGAACCAAAACACCTCTTTTAACTTTATTGATAACGATAGGGTTTACAATTCTTTACTTTTGGATTGATTGTATGAAGAAAAAACGATATAAAGTAGTGGCTCTTTCTTTTTCACTTCTCATTATACTATCGATTGGTTTTTCTTTTCTTTTACCAAAGACAAACTTTTATAAGAACATTCAAACACATCTTGATTACTTAAAAATACAGAATATTACTGAAGTATTTGAAGACCAAAAATTAATAGATCATTTTATTTTTAGTCAACGTTTTTCCTTTTTTTATAAAGAAAAAAAATTATATCAACAAGCACCTTTTTACCAACAACTCTTTGGAATAGGTTATTTTCATCAAAAGAAAGCAACAAAATTAGTAGAAATAGACTACTTTGATATTTATTTTCATCATGGACTTGTAGGATTTATCTTGTTTTTTGGTGTTTTTTCCTTTGTAATCATGAATGTATTAAAACAAAACGGAAAACATCATTATGAAAGATATATGTTACTCTTATCGTTTGCCTTTATCTTGTTCTTATCTTTTTTTACAGGGCATATTATCACGGCTCCTTCTGTATCTCTTATTGCTTGTATCATTATTCTCTCTCTTGCAAAGAGAAAGAAGAAATCACTATTATTCGCGGGCGTGAATATGGAAATTGGAGGTATTGAAAATTCACAAGTAAATCTGTTAAATAACATTGATACTAAAAAATATGAAGTAACATGTATGTTAGAAGAAGCAAAAGGACCTCTATTAAAAAAAATAAAGCCAGATGTTTTGATAAAAGAATTGAAAGTAAGTAATCACTCTAATGTTTTTATTCGAAAAATAATCAATTGTATGCGAAAGTTCTTTTTTACTCTTTTTTACTATCATTGTTATGATTTTAGTTGTTGTTATACAACTTATTCATTTAGTTCAAATAAGATTGCGCAAGTGGCTTCTTCTAACAATGCTTTTTATGTTCACAGTGACTATCGATATGTTTATCCATCTAAAGAAAAATTTAGAGAATTCTTTGATCAAAGACATATAAAAGAGTACCGTCATATTTTGTTTGTCTCTAATGAATCAGCTGCATCTTTTCGAAAAATATATCCTTCCTTAGAAGGAAAAATAAAAGTCATCAACAATTTTATTCCAATTGAAGAAATTAAGAAAAAAAGTCTGGAACCGATTTCGCTTACAAAGCCTAAAGAAACTTTATTTGTTTTTGTAGGTCGATTAGATGATTCCTCCAAAAAATTAAAAAGAGCCATTTATCTTGTTCAAAATATTTTAAATACAAAGCTATGGATTGTGGGAACAGGAAAAGATGAGAAAATGTATAAAGATCTTGTTGCTCGAGAAAAACTAGAAAAAAAAGTATATTTTTTAGGAAAGCAAATGAATCCTTATCCTTATATGAAAATGGCTGATTATATTCTTTTAACTTCTGATTATGAAGGTTTTCCTGTCATTTATTTAGAAGCAATTCTTTTAGAAAAAAGGATTATTACAACGATTGATGTTTCTGATGAATTTTTTCAAATGGGAAAAGACTACGCCGATATTATTTCAAAAGATGAAAAGAAAATGGTGGAAGAAGTCAAAGAAATTCTCAAAGAGAAGCCAAGAAGCAAAAAAATAGATTTTGAAAAAATTCAAAAGCAAAAAAGAAAACAGTTTGAAAATCTATTTGACGAGGTGGTTTAATGCCAAAGTTTAGTATTATTATTCCAGTATATAATGTAGAAGACTATATTGATAGAACCTTACAAAGTATTATGAAACAAACTTATCAAGATTATGAAGTGATCATTGTTGATGATGGCTCTACAGATCATAGTATGGATTTTGTGAAAAAATATCCTTTCAAAGTAATTCATCAAAAACATGAGGGAGTAAGTGTTGCTAGAAACATTGGGGTTGAAAAAGCAAAAGGCGAATATCTCGTTTTTGTTGATAGCGATGACTTTATTGAAAAAGATTTACTGAAGAATTTAGCAAAAAATATTTCGGATCAACCAGATCTTGTTCGTTTTCAAGTCCAGACAGTTACGGATCAAGGAGAAGTAACGAAATATGAAGAAATTCCTTTTTTCAATAAGAATGGGGAAGATGCTTTTTCGTTATTATCAAAATATCATTTTGTTGAAAATGCTTGGTGTTATACGTATCGAAGAAAATATTATCAACAAGAAAAATTTGCTTTTCAAGCGCATACAGTTCATGAAGATTTTGGATTGATTCCTCTTGTTATTATAAAAGCCAAAAAAGTACATTCCATTTCTTATATCGGTTATAACTATTATCGCCGAAGTGGTAGTATTATGAATAATCATGAAGATCGCTTTACAAAAAAGAAAGTGAACGATTTTTATCATCATTATTTATTTTTAAAAAAAGAGATTGAAAAAGTAGATGTTGATACTACAATTTTCAAAAGTTTTATTGCAAATAGTATGATACTAAAAATTTGTGAATTAAATAAAAAAGATTATCAATTATATCTAAAAAGAATCAAGAAAAAGAAAGTATATGATGATCTTTTAACCGATACATTTCAAAGAAAAATCAAGAAAATACTCTTAGAAATAAGTCCTAGACTTTTTAATCGATTTAAGATAAGATAAATGTAGCGAAGAGGTGAGAAAATGCCTGATATGAGTATTATTGTACCGATTTATAATGCTGAAAAATATATTGATCGGTGTCTAACATCTCTTCTTACTCAAACAAAAAAAGAGTTGGAGTTTATATTGATAAACGATGGTTCAACCGATGATACTGAAAAAAAAATTCTAAAATATAAGGATCATCGAATCAAGTATTTTCGAAATAAAAATCAAGGAATTGGAAAAACAAGAAATTTTGGAATTCAAAAGGCAACTGGAAAGTATATCATGTTCTTAGATAGTGATGATTATTTGGAAGAAGATGCTTGTGAAGTGCTCTACCAAAAAGCAGAACAAGAAGACTTAGATTTAGTTCTTTGTGATTATTATCAAATTCAAAATGGTTTATCAAAAATAGAAAAATTGCCTTCTTTTAAAAATACTACTTTAAAAAAGATGCCAACTCTATTAAAAAGTGTTAATTTATCTCCTTGGAATAAGTTATATAAGAGTACTCTTCTTTCTAAGCATCATATTCGATTTATAGAAGATTTAAAATATGAGGATGCCCCTTTTGTGGTAGATAGTCTGTTATATGCGAAAAAGGTCGGAAAAGTAGAGAAGCCCCTCATCAATTATGTGATGCATCAAAACAGTGAAACAACTATTCGTGATGAACGCATTTTTGATATTTTAAGAATCATTGATCTCATCCGTAAGAAATGGAAAAAAGAATCCTATTTAAAAGAGGATCTTGATAAATTAACGATTAGAATGATTACAAATTATACAATTCAACAGAGAAATCAAAAAGACCCAAAAATAGCAATGAAATTTATCGATGAAGCATTTTCTTATATGAAAAAAGAAATTCCTGATTATAAAAAGAACAAATATTATGAATCAAGGAGTTTTTTACAAAGAAATATTGAAAAAAATAAAGGATTATCAAAATTATATTGCCTTTTCTATCATTTTTTTTGGAATTAAAATGATCAGGGAATACATTCGAAAAGAAAGGAATTACTTATGAAAAATGAAAAAACTATGACATTACCAAAAAGAAATGAATCTATGTATTTAGTAGTAATGTTATCTGGATATTTTTTATCGGTTTTACTACTTTATACAATCTTTCAATTTTTAAATTTAACAAAAAACTGTTTTACATTGATTCAAATCATCAGTATCGTTCTTCCTATCATCGTTTACTTGAAGAAAGGAAAATCTAATCCTCATCAAAAATACATTTTATTTGGTTTCCTATTTTTATTATTAGTCTTACCTTTTCTGTATAACAAGACATTTGATATAACATGTGATGGGAATTCTTATCATAAAACGGCGATTGCATTTATCAAAAATGGTTGGAATCCTCTTTATGAAGATAGTAGATCATTTCAGGAGAAAAATAAAAATGTCATTCCAATCGCAGAGGATACAAACATTGATTTATGGATTGAACATTATCCAAAAGCCACCTGGATTCTTGCTGCGACAATTTATAATATGACAGGAAACATCGAAAGTGGTAAATGTATTACCTTTATTTTTTCTCTGATGCTATGGATAATAAGTTATTATTGTTTAAGAAAAATAATTGATAAGAAATGGAGCATTTTAGTATCTTCTCTCATTGTATTCAATCCAGTAGTTCTTTCTCAGATTTTTTCTTACTATGTGGATGGTATCATGGGTATTTTCTTTGGAATAGAACTTTTCTTATTGTTTTTAGTGAATCCAATGAAAAAACAGAATCCATTTCTTTGGCTTATGATGATTGCATGTTGTACTATTTTTTCGAATCTTAAATTTACAGGATTAATGTGTTCTGGAGTTATTGCAGCTATTTTTTATTTTTACTGGTTTTGGAAGTATCGCAAAGAAAAAGATTTTCCATTACGCTTTAGAAATATTACATTCCATTTCATTTTTACTTTCCTCATAGCCATATTAATAGTTGGTTCTAATAGTTATATCAAAAATTTGGTAGATCATCATAATCCTTTATATCCTTTAATGGGAGAGGGTAAAGTAGATATTATTACTACGATGCAACCAAAATCTTTTGAAAATAAAACAGCTATTGAAAAATGGATGATTTCTCTTTTTTCTAGAACAAAAAATGTAACATATTATGATAAAGCACCTATTTTAAAACTTCCATTTAAAGTATATCGTTCTGAAATAGATGAGTTAAATGTACCTGATATTAGAATAGGGGGATTTGGTCCATTATTTGCTTTAGGGTTATTAGCTAGCATTATTACCTTTGGAATCGCTTTTGTAATGTTTATCAAAAAGAAAAAGAAATCTTGCTTTTATGTAATATTACCTATTCTTTCTATTTTACTTAGTATGATATTATTGAAAGAATCTTGGTGGGCTAGGTATGTACCACAGTTTTATCTACTTCCAGTAGGTGCTATTTTGCTTGGAGGATATGTTCTTCAAACTATTCATAAGAATAAATGGTTACGAGGATGCATTTGGATAACGGTTTTGATCTTATGTATGAATGTAGGAATATTTCTTTATGCTAGTTCAAAACAGATAGTGACATTCAAAGAAATTAATGATGATTTAGTAGAATTATCTAATATGGATAATGTAAAATTAAAAATATCAACATCAGATTTATACGGTTATTATTACACGTTAAATGATCACAATATTCACTATCAAGTGGTAGATCAAATTGATCAAGAAAAAATGCGATATATGTATTCATGGCGATTGGAGGTAGAAATCAATGAGTAAATATCTTCAACTTATTCGAATAAAACATTGGCTCAAAAATGGTATTATTTTTCTTCCTATCTTCTTTAGTATTCATCTTTTTGATGGATCCTATATTTTTACCGCTATACTTGCTTTCTTTGTTTTCTCTTTTACATCCAGTATCGTTTATGTACTAAATGATATTAATGATATAGAAAAAGATAAACTTCATCCAGTCAAAAAGAAACGTCCACTTGCAGCGGGTGTTATTTCAAAGGAACAAGCTTATTTTGTCACGTTTTTGATTGCTTTCTGTCTTATCATATGCATGTATTTACTTTATATAGAAAGTCATAATATTTTTGTCTTTGTAATTCCACTCACTTATTTATTGATGAACGTTCTATATAGCAAATGGTTAAAACATATTCCTATTATGGATGTTGTTACCATCGTAATTGGTTTTGTGCTTCGAGTCATGTATGGTGGCGTTGTTACACAAATTGATGTTTCTAAATATCTTTATCTTATGATTATTTTTGGTTCATTCTATTTGGGTTTTGGAAAAAGAAGAAATGAGATCATTAAAAATGGAGAAGTCGGTCGAAAAGTGTTAAAATTTTATAATCAAGATTTCTTAGACAAAAATATGTATGTCTCTTTATCACTTGCCATTGTCTCTTATACATTATGGTGTGTTGATCCTGTAACAGTTGCAAGAATTGGTCATGATTACTTATTTTGGACAATTCCTTTACTGATGATTATTTTACAGTTATATAGTCTCGATATTGAAGGAAATTCTCATGGAGATCCTATTGAAGTAATTCTATCAGATAAAAAACTCATTTTTGCAGGACTCCTATATATTGTTGTATTGGGAGGATTGTTATATTTATTATGATCAATGTTTATGATTTTGATGGAACTATTTATAATGGAGATTCTAGTGTTGATTTTTATCGTTTTTGTTTGATGCGAAATAAAAAAGTACTCTTGTGTTTACCCATTCAAATTTTTGGCGTGGTGCTTTATTTGTTTCGAATAAAAAATAAAACGTATTTAAAAGAAAAATTTTTCTCTTTTTTAAAAAAAATGGATCATATTGATGATGATGTGAAAGCGTTTTGGAATGAGCATGAAAAGAAAATTGCACCTTGGTATTTAGAACAAAAAGAGAAAACAGATTTGATTATTTCAGCATCTCCAGAGTTTCTTTTAAAACCTCTAGAGAAAAAATTAAAAGTAGAAGTCATTGCAACCAAAGTAGATAAAAAGACAGGGAAATTGAATTCTCTTAATTGTCATGATGTTGAAAAAGTAAGAAGATATGAGGAAAAATATCCAAAAGGAACGATTCAAAAATTTTATTCAGATTCTATTCAGGCTGATCGGCCTATGTTTGTTTATGCAAAAGAAGCTTACCTTGTAAAAAAAGGTACCATTCAAAAAGTAAGGAAAGATGATTTAAAATAAAGAAGGAACATACAAAAATTAGAAAGAGAGACTGATCATTATATGCAAAAAACAAGAAATTATACAATTGATTTTTTAAGAGCCATTGCAGCTTTATGGATTGTTGTAATCCATACAGCTTTTTGGTCTGGAGAAACTTATCTACCTAGCTGGTTTATAAATTTGACTTTATTGATAGATGTTCCTTTATTTATCTTTATTTCAGGAATATCCTTTCATTATAGCAATTCTGTTATCAAATCACTTAAAGGACTATGGACCATTTGGAAAAAATGGTGTTTCTTTCTTCTTTTTTATACCCTGATCATTCTTGTCTTTTTTCGATCAGATTTTCATTTTTTAGATTTTTTTTCTTGGTTCTTTTATTCTTTTCCTAACTCAAATGCTTTAAATGTAGTAAGTGGTTCTATTTGGTATATTATCATGTATATGAAAGTCTCTATTTTTTGTTCCATTACGATTTGTACAATTCAGTATTTCGGAAAAGAAAATGTTTTAAAGTATTTAAAAATAGTTCTAGAAATCCTTTTTCTTATTTTTGCTTATCAATCTTTTTCAGGAGCAACGTTTTTGTTTTTTGATACTTATTTATCTTTTTATTCTATTCTTTTTATATTGGGTTATTTAGCTCACTACTATTCTTTAAAAAATAAGAAGCAGCTTATTCTATTAGAGCTTATTGCAGTCAGTTTACTTTGTCTTGTTTTTTCTTCTTTACACCTTGATATTACTGCTTTTCAAACTACAAAATTTCCACCATCTTTTCCATATTTATTTGTGTCTTTACCATCTCTTATTCTTTATTGGTATCTCTTTCGCCATTTAAAAATTCAAAAAGAAAATAAACTGAATTATATTGGAAAAAATGCGATTTACTTTTATTTTATGCAAGGCATATCTGCATCCCTTTTATATTTTATTTTACCGTATCTTTCATTTGAAAACGATGTTATGAAATTTGGAATTTGTCTTTTTATGAATCTTTTTATGACTACGATTGGTGCTATCCTTTTAGAACGTAGTTATACCTTTTTTACGAAAAAAATCATTCCATGGATTCAAAAAATAAATTTTTCTGCAATAAAAATAAAAAAAGAGTTATAATATGTAAGAGAACTTGAAAGAAGTGATATCATGATCTTAATTTCTATGAAAAATGAAGAGAGTAAGGAACTCATTAAAAAAATATCGTCAAAGATAAAAAATAGTAAATTTTTTTGTTTAGAAGGCGAAGAACTTTACACAAGGAAAAATAGTAAGAAAAGTCGTCTTGTTATTACTGACTATAATAAGGAAAAAATATATTATCTATTAGCTCAGAAAAAAAATATTATTGTCTATCATAGTCAGGATCGAATTGATCAAAAGATTGCTGCCAATAAACAAGTTGTTATTACCAAAAATATAGATACGATTGTAAAAGAGATCAAGCAAGAGCAAAAACGAAAAAAGAAAAGTAATTTTATAAAAGTATTTAGTTTTACACTCTTTATTGTCTTACTTTTTCTATTTCTTTTTTTCATTTTTACAAAAGAGATAGATGCAAAACCAATGGATCAAAAGGTAGAAAATTATGTCTTTTTGGGGGATAGTATTACAGAATTTTATCAACTCGATTCATATTATGGTAATCTTCCTACTGTCAATAGTGGTGTTTCTGGTAATACAGCCTATAGCATAATAAGTGACCTAAAAAAGAGAGTATATGATTATAATCCTACAAAAGTTTTTCTTTTAGTAGGTACGAATGATTTATCTCATCGAACCGATAAAGAAATCGTCAATGATATTGTCACGATTACCAATAAAATTTACCAAAATAGGCCCAATGCTCTTATCTATGTTGAATCAATTTATCCCGTAAATGCGACAACAGATAATGATGTTGTAATTGATTGGATGGTGGGAGAGCGAGATAATAAACGAATTAGAAATATCAATAAAATGTTAAAGCAAAAAAGTACCAAGAATCATTATCAATATTTGGATATGTATTCTGTATTAATGGATGAAAATAAAAATCTAGATTTATCTTATACAACCGATGGACTTCATTTATCAGAAAAGGGATATAAAGTTGTGACAAAAGAAATCAAAAAAATATTGGAAGAAAAACCAAAGAAATAGAAGTATCATTTATATAGCGAGACCATTCAGTTGAAAAAAATGATTCATTAGATTATAATGATACTATAGAAAACACCTATATTTTATGAAAAGAGGTATTGCTGTGGAGAAAAATATCGCAATTAAAGTTACAAATGTAACTAAGACGTTTAAATTATATTACGATAAGGCGAATACATTAAAAGAAAAAATCCTTTTTTTCTCAAAAAGTAGTCGAGCAAAAAATGATATACTAACGGTGTTAAAAGACATTAATTTAACGATTCATAAAGGGGAAAGTATTGCTTTAATTGGAACCAATGGAAGTGGAAAATCAACATTATTAAAATTAATGACAAAAATTATCTATCCAAATAAAGGAAAAATTACAACACATGGGAAATTAACCTCTTTACTAGAACTAGGTGCTGGATTTCATGATGATTTTACAGGTAGAGAAAATATTTATTTTAATGCATCTATCTTTGGACTCACAAAGAAGGAAATCGATGCTAAAATTGATGAGATTATTGCTTTTTCAGAACTAGGAGAATTTATAGATAATCCTGTTAGAACATATTCATCTGGTATGTATATGCGTCTTGCATTTTCTGTAGCGATCAATGTGCAGGCAGAAATCTTGCTTATTGATGAAATTTTAGCAGTTGGAGATCAACATTTTCAAGAAAAATGCTTTGATAAATTAATGGAATTAAAAAAAGCAGGCAAAACCATTGTGATTGTAACCCATAGTATGGATCAGGTAAAAAAATTCTGTGATCGCGCTGTTTGGTTATATCAAGGAGAAATTCGAAAAGATGGTGCTGTTGATGAAGTATTAGAAGAATACTTGAGAGTTTGTGGGTGATAGAATGAAAGTGTTTCGTGAGTTATACCAGTATCGTGAGCTATTAAAAAATAATATTAAAAAAGAAATAAGAGGAAAATATAAGGGATCTTGGTTAGGAATTCTTTGGACTTTTTTAAACCCACTATTAATGTTAGCTGTTTATGCATTTGTGTTTCCATATATCTTAAGGGTTAATGTTGAAAACTATACTATTTTTATGATTGTTGCCTTAATTCCTTGGAATTTTTTTACTACCGCTATTCAGTCTGGGACAGGTTGTGTTGTTGCCAATGGAAATATTTTAAAAAAAGTGTATTTTCCAAGAGAAATTATTCCTATTTCCATTACCTTTTCACAATTAGTTAACTTTTTAATTACGTGTGTCATTATGTTTGTTTTTATCTTAGTCAGTGGTGTTGGTTTTTCTTATCATCTTCTTTTGATGCCACTTCTAATCCTTATTCAAGCTGTTTTAACTCTTGCCATTACTTTTATTTTATCAGCACTCACTGTATTTGTAAGAGATATTGATCACTTCGTAAGTGTTTTTTTGACCCTTGCTTTTTATGGGACTCCTATTGTGTATCAAGCAAGTATGTTACCGGCAAAGTTTCAATGGATATTACAATTCAATCCAATGGCACAATTAGTTGAAGCTTACCGAGCAATTCTTTATTATCATGAAATGCCAGACTTTCGTATGTTATGGATTTGGGGTATCATCAGTGTTGTTGCTTTAATTGGTGGATATAAAATCTTCAAGAAATTAGAGAAAAGTTTTGTAGAGGAGTTTTAAGGAGGTTTTATAGATGAAACAAGATAAAATAGCTAAATTTGTTCGAAGGTGTTTGAAGTTTTTTCATATAACATTAAAAGAAGATCATGAAAAGTTATGTATTCAAATCTTTAAATTTATCATTGTAGGTGGTATTGCCACTATAATTGATTTTGTCTTTCTATATCTTTTTAAAGAGTTCCTTCATTTTCCTGTTGTACTATCGAATACACTTTCATTTAGTATTTCAGTGATCTACAATTATATAGCAAGTGTTCAATGGGTTTTTGAGGTGGATCATGAAAAAGACCAAAAAAGACAATTTGTCCTTTTCATTATATTAAGTGTAATTGGATTATTTTTAAATGATTTTATTATGTGGTTATGCATCAAACTGATAGCTATTTATTATTTACTTGCTAAGGTAATTGCGACTATTATTGTTATGGTATTTAACTTTATAACCAGAAAGATTTTCTTAGAAAAACATCATTAATTTCTTTTTATCGTCAATTTTTGTCAAGAGAGAAAAAAGATTAGGATTCTTTTGAACTCTCTTTTTTTTCGTTGTATAATAGTGATAGATAATAAAAAGGAGGATTGGATGATGAAAAAAAGATGGACACTCGGTATTGTTACATTCTTAGTTTTATGCTTTATACTGTATCCGCAAGATGCAAAAGCTTTTTCTTCATCTGATTATCAATATCGATCTCTTTGTAATACTTTTGAAGTGGCATCTTTTCATCGCGATGGACAAATTATTACAGCAAGTTGTCATAGTTCGTATAATGATGCCAAAAATTGGATGGTACAAAACGGAGCAGATGATCTTGCCATTATGACAAAAGTAGATGGCAAAACAGCCATTATTGATGCGAATGTAGCTTTACTTGATTTAGTTGTATCTCCAGATATGACAAATGTTTATACGAATCCTAATTTAACCTATGCATTTACCTATATGTGGGCAGCTTCTGCCTATGGTGGAATTGATGGTGCCCTAATCGATGCGACATACTCATCTAATAAAAATACTTGGGTAGCCCAGGTTAAAATAGGCGATCGAACTGGATGGATTGAAAAAATCAATTATGAAGTAGTACCTATTACTTGGGTTCAATCTAGTAGTAGCTATACAGTTACAAGTGAATCCATTCGTCATAATTATGTTGCAAAAATCCAAAACGCTTATTATGGTTCCAGTGGCAGCACGATTGGACCAAAGCCAACGATGCTAAATGAGGGAACTTACTATAGTTACGATGGACATTACTTCTATACTGATTTAACAACGATGATTAAAGATTATAAAACAGGAACTTATCAACATGCAGTGAACAAAGATCAGCCATATTATAACTATTATATGTATTTATCTAATCATACAAAAACAAATTACTCTAGTGTCAATATTGATGAATATATTCGTTCTTCTTTAGGAATTACAGGTGATGTTTATGGACATCTTGCTGAAAACAATACTTCGCGACTTTATGGAAAAGGAACATTTTTCTATCATGCTCAAGAAAAATATGGTGTCAATGCACTTCTTTCCTTTAGTTTAAGTCGAAATGAAACAGGCAATGGAACGAGTGATCTAGCAATCAATAAAAACAATGGTTTTGGATTAAATGCTGTTGATAGTAGTCCTAATGAATCTGCGAAATGGTATGCAAGTTTTGCTTCTAGTATTTTAGGATATGCATCTAAATGGATTACTTATGGATATGCCCATCCACGTGATTGGCGTTATTTTGGACCACAATTTGGAAATAAACTGAGTGGAATGAATGTCAAATATGCCTCTGATGCTTTCTGGAGCGAAAAGATGGCAAGTCACTATTATGCTTTTGATAAAGCAAAGGGCTTACAGGATTATGATTATTATCAATTAGGTGTTACAAAAGGTGTAGTGGATGCAAAAGCAGATGCAAATGTGGATGCTAAGTTTGTATACCAATATCCAGAAGCTGAAGATGCAGTTGTTATCGTAGGAGAAAAAACAGGAACTGCAGTAGACGGCAATACAACTTGGTATCAAATTGTAAGTGACTTAAATATTGATGAAAATTATAATGAGATCACTTCTGGTGATTATAACTGGCAAGGAACGGTCTATGTGCCAGCTGCTTATATTCAAAAAATTAATCAAGGTAAAAATGGATATATTTCTCCAAATGAAACGACAGCATATCAAGATCAAAATTATGAATATGATCTTTTAGTTGAAGATACTGTATTGAAACCAAAAGTAGCGATCAGTACAAATGATACAAATTACTACTATGATGCATCTCTTACTTCTAAAACAGGAAAGACTCTTTTGAAAGATCGTTATGTCATGGTTTATGCAATTGCATATGATCAAAATAATCAAGCTGTATCTTATCTCATTACATCTGATTATAGTAAAGACCAAAAAGAGTGGGCAAGTGCCTCTAACTTGCAGCTCGTTGGGCTTCCTTATGGAAAAACAACGATTACTTTAAATCCAGCTTATAACTGGTATACAGAAATTTGGAGTGATTCAACAGAATCAAGTACGATGATTGGTACACAATATACAAATTCATATATTCCTATCTTAGATGAAAAAGTAGTAGGTAATCAACTTTGGTACCAAGTTCCTTTAGATGTTTCTGGTACACAAGCTCGTTATGGTTGGATGTTACAATCCTATTCAGGAGTATTGATTACCAAAGAACAATCTACTGTACCTAATCAACTTCCTGTCATTACTGTAGGTGATAAGACAGTGATTCAAGGAACCTCTTTCAATCCACTGGAAGGCGTCAAAGCAAGCGATACGGAAGATGGAGATATTACAAGCCAAGTCAAAGTGGCTAGTAGTACGGTAAATCTTGATGTACCAGGAAATTATCAAGTCACTTATGAAGTAACTGATAGGAGTGGCCAAAAAGTAACCAAAACGATTACTGTAACAGTAACAGCCAACCAGAAACCTGAAATTCAAGCATCTAATAAGCGCATTCTTATCAATAGTTCTTTCAATCCATTAGAAGGTGTAAGTGCAACAGATAAAGAAGATGGAGATATTACAAGTTCTATTGTCGTTTCTAAAAATACAGTCAATACAAAGGTAGCAGGTACGTACTTTGTAGTTTATGAAGTAAAAGATCAATATCAACAAACAACTACACTTACAATAAAAGTAAATGTAGTAGAAGACATGGATGCTCCTATTTTAGAGAATGGAAAATTCTTCCTTGATTCTTTGAAAGAAGTCGATGGTAAATTAATGATAAAAGGATATCATGCGATTGAAGGAATCAATCATACGAAAGATCAAACCATTACTTTTGAATTACAATTTGAAAATCTTACGACACATGAAATTACCTCTCAAAAATTGACACAAATTCGTGATGAAAAAGAAATGAGTAGACCAGTTTATAGTAAAGATCAATATGATTATACATATTCATGGTTCCAAGGTAGTATTGATATTCGTTCCTTAAAAGATGGAGATTACCGAATTTACGTTGTGACAACGATTGATCATGTCTATGCTAAAACACTTGTAACCAATCAAACTTTGAGGCCACAAGTAGCCACTTATCAAGATGAAAAAGTACTTACAGCTCGTAATAATTATCAAGATGGAAGTGCAGCACTAGAATTGATTATTCGTAGTGAGGCAATCGCCCCTAAAACAGCAAATAGTCTCTATAACATTTATAATCAATATCGTACCTTTGCATTTGAAGATGGATTACTTCATCTTAGTGGTACTTCTTATTCTACTGGTATGGATCTTTCACCTGGTGCTTCCGTTACACGTGAGATTATCTTTGAAAATACGAAAACTTTTCAAAAATATCATTATCAATTAGGAAGTAGTACCAAAGGATTATATTCAGTAGGTACGACTTTAAAGGATGGCTTTGATAAAACACGAGCATGGTTTGACACCAAAATAAGTTTAAAAGATATTCCTAGTGGAAACTATGCTATTTATCTTGCAACAAAGAGTAATGTCAGCGACTTTGGGGAATTAACGGAGTTACTTTTAAGAAGCTTAGATGATGTTACTTGGGATGATCAAGGAAAACACTATTCCTTTGCTATTCGAGATGATATTCGTTATCGAGTAGAATTAAATGTTTCTGACAAAAAAGAAAAGGAGTTATCTCAAAATTAATATTTTGAAATAACTCTTTTTATTTGGAATGAAATTTTTATTTTTCTATTGAATAATCGTTTTAAGATTTTTTCTTTTCATTGGGTAGCGTTCCTGGATATGGAGTGGTAACAAGAAAGGAGTCAAGGGATGGAATCGTAATTTGTGGTGGAGCAATCTTTTTCTTACTTCCATGTAGTTCTTTTCGAGTTAAGGTTACTTCTGTCATTTCATCTAAATCATCATCTATATCAATAATGCGATAAATTTCATCAAAAGAGGTAACTCCTTCTAATACTTTTCCTAAACCATCTTGCAATAGAGTAATTACATCACTTGTATAAACCATTTTTCTTAAATAATCACGTTCCAATTTTTCATCATTTAAAGCATCGCGAATTTCATCATTAATAACTAGCACTTCTTGAATAGCAATTCGTCCTCGATACCCATGTGTACACTCTTTACAACCTTCTTCATGAGCTTTATAGACTTCATTAATATCCATACCTAAAGCTAGTTTAAATACTTTTTTTTGATAGGCATCTGTAGGTACTTTTTCTCGACAATGAGGACAGAGCATTTTTGCAAGTCTCTGAGAGATAATACCAGTAAGTGCAGTAGATAATAGGTACCGTTCTACATTCATGTCCAAAAGACGTTCAATGGTACTTAAGGAGTTATTTGTATGGATAGTAGATAAAACAAGATGCCCAGTGATAGAAGCACGAACCGCAATTTTCGCAGTTTCACTGTCTCGAATTTCACCAATTAATATGATATTAGGATCTTGACGAAGAATAGAACGTAACACAGTAGCAAAATCAAGTCCAATTTCACTATTTACTTGTACTTGATTTAATCCTTCAAGATTCATTTCAATAGGGTCTTCTACTGTAATGATATTGGTTTCGACTTTATTAAGTTGTTGTAAAATGGAGTAGACAGTTGTACTCTTACCAGAACCAGTAGCACCTGTAATTAAGATAATTCCATTAGGAACAGCAATCATTTTCTTTAATTTTTCAAAATTTGGTTTACTAAAACCCAATGATTCGATTCCTGCTAAACTTCTAGAATAGTCTAAAATACGAATAACGCATTTTTCGCCTTCATTGGTTGGAAGAGTAGAAACACGCATATCTAAAGATAAACCACCAATGACCCCTTTAATAGCACCATCTTGAGGAAGACGATTTTCTGTGATGTTCATATTGGATAAAAGTTTGACTCTTGTAATCAAATTACGCTCATAAACTTTTGGAATTCTGGTATAATCTCGTAAATCACCATCAATTCTCATACGAATTAATAGGTCATCTTCTCTAGGATCAAAGTGAATATCGCTGGCATTCATTTTGGCTGCTTGTACAATAATATCATCGACTACTTTAATCACAGGTACTTTTGTAAAATCATAAGTAACCATAAATGAGCCTCCTTTTACCCTAGTATTTTACTATAATTTATTATATAATATTTCTAGAAGATAGACAAGAGGGGAGTTTTATGAAAGTGATCAAAAATACGAAGGGATTTGTCCTAGTAGAAACTTTAATTGTCAGTGTTTTTATGATGACTCTTTTAACACTTCTTTATACCAATCTTTTTCCAGTTGTGGCGGAATATGAGCGAAGAGCCTACTATGATTCAGTTTCTTCCAAGTATGTTGCGCATTGGGCTCGTAAAATGATCTTGGATAAAGGGCAACCTGAAATTTTTACATTCATTCATGGATATTTTGATGTGACAGATTGTGGTTATTATACAGATTCTCATTTTTGTGAAAACTTTAAAGCTATTAATCATATTCAAAAGATTTATCTTACAGACTACGATATTACAACCTTTAAAAACTATATTAAGGATGATAGCCGTTTTACCCGAGAACTAAAAGATTATTTAGAAACGATTTCTTTTGAACAGAATCAACCAGGGGTTTATCGTGTCATTGTAGAAATGAAAAATATTGAAGTGGAAGAAGCCAGTTATTATGGAACCATTGAGGTGAGAAAATGAGAAAGAAAAATGGATTTACGTCTATTGAATTGTTGGTCTCTTTTATTATTGTTTCTGCCATTGCGATTGGTCTTTTTGATGTGATCTTAAACTATCGAAACCAAGAACAAATTGCTGCCTATGAAGCAACGATTCAGTCCTATATAAATACGCTAACAAAAACGATTCAGGATGACCTTATCAAACGAAAATTAGCTTCTGTTACAATCAGTGGCAATCAAGTAAACTTTACTTTTGAGGAAAAAGATGGTACAAGCGAAACAGCTCGCCTCATTGTTTTGAAAGATGATGAAAACGAACAATCTATTCGCTATGGAATCAAGGATGAAGAAATAAACTATCCCATTCCTAATATTGCTGATTTAACAATTGATCGGTATAAGTTCCAAACGATTGGAAATGTTGGGGCTCAGTTTCTTTCAATCGAAATTATCTTGAAACATCCGAATTTTGATACAGATAAGCGTATCTTAATAACATCCCCCATTCAGTATACAAAGTAAAGTAAATAAAATTCCTGAAACAAGCGTTGCTTTCCATCTTCCTTTCAAAAAAGTAGAAAAAGAAAGATCTGTATTTTTTAAGACATTAAATACTTGAAGATGAACGGAAAAACTACCAAAACTTAAAAAAGAAGTAGCAAGTAAACCTTTGATAAATAAGGATAGAGCTGGTGTATCCAAAAGAAAGATGCCACTTGTTAAATCACAAATTCCTGTGAAGATGATTCGAAGCGAAAGAAAGGGGATCATTTTTCCTAAAAAAGTGGCAAAAAGCATAAAAAAAGTAATTGATCCTAGCATAAATAGCATCGTATGAATGCCACTTTGAACTGCATTTAATAGGCCAAGTCCTAAATCTGATATATTTTCTGTTTGCTTCAAAAAGACTTCCTTGAAGGAAGGATTTCTTTTTTTGTTTCTTGTTTCTTTTGGACGTGTTAAAAAAAGAATACAAAAATTAGAAAGATAATGAGCAAAAAGAATAAAATAAGTTATTTTTTGATTCTTTAGGGTAAGGAAAACCGTTCCTAAAATGAAAAGTGGATTCGAAAAGTGGGCAACTTGAAGGAGTCTACCTGCTTCTTCGTGATTGAATTCTTTTTTTTGGTATAAACTAACAATATATTTTGGACCACTTGGAAAACCAGAAATCATACTCATTAATAGCAAAAAAGAAGCAGCACCACTTGTTTTAAAGAGAAAAGAAAATGGTTTTTGAAAAAAGGAAGAAAGATAATGAGCTACTCCTAGTAATATTAGTATTTCACCAAGAACAAGAAATGGAAAAAGAGAAGGGAATAAGCGTTCTCTCCATAGAGTAAGTGCTTCTTTTGCAATAGAAATGGTCAGGGTAGGCTGAAATAGCATCAAAAATAAGCAAAATAATATGCTGGATAAAACTGTCAAATAAAAGAGTTTCTTTTTCATAAATAGAATTCCTTTTGTTATAATAAAATAGGAGTGAAGAAAGAAGGTTTTGTTTTTGAAAAAATGGATAGTAAAAGGAAAACAATGGATCAAAGAAAATCGTGTCTTCTTGTTGTGTTTTCTTCTCCTTTTTCTTTTCTTAACGTTTCCTCTTCCATATTATATTTATACGGGTGGAGGAATTATTCCGGTTCAAAAAAGAATTGATGTAGAAAAAGGGACAAAAGAAGAGGGAAGTTTTAATCTAGCTTATGTGAGTGAGTGGAGAGGGACGTTAGCAACAATGCTCGTAGCTCAATTTTGCTCGGACTGGGAAGTTGTAAAAAAAGAAGAATATACGCTTTCTTCTGATGATACAGAAAAAGATATTGCTTTTCGAAATCAAATTTCACTAGAGGAAGCTAATCAGAATGCTGTTACCTTGGCTTATCAAGAGGCAGGAAAGAAAATTCGCGTCCAAAAGAAGCATTTCTATGTTTTATACGTTCAAGATAAAAAGAAAGCACCTTTAGAAGTAGGAGATCAAATATTAAAAGTAAATGGAATGGAAATGACTTCACTTAGTATGTATCAAAATATAGTTCAAAGTATGGCAGTAGGCGATTCTATTCGTCTTACCATTCAAAGAAATCATCATGAAAAAGAAGTAAATGTAAAAGTTTTTTTGAGTGAAAATACAAAGATCACAGGTTTATCTATCAAAGAAATAAAAGAATTAGAGACAGACCCTCCTATTGATATTCATTTTAAATCAGTAGAAAGTGGTCCTTCTGGAGGTCTCATTACTGCACTTGCTATCTATAATCGTCTTACTAAAGAAGATTTGACTAAAGGAGAAAAAATTGTAGGAACGGGTACGTTGAATGAAGATGGAACTGTCGGAGAAATAGGTGGGGTTCTTTACAAACTAAGAGGTGCAGTGAAGGCAAAAGCAACGTTTTTTATTGTTCCTAAAGGAAAAAATTATGAGGATTGTAAAAAGGAAGTGGCAAAAAGAAATTATTCAATTCAATTGATCGCAGTAAGTACTTTTCAAGAGGCCGTTCAAAAACTAAAGGAAATCTAGAAAAATCCTTTTTTTTCTTGCACAAAATTTTGATTTTTAATACAATAAAAAAGTAGAAGTGAAGTGATGAAACAATATGAAACGAAGTGAAGTAGATCTTTCAAAACTGAGTCCTATGATGAGACAATATATGGATATTAAAGCGCAATATGAAGATAGCATTGTTTTTTTTAGATTAGGGGACTTTTATGAAATGTTTTTTGAAGATGCGATAATTGCATCTCGGGAATTAGAGCTTGCTCTTACCGGAAAGCAAGCAGGACTTGATGAACGAGTACCTATGTGTGGAATACCTTTTAAAGCTTATAGTAGTTATTTGGATAAATTAATTGAAAAAGGATATAAAGTAGCAATCTGTGAACAGCTAGAAGATCCTAAAATGACAAAAGATATGGTAAAACGGGATGTTATTCAAGTAGTGACTAAAGGAACGAGACTAGATCGTACAATCGATGCAAAAGAAAACAATTTTATTGCTAGTATCTATGATTTTGAATACTGTTATGTACTATCATATGCAGATATTTCAACAGGAGAGTTTTATTGTCTTCTTATTGACTCGGATGAAGGGAAATTATTACGGGAAATCAATCGTTTAGGTTTGCAAGAAGTCATTGTAAATGATAAGTTTGATCGTTCCCTACTACTTCAGTTAAGAGAAGTCTACCAATTAATGGTTACCATTGTCGATACGCTTTATCAAGAAGAAGATTATCAGAAAATTTATCAGAATATTAAGGATATTCGCATGGTAACAGGAATTCGTCACTTGCTCCATTATCTTTTAGATACAAAGAAAGGAGATCTATCTCATCTCCAAGAAGTTACGATGGTGAAGGAAAGTGACCATTTATTATTAAACGGTAATACGATGCGCAATTTAGAATTGACAGAAACGATGCGAACACGAGAGCGACAAAATAGTTTACTTTGGTTTCTTGATAAAAATAAAACAGCAATGGGAAGTAGATTTTTAAAGCAATCCATTGAAAGTCCGCTTACCAATCGAAAGGAAATTGAACGTCGTTATGATTTTGTAGATACTTTACGTGTACAGTTTATCTTACGCGATGATTTACGGGAAGCATTAGATCGAGTTTATGATTTGGAACGTTTAGGTGGACGTATAGCTTATGGAAATTTGAATGCGAGAGATCTATTACAGTTAAAATCATCGTTAAAAGTTCTTCCTACGATTCAAAGTATTTTGACAGAACTTCACTACGATAAAACCATTGATACATTCGAAGACCTTTATCTCCTTTTAGAAAAATCAATCAACGAAGATGCCCCTGTTTCTGTGAAAGAAGGATCATTAATAAAAAATGGTTATCATGAAGAATTAGACAACTTACGTAGCATCAAAAGTGGTTCAAAAGAGTTTTTGTTACAATTTGAACAAGAAGAAAAAGATAGAACGGGTATTCGTACTTTAAAAGTTGGATATAACAAGATTTTCGGATATTATATTGAGGTAAGCAAAGGACAAATAGGGCAAATTAAAGAGGAATTTGGTTATGAGAGAAGACAAACATTATCAAATTGCGAACGATTTGTAACGCCTCTTTTAAAAGAAAAAGAAAATATTATTCTAGGTGCCGAAGAAAAAATTATTCAATTAGAGTATCAATTATTTATGGAAATTCGAGAAGAAGTAAAAGGTTATATTGGTGCTTTACAAAAAACTGCCAAAGTTTTGGCAGAAGTAGATATGCTTCAAGCTTTTTCTCAAATTGCTGATGATTATCACTTTGTAAGACCTATCCTTACGGAAGAAAAAGAATTACATTTAGTTGGAAGTAGGCACCCAGTTGTCGAAAGAGTTATGAAAGAAAAGTACGTTGAAAATGATATTCTAATGGATAAAAATACGGATATTCTTTTAATAACTGGGCCAAATATGGCAGGAAAATCGACGTATATGAGACAACTTGCTATTACAGTTATCTTAGCCCAAATGGGGTCTTTTGTTCCTTGTACTTCGTGTACGATGCCTATTTTTGATAAAATATTTACACGAATTGGTGCAAGTGATGATTTAGTAAGTGGTGAGTCTACATTTATGGTTGAAATGAAAGAAGCAAATGAGGCTTTACAGGAGGCTACTGAAAAAAGTTTAATTCTTTTTGATGAATTAGGAAGAGGTACTGCTACTTACGATGGTATGAGCCTTGCACAAGCGATTTTAGAGTACATTCATGATCAAGTTCACTGCAAAACACTTTTTTCTACACATTATCATGAATTAACAGAATTAGAGGATACGCTTCCTCATCTTAAGAATGTTCATGTATCCGCTCAGGAAGAAGAAGGAAAAATCATCTTTTTACATAAAGTGAAAAAAGGCGCTGTCGACAAAAGTTATGGCATTCATGTAGCCTCTCTTGCTTTGTTGCCAACGTCACTTATTACAAGAGCCAAAGAAATTTTATCGATTTATGAAACACAAGAAAATAGAGAACGAGTTTTTACGCAGACAAGCCTTTTTTCATTAGAAGAAGAGGAAGTTAAACAAGAAAAAGACCTTATCCGCGAAAAATTAAGTGAAATGAATCCTCTTTCTATGACTCCTATTGAAGCATTAAATGCTCTTTATCAATTAAAAGAAGACTTGAAACAAGAAACGAATCAGAAAAAAGAATAGTTTTTCTTTCAATCTATAAAAAAATTTGATATGATTAGGCTGGTGAAAATATGAAAAACAGAAGTGAACTTCGCAAACATATTATGAATATTCTTTATCAAATATTTATTTTCGAAGAAAGTAATACAGATTATAATGTAGAATCAATCATAAAAGAAGAGATAGAAGTAGAAAACGACTTTGTAAATTCTTGTGTTTTAGGTGTACTTGAACATCAAAAGGAAATTGAGACTCTAGCCAATCAATACTTGGTAGATTGGGAAATGAAACGTCTTTCTAAAGTAGATCAAGTCATTCTTTCTTTGGGAATTTATGAACTAAAGTATACAGATACACCTAGTATTGTTGCCATCAACGAAGCAGTTGAATTATCAAAGTCTTATAGTGATGAAAAAGTAACGAAAATGATGAATGGAGTTTTAGATGCTATTTATCATAGTGAAGGGTAAAAATGATGAAAGAACAGTATATCAGTGTTAGTGAACTAAATCGTTATATTAAATATCGTATTGACCAAGATGAGAATTTGCAGGAAGTGTATTTACGTGGAGAAATTTCAAATTTTAAAGCACATACAAGAGGACACTTTTATTTCACATTAAAAGATGAAAATGCTCGAATTAGTGCCATTATGTTTGCTTCCAATACAACTCGAGTCAAATTTACACCTCAAGATGGAATGAAAGTACTGGTAACAGGAAAAGTCAATGTATATGAAGCAAATGGTGCATACCAAATTTATGTAAATACCATGCAAGAAGATGGAATTGGTAATTTATATGTTGCTTTTGAACAATTGAAAAAAAAGCTCCAAGAGGAAGGACTTTTTCGTGAAGAACATAAGAAAAAAATTCCTCGTATTCCAAAACGAATTGGTGTTATTACGGCTCCTACGGGTGCTGCTATTCGAGATATTATGTCGACTATTCAAAGACGATTTCCCCTTGCAGAAGTACTATTATTTCCTTCATTGGTACAAGGAGAAGAAGCAAGTAGAGATATTGTTCTTCAAATAGAAAGAGCAGAAAAGTATGATTTAGATGTTTTAATTGTTGGAAGAGGCGGAGGAAGTATTGAAGACCTTTGGGCTTTTAATGAGGAAAATGTAGCTCGTGCTATTTATAATTGCTCTATTCCTGTAATTAGTGCAGTAGGTCATGAAATTGACTATACGATTGCAGACTTTGTGGCAGACTTAAGAGCACCGACACCTACGGGTGCTGCTGAACTTGCAGTTCCTAATCAAAAAGATGTAAGAAATTATTTATATCAATTAAGCATTCGCTTAAAGAAAGCAATGTTAACTAAATTAAATTATCAAAAACAAGCATTGGAACAAATTTTATCAAGACCGATTTTTAAAGAACCGCTTCGTTTATACCAAGTAAAAGAACAGAGATTTGATTTAATCTATGAAAAACTTGTTAAAGCTATGCAAACACAATTTGATTTAAAAAAACATCAATATGACCTTATTTTAACGACAAGGATTTTGAAAGAACCTACTTTTATTTTAAAAAAGAAGGAACAAAAGTATCAATTACTTTTAGAAAAATTGGAACTATTAAATCCCTTGCATACTTTAAAAAGAGGATATGCAATTCTAAAAAAAGAAGATCAAGTCATTACTTCCATTCAAAATATTAAAACAGATGATCAAATTACATTAGAATTGCAAGATGGCAAATTACATGCCAAGGTAATCTAGGAGGAATTATGGAAAAAGAAGAAAAAACTTTTGAAGAAAATTTGGAAGAATTAGAAGATATCGTAAAAAAATTAGAAAGTGGCGAAGTACCACTTGATCATGCAATTGACGATTTTAATAAAGCAATGAAACTTGCAAAAATTTGTGATGAAAGATTAAAAAAAGCAGAGACTATGTTATCAAAAATCGTGAAAGAAGATGGAACAGAAGAAGATTTTGATATAGATGAATAAAAGGTTATCATCATGAAAGAAGAGGGAAAATGAAAAAGGAAATCAGAAACAGTATTTTATGTGGAGTACTGGCAACTTTTTTATATGAATTGATAAAAATCATAATAAAGTACTTACAATATGGTGGAACTACCATCATGCATTTTCTTAGTGATTATCGATATTATTTAGCATCTTATATAGATGACACAGCACTCATTCATTTTCTATTATCAATCT
Organism: uncultured Bacilli bacterium; assembly: GCA_947591575.1. GTDB lineage: Bacteria > Bacillota_I > Bacilli_A > RF39 > UBA660 > CANQVB01. The sequence goes on along the minus strand of CANQDI010000004.1, from coordinate 11,299 downwards.
GTTTAGGAATCATTGTAGGATCGATTGTCTTTTTTATCCTCTTTTCTTTATTTCGAAAAGCAGGCATTTCTTTTTCGCACAGGAAGTGGCCTAAAAAAGGAATAAAGCTATTTATGGTTATTTATTCTAGTTTTTGCATCGCTTTATTGATTATACAATTTTATTTCATTACTTTTGCCTTAACAGTAAAACACAGTTATCAAATTGCTATGATCGAAATAAAGCCCTATATTTCAACAGAAAAATATGATCGATTAAATTCTGATTGGGTACAAATGGGAAATCAAAAAGACTATCAAAAAATTCAAAATACAGTTATGGAAGTTGTTGTTGCAAATCACTTAAAATTTGCTCCATTAAAACCATAAAAATCAAAAACACCACAAGGAAGAATAAGTCCCTGTAGTGTTTTTTTGTTACTCACTTTTTTCACTATCCTCTAACATTTTTGTAATAAATATTCCATAACCTTTTTTAGCATCACTGACAATAACATGAGTAACGGCTCCAATGATTTTATGATTTTGAATAATAGGTGAACCACTCATGCCTTGGACAATTCCGCCTGTTTCTTCTAGTAAAGTTGGATCGGTAACTTCAAATAAAATATTTTTCATCTCATCTTCCGGATTCACTTTTAAAATTTGAATTTTATAATTTTTTACTGTATCGTCTGTGGTAACCGTTTTAATCGTTGCTTCTCCAGTTTTTACTTCATTGGGTGTAGCTACTTCCAATGGTTCATCTTCTGGGAGAGTTGTATTATAGGTTCCAAATATACCAGACTCTATATTCTTATTGATCGTTCCAAATACATTTTCTTTGTTATAGATTGCATTTTTTTCACCAGGATGTCCTGTTGCACTTTTGGTTATCCCTGTTACTTCTGCTTCAAAAATCTTTCCTTCCTTTATTTCAAATTTTTTGGCAGTTGTTTTTTCTAGTATTTCATGTCCTAATGCACCAAATTTTCGGGTTTCTGGGTCAATATAAGTTAATGTACCAAGACCAGTAATATTATCTTTTACATAGAGTCCAGTTTTTAAGATTCCTTTTTCATCTTGCATTAGTTCAAAAGAAAGGGTATCTTCTTTATGATCTCGTGAAATTGTAACATCTATTTTTTTGTCTTCACTTTGACTGACTACAGTTACCATTTGTTCAATACTATTAATTTCTTGTTGATTAATTTTTAAAATTATATCACCCACTGAGAATCCAGCGTCTTTCGCTGGATATGTATCATTTACTTTATAAAAACCTACAATTAAAACACCATTTGAATTGACTTCAATACCTATGGTTTCTCCACCGGGAATTAAGTTTTTTGAATAAGCAAATGTATTTAGTGGCATGCTAATAAAAAGTGATAATATGATGCCAAGTATTACATTTTTAAATTTCAAAAAAAATTTCCTCCTTTCTTTAGCTACATTCATAGTATTTTCTAAATTTAGAAATCAATGTGTGAAAATATTTGGAAAATGAAATAAAAAAGGAAAAAGATGTAAAACAGTCTTTTAAAAATTTGAAAAATGGTTATAATAAATGACAATGTTTGGAGGAATATATTATGAAAGTATGGACAAAAGTACAAATTCATCAAAAAAATAAAAAAATTGAAGAAATCGTAACAGCTTATATTAATTATTTATTTAAAGATACAACACTTGCTGTTTTAGCCAAAAAATATAAGATTGATTCTAACGATATGATGCAAGTGTACCAAGAATTAGCATCTCGCATTTCAGGACTTCTTATTTTGTATCTTGGAAACGACAAAAAAAGACTCCACGATATTTTGAAACGATATCATGGAGAAAACGCTTATTTAAATCAAATAATTCCAGAAGTAGAAGGATATGTTGATCGATCATAAATTTTTAAAAGAAAACACTTACAACAATACTAAAGACACTTGCCAACATCGCAATTAGCATTAGAATAGATACGACTTTTACAACCTTTTGATTCATGTTTTCACCTCTTTTACATTATACAATTGAAATCGAAATTTGTAAAATAAATCTCTTTCTATTTTCATCTCTTCCTTCATAAGGTAGGGTAGAGGTGAGAACAATGAATATGAAAAAAAATACAAAAACGATAAAAGATTCTATTTTAGCACAGAAAAGAAAATATCTCTTCTTATTCATTTTAATGGCTGCAGGAATGATTTTAGGAGTCGTTTTTGCCATAATTTTATCCAAAGACGATAAACAAATTATTAGTGAAAGTCTATACCACTTTTTTGAAGGCGTCAAGAATGATGATTTAGATTATTTCTCTGCCTTCTTTCAAAGTTTAAAAAATCAAGTATTACCTGGGTTTTTCATTTGGTTACTTGGTATTTCAATTATTGGTATTCCCATCATTTTATTTTTTGACTTTTTTAAAGGATTTCTCATGGGATTTAGTTTTACATCTATCTGTATTACCTATCAATGGAAAGGCATTTTAAAAGCTATTTTTTATGTATTCCCACATCAAGTATTAGGTCTTTTTTTATCGATATTTCTTTGCTTTTATGCTCTTCGATTTGCTGAAAAATTAGCTGCTATTTTATTCTTAAAAAAAGAAATTTCATTGAAAAGAGCAATGAAACGTTATGTACAAGTATTAGGTCTTGTTTTACTTGGCAATTGTTTTCTTTCCCTGCTTGAAGTTTTTCTTACACCTATGTTACTTCGATTGGTTTGACAAAAATAGGAAAAATTCATATAATAATATCTGATTTTGAAAAGGGTGTTTATGAAATGGAATTAACAAAGGAAGATTACCAAAATTTGATCAAACAAAAGAAAATCCTTCCTTATGAACCTCAATTACTAGAAAATTTGCGAAAAAAGGAAGCATATGGTATTCCTATACTCATTTTGATTCTTTCACATCCATGCTGTGCTGAAAATTGTTATCCAATGTCTGTTCTCATTTCTACTGGAATGGATCATTTCACGTTAGTACATGGTAATGTTAACTGTATTCCTAAAAATGATCAGTATCCAAATCACAGTTGGGTTGAAAAAGATGGTTTTGTTTATGACACAACCGATGGATTTAAATGGGAAAAAAATTTGTATTATCAACTATTTAGTCCTGAAGTTATAAATACTTATCGAGAAGATGATGTAAAAACGTATTCTTTTTATCAAGATGTAGTAAGAAATGTGAAAAAGCCTATTTTAAAACAAGAAAAAGGATTAATTCTTCAGTATTTAGCACTTTTAGAAGAAGAAAATCCAACACCCAATCACACAAATTTGTTATTTGAAATTGGAAGATACCAAGAACAGGAACATCTTCCAGTGTATTCAGAAAAAACGATGAGGCAATATCAAAAAATATTGGAAAAAGAAAAACTTTAAGAGAGATCATATCTATTTTCAAACGAGGGAAAACAAGTTATAATAAATGTGGTGGTAGTATGAAAAAAGTAATTGTTGGCATGTCGGGTGGTGTTGATTCTTCCGTTGCAGCTATTTTATTAAAAGAACAAGGTTATCAAGTAGAAGGACTTTTTATGCGCAATTGGGATAGTTCTATCAATCATGATATTTTAGGAAATCCTAATTTAAATCATCCTATATGTCCACAAGAAGAAGATTATAATGATGCCAAAAAAGTTTGTGAAAAATTACATATTCCTCTTCATCGAGTTGATTTTATTAAAGAATATTGGGATTATGTGTTTACTTATTTTTTAGAAGAATTAAAGAAAGGAAGAACTCCTAATCCTGATATTTTTTGTAATAAATATATCAAATTTGATTTCTTTTTAAAAGAAGCCAAAAAATTAGGAGGAGATTTTGTAGCAACTGGACATTATGCAAAACTAACTGATGGACTTTTGATGCGTCCTCTTGATGCAGATAAGGACCAAACCTATTTTCTTTCCCAAGTTTCTCATGAACAATTTGAAAATATTCTTTTTCCATTAGGGGATATTTTAAAAAAAGATGTGCGTGAAATTGCTACAAAATATGGACTCATTACTGCTACTAAAAAAGATTCGACAGGTATTTGTTTTATTGGTGAAAGGCACTTTAAGGAATTTTTAAAAAATTATTTACCTTCTAAAAAGGGAAGAATCATCAATATTGATACCAATGAAGATATTGGACAACATATTGGTCTTATGTATTACACAATAGGGCAGAGGAGAGGTCTTGATATTGGAGGCACTCAAAAACGGCTGTTTACTGTCGGAAAAAATATAAAAGAAAATATTTTATATGTAGCAGAAGGGGATGATAATCCGTATCTCTATTCAGATGCTTGTATCGTTTCTACGATGAATTGGAATGGCGAAGAGCGTCCTACTTCCTGTATGGCAAAATTTCGTTATCGTGATCAAGATCATCCTGTTACCATCACATATCAAGAAGATGGGACACTTCTTGTAAGATACCAAAATGGAAAAGCAATTACACCAGGACAAGCTTGTGTATTTTATTTAAATGAACGTTGTCTTGGTGGTGGAATCATCGAAGAGGTGCAAAAAGAAAATAAAAAGCTTTGGTATTTATTGTAAAGTAATTTGTCAACAAATGTCTTGACTATTTACAGAAACCTCTATAAAATGATATTAGGAGGGTAGAAAGAAATGAAACAGTTAAATGAATTACTTTTGAAGTTAGGTATTTCGAAAGTAAGACTTGCAAAATACTTAGGTGTGTCAAGACAAATGTTATATAATTATCTAGCATTACCTACCTTAAATGAATGGCCAAAGGAAAAGGCAACCAAATTATTAAGTTTATTAAATATAGAAAATGAAGAGGTTTTTGGAACCATTAAAGTAGATGGTAATTACATTATCGAAGTGGAAAATAAACTCAATGAAGGTGTCCGTGATACTTCAAGTAAGGAAGTTATCGCAGATCTTAAAGGATTTAACAAAAAAGAGCAAGAAATTCTCTCTGATATTATTAATCTTTTAAAAGAAAAATTACAAGAAGATAAAACCAAAACTACTTATAATACATATTGTTATCTTTATCATTTTTTACAGTCCATGGATTCATTAGAAGAATTGCGTTATATCTTAGCATATATGTCTAAGTCACTTAGTTTTACACCTCCAATGGAATTTGCTTTTAATAAAGATAAACAATTCATATTTGAAAGTATTATGTTTTCAGCAATGACTCTTTATAATAATGGTGGTGCTTCCAAAAGTAAAATTGCAGAAACCCATAAACGTTTTGTAAGAGATATTGAAATCAAAAATGAAGAAAAACTAAGTAGAACACAAGAATTAAATACAGCTAAAGTTCAAGCTCTAAGAGAACTTGGATATACAGAAATTAATGAAAATAATGCAAAAGAAGTTTTAGAAAAAATCGCAGAAATTCAATCAAGAAAGGTGTAATCAATCACCTTTTCTTACTATGTAAAAAAGTGTAAATAAATAGAAGAGGGCAGAAGAGAAAGAAATAAATAAAAATGCATCTCTTTTCATTTCATCAAATAAAAAAGAAAAAGTTGTGTATATATTTATCAATTTAGAAAATATCAAAAAAAAAGATAATTATCATAAATAAAAGAAGAAATACAAAAAGAATATTTTCACATTTTAAATAGTTTTATTTATAGTCATAGATAATGAAATAAAAAATGAATATATGAAGAATTTCTTTTTATAGGAAGTGACAATAGTTTTGAATATTCGGATTTATTGTATATTTTGAGAAAGAATGAACAGACTATTTTACTACAAGTAGTAGTAAAATCATAACATTATTATTCAATAGTTATATTTGTTCTAGATGTCATAAGATGGAGAAGTCATAATGCAGATATTTTTTATAAGTTAACATAATACTTATTATACAAAGTTGAACCTTATTTCTTTTGAGACAATAAAAACTCTATCTTTCGCAATTCTTTCTTAATTCCTAAGATCATTTTTATTATTCATATTTTATTTTAAAAATGATAAAAAAATTCTCTTGTTACAGATATAAATTCTCCTATCATTCATTGTAAAAAAATGGATGTATATTCGTTAAATAACGATTTATAAATAATATAAAGGTAGGAAAACAATAATACTTCTTCTCTTCTAGCATTTGAAATAGGGGAGTTCTTAAAAAAAATAAGTAAATGATATAGGTATATTCTTTCTTACTCCATCCATACTAATTAGAGAGGAGTTGAAAAGGATGAAACAAAATAATAACCAAAAGAACAATTATAATAACAATAACAATAACAATAATAATAATCGTTCTAATGAGAATCGTCAAAATAATGAAAATCGATTTAATCAAAATCAAAATTGCCCAAGCAATTCTCAATTTGAAAATGAATCAAATAGAAATTTTGATGAAAACAGAAATCAAGAAGAGAATAGATAATCCTATTCTCTTTTGTCTACTTTCTCCCCTACTCTTTATATTAATTCATCTAAAATACTTGAACCAATCTCTAAAGGTGTTAATTCAAAGTTATCAGCAATAGTAGCTCCAATATTTGCTAAAGTGCTTTGAATAGGCAACCGTCCAGGCTGTTTAAAATTGCGGCTGTAAAAAATGATAGGAACATTTTCTCTTGTATGATCGCATCCTTTAAATGTAGGATCATTTCCATGATCAGCTGTAATAATGAGTAAATCATCTAATTCTAGTTTATTCAGTAATAATGGAATTTCAACGTCTAATTCTTCAATCGCTTTTGCATAACCTTCTACATCTCTACTATGACCATAAAGACTATCAAAATCACAGAGATTTACCATGCAAAGACCTGTAAATTTTTTTTCAATGACGTTCGTAAGTTTGTTAATTGCATCCATATTATTACTTGCTTTCATGCATTTATTAATGCCCTGTCCATCAAAAATATCATTAATTTTTCCTATTGCAATTACGTTATAATGATTTTCATTTAGCTCATCTAAAACCGTTTTTTTGGGAGGTTTTACCGGATAGTCTTTTCTTCCACTATTATTTAAACGAAATTTTCCAACAGTCCCCGTAAAAGGTCTTGCAATTACTCTTCCAACTAACCAATCTTCACGCACGGTTAGTGCTCTAATTTTCTCACAATATTGATAAAGTTGTTCTGGTGATACAATGTCTTCATGAGCAGCAATTTGAAGATCTGAATCTGCTGAAGTATAGACGATTAAAGAACCATAATTCAATTGTCTTTCACCTAATTCATTGATGATTTCATTATCATTAGAAGAACGATTTCCAATTACTCTTCTTCCTGTAATTTTTTCAATTGCATCGATTAATTCAATGGGGAACCCATTTTCATTAAATGTTTTAAATGGGATGTTAGAAGTAATTCCCATCATTTCATAGTGTCCTGCTAAAGTATCTTTTCCAGCATTATTGGGTCTTGCAATGGTATAATAGGCATCTACTTCCTTATTTTCATCCATATTTAAGGTATTTAAAAAACCAATTTTCTTTAAATTAGGAATAAATAAATCACATTTTTCTTTAATATGTCCTAACGTATTGGCACCATTATCTTGATAAAGGGCAGCATCATTAGCTTCCCCTACTCCTAATGAATCGAGTACCATTAAGAAAATACGTTTAAATCTCATTTTTTACTTCCTTCTTTCTTGTCTACTTTATCTCTTGGATGATAATTGTGATAAGCTTTTATAATAGCTTCTTGGCTTACATGTGTATAAATTTTTGTCGTCTCAATATCAGCATGACCTAAAAGCATTTGAATACTTCTAAGATCAGCACCTCTAGCCAATAAATGTGTCGCAAAACTATGCCGCAATGTATGAGGAGAAATATCGTTTCGTAATCCTTTTTCTTTTAAAAGTTGCTTTAGGATTTTAAAAAATCCCTGTCTTGAAATACCTTGTCCTAAACGATTTAAAAATAAAAAGTCTGTTTTTTCATTTCTCAATAGTTCTCCTCTTACATTTAAATATGCTTTTAAATAATAGATAGCATATTCGCCTAAGGGAACCATTCTTTCTTTATTTCCTTTTCCTTTTACTCTAATCACACAATTGACAAAATCAAGGTCATACACCGTCAAACAAATTGCCTCAGAAATACGAAGACCTGTGGCATATATCAATTCTAACATAGCTTTATTTCGATAGTCAAATGGTGTTTCTAAGGAAATGTCTAGTAGTCTATCTACTTCATCAAGAGATAAACTTTTTGGTAATTGCTTTCTTGTTTTAGGTCGTTCTAAAAAACAAGCAACATCAGAGGTAACGATTTTTTCTTTTAAAAGATATTTATGAAAATTTTTAATGACAGTTAATTTATGCGCTACAGTATCATCTTTCGCACCATGTTCAAAAGAATACTTCAAATATGCTTGAATCATCTCTTCTTTGATTTGTTTAACATCCTGAACTTGATAGGTGGTATTTAAAAAGATTTGATATTTTTCTAAAGTATATTTATATGTTCTTTGTGTATTTAAAGAAAGACCTTTTTCATAATTACAAGCACTGATAAAATCAGAAATAGCATCCTCTAACTTCATTCTTTTCACCTATCTATATTATAAAAGAATTTTGCCTCTTTTACAAATTGAAATTGTATGTTAAAATAGGACTACTAAAAAGGAAGTGATTCATATGACAATTGGTGTAGTTGCAGAATTAAATCCTTTCCATAATGGTCATCAAAAATTTTTGAATAAAATAAAGGAAGTTTATCCTAATTCTACTATTGTTATGGTTTTAAGTGGACACTTTTGTCAACGAGGAATTCCTTCTGTTTTAGACAAATGGACAAAAACTCAAATTGCTTTAAATCATGGGGTAGATATTGTCATCGAACTCCCCTTCCCTTTTGCAACACAGGGAGCTGATATTTTTGCTACAGGTGCTATTTATCTTCTTAAAATGATGAAAATAGACGTTTTAGCATTTGGAACAGAATCTTGTGATATAGAAGGATTAAAAGCTCTTGTAGATGCAGAAGAAAATGAAAATTTCAATAATTTAGTGCAAGTGTTTCTTCGAATGGGAAATAATTATCCTACAGCACTTTCAAAATCTTTGGAAGAATTAACTCATCGAAAATTTACTCTACCAAATGATCTTCTTGCGATAAGTTATTTAAAGGCCATGAAACATCTAAATGCCTCATTTCAATTGCTACCAATTCAAAGAGAAAAAAACTATCATGAAAAAGATATTACGATTTCATATGAAAGTGCAAGTAGTATACGAGAAGCAATTAGAAAAAATGTATCTTTAAAGGGATACATTGAAGAATCTGTTTATAAAGCACTCCAAGATCATGCTACTTTGCAAGATGATTATTTTCCATACTTGCGATACAAAATTCTTTCAAGTAAAAATTTGGAGGCTTATTTGGGTGTAGATAAAGGAATGGCAAAAAAACTCAAGAAACAAATTGTTACTTGCAGCTGTTATGATGAACTTATTCACTTGATTCATACCAAAAATCATACTTATAATTATTTATCTAGAATGCTCCTTCATATTCTAGTTGGTTTTACAAAAGAAGAAGCACGAAAATACGATACTCCTCATTATTTACGTCTTTTAGGTTTTTCAAAAAGAGGACAAAAATATTTAAATAAAATGAAAAAAGATTGTCCAATTCCCATCATCAGTAAATTTAAAAAGGAATATCAAGAATGGTTACAATTAGAATGTAAGGCAACTTCTATCTATGCACTTTCATTCTCCTACGAAAAAGGATACAAGATGTTACAAAAGGAATTTCAAATGGCTCCTATTAGAAAGGAAGAAGATAAATGATTCGAACTAAAAAACAAGGAATGTTAGTTGTCATATCAGGACCTTCAGGATGTGGAAAAGGAACCATTATTCAAGAGTTTTTAAAAACACATCCTCATGCATGGCTTTCGGTTTCTGCGACAAGCCGCCCTTCAAGAAAAGGAGATATCCCAGGGACTACGTATTACTTTTTATCAAGAAAAGAATTTGAAGAACAAATACAAAAAGAGGCTTTTTTAGAATATGCTGAATATGCTGGAAATTATTATGGGACTCCCAAAGATCCCATTAAAGAAAAACTGAATCAAGGATCTGATGTCTTATTAGAAATAGAAATACAAGGAGCTTTAAAAATCAAAGATATTTTAAAAGAAACGATTTTCATTTTTATCTTACCGCCTAGTATGAAAGAATTAAGAAAACGCTTAGAAGGTCGAAACACAGAAGACCGTGAAAAAATTGAGAAACGATTTCAAAGAGCTTATGAAGAAATTAATGAGGTCAGTAAGTACAACTATGTTATTGTAAATGATCAAATTGAAAAAGCTGCACATAAAATAGATGCCATTTTGACTGCGGAACGTTTAAGGGTAGATCGAATTGAAGAAGTACTCTTAGATACAAAAGAGGAAGACATTCATGAGAAATTACTTTCTCAAAAAGAATTTCCCAATATTGATATTAAAGATAAGATAACTTAAAAAAAGCTTTTTAAAAAGCTTTTTAAATTTCCTCAATTTTCATAAGATTGGTTGCATTTTTTTCTGTATTGGTTGGGAAACCACCGGTTAATACAATTAAATCTTTTTGTTGTAATTTCATAAATTCTTTGGCCTTTGTAACACTTGTTGTCAACACTTCATCTGTCGAGTCTAAAAGGGGTAATTCTAAGGCGTAGACACCCCAATGGAGTGCTAGTTGTCTTCCCACTTTAGCAGAAGGAGAAAGTGCTAGAATAGGTGCATTGGGTTTCAAATTACTAATTCGCTTAGCGGTATAACCACTCATTGTTGCAGCACAGATAAGTTTAGCATTTAAAAGATTTGCACTTTCTACAACATTGGTAGCAATGGCGTCAGATATTTTATCGAGATGTTGCTGATTTTTTACATAATCAAAGTGGGCATAGTTTTCTGTGACTTCACAAATACGAGCCATCGCTTTAACTGTTTCGATCGGATGCTTTCCAATCGTCGTTTCTCCGGATAACATAACAGCATCCGTTCCATCTAATACTGCATTGGCAATATCACTCGTTTCAGCCCGTTTTGGACGATAATTTTCCATCATTGTCTCTAGCATTTCAGTTGCAACAATACAAATTTTTCCCATTTTCCTACAAGTTGCAATCATCTTCTTTTGAATAATAGGAAGCATTTCACTTTGCACCTCTGTACCAAGATCTCCCCTTGCGATCATAATTCCTGAAGAAACTTCCAAAATTTCTTCTAGATTGTCAATTCCTAATTGGCTTTCGATTTTACAAATAATTTCTAGATCTTCTCGTCCAAATTTCTTTAATAAATTTTTGATCTCTAAAACATCATCTTTAGAAGATACAAAGGAAATCGCAAGAAATTCTCCACC
>CANQDI010000003.1 GCA_947591575.1 uncultured Bacilli bacterium | reverse complement strand
CTCGGACTTTTATAGTTCAAGTTTTAAAATTTTTAAATTTATGATACAATAATCATGTTTAATGGAGGTTTTGAAAGTGGATTTTAATGCAAGTTTGAGTAAATTAAGAAATAGAAAAAGTAGTTTATTACAATCTAGAAAAGATTTAAATAGTAGTAAAGAACAAGAAATTAAAGAGGCAATACAAAAAATTGAAGAAAAATATGCAAGTTTAGATCGAAAATATGAGAATGAGTTTGAATTTGCATATATTGAAACATATAATTATTGCAATCTTATAGAAAAATATTCTATTTTAAATAGAGAAGATATTAGTATAGTTTTGAGTGAACTTATTAGTACTTTTGAAGGAAAAACTTATGTTCCACAAAGTTTATTATATCATGTTGATGGTGAGTCGCCTGCAGCTTTTTGGAATATTTTTATGATTATGTCAAAGGATATAATTGAAAAAATTAAAGATCCTAGAAGAGTACAAGCAAGATATATTAATTATTTATTGAAAAATGGTTTAGCAATTAAATTATGTGATGAATGGTCACAAAGTAAATGGCCTAATGAATTATCATTTTATAAGACAGATGGAATGTGTAGAGTTAATCAAAATATAAGTTTTAAAGGGTTCCCATATGTTAAATGCTTTATTGATTCTGTAATTAATTATCAAATAGAAAATAAAATTGATGAAATCTCATTTGAAGAGTTAGAAAAACTAAAAGAACAATTTATTTTAATAAATATTGATACTATAGAAGATGGATATAAAACACTTGCAGATACCGAACAAAGTAGAAGCAATGAAATAATTAACGATGATTATAAGCATAAACAAATGTTATTAAAAAGACTTGTAAAAAAGATAGAAAATAAACAAAAATAATTGGAATAATTTTACTTTGTTAATATAGAAAACACACTTGCAAATTGTCAAAATTATATGCGTGTTAACAAAGAAAATAGTTGTCGTACGTCTTCCCTGAGGGCACCAGATTAATATGAAACTCGGACTTTTATAGTTCGAGTTTTAAAATCTTTAAATTTATTATATAATTTTTGTAGATTTTAATTGATATATTTGTCAATTTAGAAAACATACTTGCATATTGAAATGAGCAATATTCTGAAGGGAGAAATTAAATATGAAAATAAAAGCAATTACAATAAAAGATAATGAAAAATATTTGAGACAAGTTTCCGCCAAGGTTAATTTAAATGACAAAAATTTGAAGAATAATATTAATGTGCTAGCAGAGTTTTGTAAGGAAAATGAAGTAATGGCAATGGCTGCTGTACAACTTGGAATTCCAAAAAGACTTGTATATCTCAAAAATACAAATTTGGACATTATTAATAAAATGCAGAAAAACGAAACTACTGAAAATGAAGAAAATTATAATGAAGCAAGAGTGTTAATCAATCCAGTGATTATTGAAAGATATGGTCTTACTGATTATTGGGAAGCTTGTGCTAGTTGTTTGGACTTTATGGGACATGTAAAAAGACCATATAAAATTTTAGTTGAATATTTTGATATGGATGGAGAAAAACATAGAGAGATTTTTGAAAGATTTGAATCAACTGTTTTATCGCATGAGATGGATCACTTAGATGGTATATTACATATAGATATAGCGGATGAGGTATTGGAAATGCCTCAAGAAGAACGTAAACTTTTTAGACAATCACATCCATATAATATTGTATCTAAAACTGGAGAGTATCAAGATTTATTACAAAATAATTCTATAAAAAAATTAAAAAAGTAATAATTATAAGTTTATTATAAGTTGTAGATATCTTACATAATCGCACCATTTACGAATCTGCTCGAACTTTAATATAGAGAACTTGCAAAAAGTTCTTCTTCAGGTTATGATGAATATGTTAAGGATGCCCTTTTTTAAATTCCATTGATATCTATAATAATTATTCTCTGTCAACTTAGAAAACATACTTACGTATTGACAAAGACAATATACATAAGGAGTGATTTTTTAAATGGAAATCAATAAAATAGAAGATAGTAATCGAAGATGCTCGATTGAGTTAAAAAATGATAAAAACCAAAGTTTTCTAATGCAATTTAGTGGAGCTGATTTTTATTGGATTATGTTACATTATGATGAACATAACGAATTTAATGTGACTGAAGACGATTCTTTTCTATTTTCTAAGATGCAGCAATTGTTTAAAATTATTCAAAAATACGATGATCCCTATAATAAAACACTAATTAATAATATTTTTACATGGGATAGTGAAGATTACGGAATTTACGAAAAAGCGAATAAATTAATAATTACATTTCAAAATAATACTTTTTCTATTAGATTTTATCAAAATCCTAATCGAGAATTTAATAACAAGTTTTTATGTCCTATTTGTTTTTGTTTAAGTGGTAGTAAAAATGAAATAATAGCTTCAGCATTTAGTTCAATGTTTTTAAAATGTCAGAACTATCAAAATAATTTTACAAATATCTGTAAAAAATTGATTAAATAAAGTTGTCATACTCTTTCCTTTAGGGCACTAGGTGATAGAAAATTTGGACTTTTATAGTTCGAGTTTTAAGATCTTTCGATTTATGATAAACTATTTATAGTTTGAAATTGACTCTTGTCAAACTAGAAAATACACCTACATATTAACAATATCAATATAGAAAGAGGAGATAAAATATGGAACAAATATATAATAAATTGGTAAGAGATAAGATACCTGAAATAATTAAATCAAATGATGAAGAACCAATTACTAGAATTCTAACTGATGAAGAATATAAAGTTGAACTAGAAAAAAAATTAAATGAGGAATATCAAGAAGTTTTAAACGCAACTGGAAAGGATAGAATAGAAGAGTTAGCCGATATGTTAGAAATAATGAAATATTTAGCTAGATTAGAAAATGCAACATTAGAGGAAGTTATTGCTATCGCACAAGAAAAAGGAACAAAAAAGGGAACATTTGAAAATAAAATATTTTTAGAAAAGGTATTGAAAAAATCAGTGAAATTTTAGACCAAAAGAAAAAATATGTATAACTATTACTGAAAAAAGTTTTACAAGAAAAATTTTGGAAAATTAGATACAGATTTCAAAAAGTTAGAGATTTTATGATGATTTCTATGATTGGTGGAACAGGATTAATGGCGGTATATAATATGCCCATTATTATAAATAACTTTAAAAATAATATTATAATATTGATTGGGGGATTTTGTTTGAATACTATAGAAAATAATCCTTTTATAAAAAGATTGAACAACGGAGTAAACACAAGTTTTATGCTTATGGCACATAATGCCTATTGGAGCCAGTTTACAATACTAGAAAGAAAATATGATAATTTTCATGCCTATATTTTTGGTAGTGGAACTGCGTACACACGGTTGAGAAAAGAAGATATTCCTAAAAATTGTGATTTTATATTGTTAGATGGATCTGATTATTTTTCCAAAGATGAGATGGATAAAACTAAAACAATGGCCCAAAAAATATCTGAAGAAAATAATAAAAGAGTAACAATTGGTTATGTATATTTTATTCCAAAGGAACAGAGGATAGATCCTAATATATTTAGTGAAATAAAAATAATTAGTTTAAAAAATAATGTAGAAGACGAAGAAACTATTTCTATAGATGGAATCCATAATTTAATATTTTTGGCTGGCATAATCGTAGAAAAACATATTGAATTAGAGAACCAGAAAGTTTTAAAGAAAATGTAGATTACTATGTTAATTGACCAAAAAGATACCTTATCTTTTGATAATTAAAAAACACTCTTTACATTGTTGCAACTATAGCATAATTTCGACTGTCTTTTTTAATATTTTCTATTATTATTTAAGTAAAAATAGTTGTCATACTTCTTCTCTTAGGTTCACAATGACGTTTCCTGTCCTCTTTTTCTTGTTATCATTCATTTAACTTTATTCTAAGACAAATAATATGTAATAAATATAGTAATCTTGTAGACCTATTTCATAAAATAAATTGAAAGGAGATGATATTCATGAATTGTTTTAAACCAATAATTGGTGTTGTAGGAAGATTTGATGAGCTATGGGATCATGACAAGGCATTTTGCATGTGGGAACATATTCAAAAAAGTATTGATGAAGAAGGCGGGATTCCTATTTTATTAGTACCAAAACATCTTACTATAGATTTAAAGAAATCTTATAACGAGGAAAAAGCAGATATTCAAAAAATATTAAGTCTATGTGATGGCCTTTTATTACAAGGAGGATATAAGTGGGAAGCTTATGATGAGTATATTTATCAGGAAGCTCTTGCACTTAATATGCCGATTTTAGGAATTTGTTTAGGAATGCAAATGATGGCAAAAATGGATTGCAATATGAAAGATATCGCATATGATAACACAGTGATAAATGATACTAAAATCAATCATAATGATCGAGAAAAACAGTATGTACATGAAGTCAATATTGTAAAGGATACTTTGTTAAGTGATATTGTAAAAGTAGATACAATAAAGGTAAATAGTAGACATCGTTATCATGCGGAGAAAATCAATCATTTAAAAATTTGTGGTTATTCAGAAGATGGATTAATAGAAGCAATAGAGGATCCTCATAAACGGTTTGTTTTAGGTGTTCAGTGGCATCCAGAAAGTATGATTTCCTATGATCAATATGCATCGCTTATTTTAAAACGTTTTTTAAAAGAAGCATCTTCTTATGCCAAACAAAAATGAGAAATAAAAAGGTTCTTTCTTTTTTTTTGTTATCATATGATAAAGTGGAGGTTATATGTATTCATTAAAATCATTACCATTTTTATATCAGGATTTAGAACCATTTATTGATACTCATACGATGGGACTACATTATCAGAAACATCAAAGAAATTATTTAAATCAACTCAATCAGTTACTTTTAAAAAATGCTTTTTCTTTTTCTTATCCTATGGAAGAACTATATCATCATTTATCCTCATTTGCACCTAAAGAACAAAATCAGTTGCTTTTTTATTTAGGTGGTGTTTTAAATCATGATTTATATTGGCAATCTATCAATCCTAAAAATAAAGAACTTCCCACAGGTCCACTAAAAGAAGCTATCAATCAAAAATTTGGAAGCTTTGATAAGATGAAAGAAAAATGGATAGAGTATGCCCTTAATATAAAAGGGTCGGGCTATGTATTTCTTGTTAAAACGGGTAAAGATAATATTGAAATCATTACGACAATGAATCAAGATAATCCCTTACAATATGGGTATCTACCTTTATTTTGTACGGATATGTGGGAACATGCATATTATTTGAATAATAAAGATGATAAAAGGAAATACTTAGAGAACTTTTTTGAAATTGCCAATTTTTCGTATGCGAATCAACATTATAAATAAATATCTGACTGAAATAGTGTCAGTTTTTTCTTGGATTGAGAAATCAAACTTGAATTATAGAAGGTGAAATGATATGATAGTATAAAAGAATAGAGGGTGAAGAAAATGGATAAAATAATTTATTTTTTTAGGGATACTTTAGATGGCCCTTTATATATTGCAACGGTTGTTTTATGTGTCATTTTACTTTTTGCGTGTATTGGTTATTTAGCAGAAAGAAAGCTCAAGGATAAGAAAGAGAAAGAAAAGTATGCAACAGTAGATGCTTCTTCTCAAAAAGCAGCTACTATAGAGGAAGTTACTGGGACTCAGGCAGCAGAAGTTCCCCTTTCAACACCAGTCGAACAAACTCCTATCTCAAATATTCCTGTTCCCCCTCAAGTATCAGTAGTCTCTCCAATGTCTCCACCAGAATCAATTCCTTCGACTAATGTGTTAACAGAAGCACAAAATACAATTGTAACTCCTGTTGCTGAAGTGACTCCTCCAGTAGCAGTTTCACCTATTAGTGAGCCTATCTCTTCTAATCAAGTTTCTACACCTGTTGTGACACCTCCTCCATCTATTCCAACCATTCCTGTTGTCGAACCTACTATAGAAGAAGTTAGAGATTCAGCTCCCGTTCCCCCAGAAATACCTTCTCCTATTCAACCTGTTTCAGAATCAATTCCGGAAGTGAATCCAATTACAACGGATAGTGCAGAAGGAACTACGATGGTGTCAACACCTGAAGTGTCTATTCCAACTCCTGTCATTCCTCAACCTACGACACAAAATGAAACGCAAGTATCTATACCAGTACCCCCTCTTTCTCCTTCTCAACCAGTGCCGCCATCAACAAATCCTGTAACGATTCCTGTAGTAGAAGTACCAAACGTAGAGCCTTTAAAGGAACAAAAGTAAAACTTGAAATGACGATAAAAATACGATATACTGTAAAATATGTCGAAAATAGGAGGAAGAAGAAATGCTTATAAACATGTCAACCATCTTATCAATTATCAAAAAAATTATTGATATTTCAATTGTTTGGATGTTAATCTATGTTATTTTAAAAAATATAAGAAACAATGTAAAATTAACTCTTTTATTTAAGGGAGTTATTCTCATTGTATTATTAAAATTAGCAAGTGATTTCTTTGGATTTACAACAGTAGGTGTTTTACTTGAGTATGTAATTATGTGGGGACCTCTTGCACTCATCATTGTCTTTCAACCAGAAATTCGTACCATTTTAGAGCAATTAGGAAGAAGCCAATTATTAGGAAGACATAAAGTCTTAACAGTAGATGAAAGAGAACGCCTTGTATATGAAATTGTTCAAGCAACAGATCAACTTAGAAAACAAAGAATCGGAGCGTTGATTGTATTAGAAAGAGATATTAGTCTTGGAAATTATATTGATAAAGCGAAAAAAATTTATGGAGACTTATCCAGTGATCTATTAATATCTATCTTCTTTCCTAATAATCCTCTTCATGATGGAGGAGTTATCATTCAAGGAGATCGTATTACTTGTGCTGGGGCAGTATTTCCAACAAGTAGTAGTAGCAAAATATCTAAACGACTAGGGACAAGACACCGTGCTGCTTTAGGAATTGCTGAAGAAACTGATGCGATTGCTTTAATTGTTTCAGAAGAGACGGGAAGATTATCTATTGCTGTGAAGGGAGAACTTTTTTATAATTTAACAATTGATGATGTAAGAATGATGTTAATTGATGAGTTAAAACCTAAACAAAGTATAGATTTAGATGAAGAAGCATTAGAAGAGGAAGAGATATATGAAGAAAATAATTAAAGGTATTAAAAACGTATTTCGTCATATTGGTTTATTCTTTGATAAATGGTTAATTACCCCCATTACAAAAGTAGTATTACGAGTCAGTGAATTTTTTAAAAGTAATGGTAGAACTTTTGAACGTTTTTTAGGAAAAAAACAAACATTAATTATCATCTCATTAATTCTTGCTTTTAGTATTTTCTTAATCATTGATGGAGAAAGTAATACTTTAATTGATCAATATGCAGAAGTACTTTATAATCAACCTGTCACTGCAACTTATAATGAAGAGGCTTATGTTGTAGAAGGACTTCCTAAGACAGTTGATATTACATTAGTTGGCCAAAAGAGACATATTTTTCTTGCAAAGCAATCTCCCTCTGGAGGAGTTACAGTTGATCTTACAGGATTAAAGCCAGGTACACACAAAGTAACATTAAAATACTCACAACGCTTAAAGTCACTAGATTATCGATTGGATCCAAGTGAAGTAAGTATTACGATTTATGAGAAAGCATCTCAGACCAAAGCACTTACAACCGATATTTTACATAAAGATAATTTGGATACAAAACTCAATATTGATAGTGTTGAACTGGATCGTAGCGAAGTCATTGTAAAAGGTGCTAAATATCGTCTTGATCAAGTAGCTGCCGTGAAAGCCTTGGTAGACGTTGATGATTTTGCAAAACCACAAGCGGGAGATTTAGTTCTTGAAAATGTTCCATTAAAAGCTTATGATATAGATGGAAAAATCATGGATGTAGAAATTGTTCCAAAAACGGTTACTGCAAAAGTTAAAATTACATCACCTAGTAAAGAAGTGCCATTAAGAATTGTTCCAAAAGGAGAACTTGCATTTGGTAAGTCTATTAAATCATTAAGCTCTTCTGTAAGTAATGTTACAATTTATGGTAGTGAAGAAGCACTTGCTGCAGTAACGTCTATTCCAGTAGAAATCAATGTTGAAGGACTAAATCAAAATAAAGACTTTACAGTGACATTAGAGCGACCAAATGGAATAACAGAAATTAGTGTAAAAACCGTTACTGTGAAAGTAACAATTGATAACTTAGCTTCAAAAGAATTTGAAGGAATTCATATCGCTACAGAAAACTTAAATCAAAATTACCGAGTACAAGCACTAACAGAAGCAGATAGCATTGTGACTGTAGTGGTAAAGGGAAGTAAAGACATCATTGATGGCCTAGAAAGTTCTTCACTTCATCCTTATATTGATTTAAAAGATTATGGTCCAGGAGAACATGAAGTAGAAGTGAAAGTTACAGGTGATGATGTTCGTCTTTCTTATTCATCGAAAACAAAGAAAGTAAAAGTACGTATTACCGCAAAATAAAAATAGAGGGGAAACCTTCTATTTTTTTTCTAGATCATCGAATAAAATAGGAATACAAATGAGACCGCAAATTCCTATAATAATATAGACAATTCTTGCAATGATATTTTCTGAACTACCAAAGATGGTGGCAACAAGGTCCATATCAAAAAGTCCCACAAGTGCCCAGTTTAATGCGCCAATAATGACAAGCACAAGTGCTATTTTTTTAATTGCTTCCATAAAATCCTCCTTTACTTTTGTTTATAGAATGCTTCAAAATTTCCAAATTATTCATGAATACTTTAAAAAAAATACCATATAGTGTAATGAATAAGAAATTGAGGTGAAAAAATGAAAAAAATTTGTCTTATTGTGGCACTATTCTTTTTATTTTGTTTGACTGGATGTGGAAAATATGGAGAAGAAGATATTATAAAGGATTTAAAAAATAAAATAAAAAATACCAATGCTTATTATTTAGAAGGAAAGCTAGAAATTGTTAATAATGATGATATTTATAATTACACAGTAAAAACTTCTTATAAAAAAGATGATTATTACAAGGTAAGTTTAAAAAATGATGCAAATAATCACGAGCAAATTATTTTAAAAAATGATACAGCTGTTTATGTATTAACACCTTCATTAAATAAAAGTTTTAAATTCCAAAGCGATTGGCCTTATAACAATTCACAAATTTACTTATTAGAATCTATCATCGATGATTTGGAAAATGATCAAGATCGTACTTTTAAAGCAAATGAAAAATCATATGTATTTACAAGTACAGTGAATTATCCAAATAATCGAAAGCTAAAAAAACAAGAAGTGACTTTTGATAAAGAATTAAACCTAAAAACAGTAAGAGTGTTTGATGATAATGATATTCCTGAAATGACAATGACTTTTTCAAAGATAGATTGGAAGCCGAACTTTAAAACTGAGTACTTCAGTTTAGAAGAGTCCATGAAATCAGCTAGTTTAACAGAAGAAATAGAGACAACAAGTGTCATTGAGGATATTATTTACCCACTTGTCATTCCAGAAGGAACGAAGTTAACAAGTGAAGAAAAGGTAACCAAGGTAGATGGAGAAAGAGTTATTTTAACTTTTGAAGGAGAAAAACCATTTTTATTAGTGGAAGAAACGGTCAGTAAAGAAGATGAATTTACTATTGTACCAACTTATGGAGAACCATTTCAATTTATGGATACGATAGGTGCTCTTGCAGACAACTCACTTTCTTGGGTTGTCAATGGGATGGAGTATTATCTTGTAAGCGATGTTTTAAATCAAGATGAATTGATTGAAGTGGCTGAATCTATTAGCGTTTTACCGACTATGAAATAAACACATGGAGTGTTTATTTTTCGTCATGATTATGGTATACTCTAAATGGTGATGCAAAATGAAAAAACAAAGCGACAATACAGGAAAAAAGATGATAATCTATGGACTTGTTGTATTACTTTTCTTAGGGGGAATGTACTTTTTAACCAGTGTACTTGTAAAAAAGAATAAATATATAGAAAAAACAACCATAGATAATGGAAGTGTTTCGATTCAATATAGTGAAATTATATTGGGAGAAGTTTTTTCAAAAAATGAAGATGAGTATTTAGTACTTTGTTATGATAAGAAAGATAAAACAACTAATCTTTCTACGACTGTCAGTACTTTAATGTCTGCTGATAAAATAAAAGTATATACGGTCGATTTGTCTCATGCATTCAATAAAGGTCTTCTTTCAAATGAAGGAAATCCAAATGCAACAAAATCGAGTGAATTAAAAATAAATGGTTCAACACTTATTCATATTCATAATCAAAAAATTGAAGACTATATAGAAGGAGAAGATGCTATCCAAAGTTTTGTAGAGGATTATCAATAATTCTCTTTTTTTTATTGTCAAATCCTGTTGGAAATGGTTCTAAAAAATCCTTATTTATGATATGATTAAAAAGTAAGGGGTGAAGCTAAAATGCCTAGAAAGAAACAAGATGAAATAGCGCAAAAACAAGAACAAAAAAAGAGAGATTCAGAAGAAGTAAAAGAAATTATTATTGAAAGAAAAGTTGGTTTTAATTATTTAGAAGTTATTATTATCATGTCTATTTCCATTTTATTTGGTTTTTTAATAGGAAATTTAGTCGATTTTGCTAAAGATACAGCGATTTCTACAAATGTACCAAAAGATTTAGAAGAATTCGTTACAACATACAATGATATTATAGAAAATTACTATGATGATGTTGATAAAAAAGATTTACTGAATGCAGCGATTGCTGGTATGGTAGGTTGCTTGGATGATCCATATTCTGCTTATCTAGACGGTGAAGCATCTAAAAACTTAAAAGAAACGATTGATGGAGAATATATTGGTATTGGAGCTAGCTTGCTTTATCAAAATGGAAAATCTACGATTGTTGATATTGTGAAAAATGGCCCTGCCGATAAAGCAGGTCTTAAAAATAATGATATATTAAAAAAAGTTGATGGTGAAGATATTAGTAGTAAAACATTGACAGAAATTTCTGCTCTTATTAAAGGAAAAAAAGGGATTCGTGTTCAATTAGAAGTTTTAAGGGATAATGAACTTAAAGAAATAGAAGTTACCAGAGAAACGATTGAAATCTCTTCAGTTACTTCAAAAATTTACTCGCAAGAAAATAAAAAAATAGGATACTTAGGGGTAAGTGTATTTGCAGCGAATACAGCAGAACAATTTGAAGAGAATTTAAAGAAAATCGAAAAGGAAAAAATCGATGCGCTCATCATTGATGTCCGTGATAATCCAGGTGGACATCTTACTCAAGTTTCTGAAATACTGTCTTTCTTCCTTACAAAAAAACAATTGATGTATCAGTTGGAAGAAAATGGAAAGAAAAAGAAAATTTATGCTTTAAGTAATGAAAAAAGGACTTATCCCGTTGTAATTTTAACCAATGAATCAAGTGCTTCTGCCTCTGAAATTTTAGCCTCATGTATGAAAGAAGTTTATAAAGCAGATATTATTGGAATGACTACTTACGGAAAGGGAACAGTTCAAAGAAGTATTACATTAAGTAATGGTTCTATGATTAAGTACACAACGCAAAAATGGTTTACGGCCAAAGGAGAATGGTTAAATGAGATAGGTGTTACGCCAACAGAAGAAGTTCCTTTAAATGAAGCGTTTTTAGAAAGTGGTTTAGAGGAAGATGATAATCAACTGCAAAGGGCTATCGAAGTCTTATCTAACAAATAAGTCTTCTTTTTTTTATTCTTTTTTAGCACTCTCTATTGACATTTGCTAATTTTTGCATATAATAAGAACAAAAGGAGGCAAAAATAATGTATCCAAATCAAGAACAAGAAGAAAAAGTACTAGAAAAATATGGTCGAAATATTAATGACGCGGTTAAAAATGGCAAAATTGATCCCGTTATTGGCCGTGACGAAGAAATTAGAGCAATTACACGTATTCTTTCTCGAAAAACGAAAAATAATCCTGTGTTGATTGGAGAACCTGGTGTTGGAAAAACCGCTATTGTAGAAGGATTAGCACTTCGAATTGTAAAAGGTGATGTTCCGAATAGTTTGAAAGATAAAATGATCTGGGAACTTGATATGGCAAGTTTAATAGCAGGAGCAAAGTACCGTGGTGAGTTTGAAGAGCGACTTAAAAATGTTCTCAATGAAATTAAAAAGAGTGAAGGAGAAATTATTTTATTTATCGATGAAATTCATACAATTGTAGGGTCTGGTAATATGGAGGGAGCTATGGATACTTCCAATATTTTAAAACCAATGCTTGCCCGTGGAGAAATTCATGTCATTGGTGCAACGACTCTTAATGAATACCGTAAGTATATTGAAAAAGATGGTGCATTGGAAAGGCGTTTTCAAAAAATAAAGGTAAGCGAACCAACCGTAGTTGATACAATTACGATTCTACGAGGCTTAAAAGAACGTTTTGAAATTCATCATGGTGTCTCTATTCAGGATAAAGCATTGGTAGCAGCAGCAACCCTATCAAATCGTTATATTACTGATCGTTATTTACCGGATAAGGCCATCGATTTAGTAGATGAAGCATGTGCAACGATTCGAGTACAAATGGATTCTGTACCAAATGAGCTTGATAGTTTAACAAGAAAAATTATGCAACTAGAAATTGAACAGCAAGCAATTAAGAAAGAAAAGGATCCACTTTCAATGAAACGAAAAGAAGAAATTGAAAAAGAATTAACTGTTTTAAAAGAACAAGAAAAGACATTGAATACATCGTGGCAAAAAGAAAAAGATATTTTAAATCAGATCAAAGAAAAAAAGCAAGAATTAGAAAAAACACGCTTTGAATTAGAGCAAGCAGAAAATGAATATGATTTAGAAAAAGCAGCACGTCTTCGTCATGGAGAAATTCCAAAACTTGAAAAAGAGCTTCAAGCCTTAAAGGAAAATGATAAAAGAAAACTTTTAAGTGATACCGTCAGTGAAGAAGATATTTGTACGGTCATATCAAAATGGACACATATTCCTTTAAGTAAATTATTAAGTGGAGAAAAAGAAAAATTATTGCATCTTGAGGAAACACTTTCAAAAAGAGTGATTGGACAAACGGAGGCACTTCACTTAGTCAGTGAAGCAATCTTAAAATCTCGTAGTGGAATTAAAGATCCAAATCGTCCTATTGGTTCCTTTATCTTTTTAGGACCAACAGGAGTCGGAAAAACAGAAGTGGCAAGGAGCCTTGCCGATGCTTTATTTGACGATGAAAAACATATGGTTCGAATTGATATGAGTGAATATATGGAAAAATTTAGTGTTTCTCGTTTGATTGGATCTCCTCCTGGCTATGTTGGCTATGAAGAAGGAGGACAGTTAACAGAAGCAGTTCGAAGGAATCCCTATAGTATTGTGCTGTTTGATGAAATTGAAAAAGCCCATCCTGAAGTATTAAATTTACTTTTACAAATTCTGGATGATGGTCGTATTACAGATTCAAATGGAAGAACCGTTGATTTTAAAAACACAATTATTATTATGACTTCTAATCTAGGTAGTGATCATATCTTAGAAGGAAAGAAAGAAGCAGTTTTACAAGAATTAAAAGAAACATTTCGCCCTGAATTTATCAACCGCATTGATGAAGTAATTGTATTTAATCCTCTGTCTAAAGAAGTCATGTATCAAATTTTAGAGAAGATTTTAAAAGACATAGAAATACGACTTCAAGATAGAGATATTCATCTACATTTAGAAGATAGCGTCAAAGAAAAACTGGTTGAGGAAGGTTATGATCATTTATATGGTGCTCGTCCTTTAAAGCGAATAGTTAGTAAAACAATCGAAAGTTTACTAGCAAGAAGAATCATTGAAGGAAAAGTACAGTATGGAGATATTATTACATTCACTTTGAAAAACGGAGAAATTCAAATTCAATAAAGAAACAGACTCTTTAAGAATCTGTTTCTTTTTGGATATAAGCCACTAAAACTAATTGCTTATCTTTTTCTTTAGGATGACAAGTTGTTAGAATCAGTTGTTTCTTAGCGGAAATAGGAACCGTAATTTTTCCTGTTTTTACTTGACTTTCTATTTGATCAATTTGATAGGTGTAAACGTTCTTTTTAAAATGTATTTCTACGAAATCTCCAATAGTTAATTGATCTAGTTTTTCAAAATAAGAATTCTTGGCATTTCCGGAATGTGCAGCTAAATAAAGCGTACTTCCTTCTTGATCAGGATAATTAGATTCTTTTAATATTGTAACATTTTGTGAGATCGTATTTCTCTTATCTTCCACTGCATAGAGCTTTTTTTGTAAATGAATTTTAGGAATTAAAAGACTTCCAATTGCTGTATCTTCTTTCAATGCTAATTTTTTTCTTCCAACACTCATTCTTTCTTGAAAGGAAGAAAAAACAGTGGTTACCATGTTTTCTTCTTTTCTTGTTATAAATATACTAAGTCCTACTACAAGGAAAAGAATGAGAAGACTACATCCTATTTTTCTTTTGGACATAAGATAATCCTGCTATTGCTCCAATGATAAAAAAGGGTGATATCGCTTTTGCACTTGTATCGGGAACTTCAATTTCAACGGTTGGTTCCTGTGGCTTTTCTTCTTTAGGAATTTCTTGGTCATATAATGTAAAGTGATGTTCTTTTTGATCTTCTTTCACTTCTATATCAAAATCTTCTACTTTTTGATATCCTTCTATAGTTGTTTTTTGATGAATGGTATATTTGCCAAAAGGTAAATAAAATATACATTTTCCATCTTGATCTGTCATAATTGTTTTTATGATATTTCCATCTTTGTCATAAATTTCAAATAAAACGTTACTTTCACTTTTAATGATTTGCTTTGTCCCATAAAATTTTTGAATGGTAACTTTATTTTGTATCACTTTATTTTCAAGGACAATTTCAATATTGGGATGTGTTGCATCAAGTGTGATTTCAATTTCTTTATCATTACATAAATATCCTTTCCCTGCCTTTTCTTCTTTTAAAGTATAAGTTCCAAAAGGTAAGTAATCGATTGTTTTATTGGAAACAGAAATCATTGCTTCTAAAGATTCATCAAATGTAATTGTTGCTATTTTTTCTTTTCCTTGATAAAGAGAAAAAACAGCACCTTGCAAAGAGGCTTCTCCACTTGGTTTCTTTGTCTTTGTATCTGCATCAACTTTTATTACATGAATGGAAGTATCAACTACCTTGATTTGAAAAGTATAATGTTTATCTTCAATAAGGCCACGATTCATCAACCATTGACTGTTTTGATGATAGTAAAATAACATGGGTGTATTGGAAACATTTTGATATTTTCTTGTCACTTTAATTGTATAATCTCCAGCTTTTAAGTTTTTAAAAGTAACAGTATCATAATGCCTTTCATAGGATAATTCTGTTTCAATAATATCCTCATAATAATTACTAAGTGGCATATTTAAAGAAACATCGCCATTGACAGTGGTTGTATAGATTTGATTAGCAAATTCTGGTGTTTGATTATAGACATTGATCGTATTATCAATAAATCGTAATAAATAGTCATAATCCGTTGTCTTAGGTCCATTTAAACCTTTTGTAAAGTAAAATTGATCATTAGGCTCTAAGATCTGCCAAATTTTAAGTTGGGTAGCTATGTAATAAGCAGGATCACTATTAATAAAAGGATAACCAAAAGCTACAACAGCCTTCAGTTTATTCGTTGTTTCATCATCAAGTGCCGCTAGCTTTTCTTGAACATCATAAGTTGCATTTGCATCAAAACTAGAGAAAGGTTGTAAACAATAAGCAAGTTCTTGTGTTACAGTATTCCGAAAAAATCTTCCTTGTTGATAATATCTTACTCCATTTCTCTCCCTTACAATATAAACATTTGGAATATACTCTGCTTCATAAAATTGTGCGGTTTGTGCTTCAACTGATGGAATATGAAAACAGGCAATTCCTAAAAGTGTCGTTAAGAACCATAATATTTTTTTCATACATTTCTCCTTTCCTTAACGTTTTCTAAAATAGCAAAGTTCATTGAATAGTGCAAAGAAGCGATTTTAAAAATATTGCTTCTTTTTCTCTTAAAAATAAAAAAAAGAGGCTTTTTTTTGATTTCTATTTGAATCTTTTCCTCTTTATTTTTAATATGTACTAAACTTTCTTTTTTTCTAAAATAGAATCGATAAGTCCATACTCCTTCGCTTCATTTGCTTCCATAAAGTAATCTCTTTCTGTATCCTGTTCAATGATTTTTAATGATTTTCCTGTATTCTTTGCAAGCATTCGATTCATTTTTGTTTTAATTCTTAAAATATGTTTGGCCGCAATTTGAATTTCAGTTGCTTGTCCTTCTGCCCCTCCTAAGGGTTGATGAATCATCACTTCACTATTCGGAAGACAAAAACGTTTTCCCTTTTCTCCTGCTGCTAAGAGAAAGGCAGCCATCGATGCCGCAATACCAATACAGATAGTTGATACAGAACTTTTAATAAACTGCATAGTATCATGAATGGCCATGCCGGCTGTAATCGATCCTCCTGGAGAATTAATGTAGATTGATATATCTTCATGATTGATAGAATCTAAATAAAGAAGTTGTGCTACGACAACATTTGCCAACGAATCATTAATTTCTCCTGTTAATAGAATAATGCGGTCTTTTAATAGTCTCGAAAAAATATCGTAACTTCTTTCTCCTTGTATTTCTTTTTCAATAATCATTGGTACTAAGCTCATGTTTATCACCTATTGATATTTTAGGAAGAATCATCTGAAAAGATACCCTTAAAAAAATGACAAATTTTTCTTAAACTGATAAAAAGAGAAAAGAAAGTAGGAAGAATAAGAAAGAGTATGATATACTATTATAGAAGAGTAAGAAGGTGAGAATGTGATTGAGAACATTAAAGTGACAGTATTAGATAAGATGATAGAAGTTCCAAAAGGAAGTACTCTATTAGAAATTAGTAAATCTTTTCAGGAAAAATTTTGCTATCCAATTCTCCTTGCGAGTGTCAATGGATTTTATCATGAATTAAGTGACAGTGTCGATGAAGATTCTTTCATTATCTTTTTTGATTTAACTTCACGGATTGGTTCTAGAGCACACATTGCAGGATTAACTTTTTTGTTGTTGAAAGCAATTAAAGATTTATATGGAAAAAACGCCTCTATTGTTGTAGAACATTCTCTTGATAAAGGAATTTATATCGAGACAAATTTTTCTTTAGATCAAGGAAAAGTAGAAGATATAAAAAAACAGATGAATGACTTAGTAGAAAAGAATCTTAAAATTACGAAAATGAATGTAGAAAGAATTGATGCAATTCGTTATTTTGAACAAATAAATGATCATGCTAAAGCAAAAATTATGCGGTATAATACCAATACTTATGTAACCGTTTATCGCCTTGAAAATCTATATAATTATTTTTATCATTACATGCCAGTTGAAACTTCTCTTTTAAAAGATTTTGACGTTACATACGTAAGTGAAGAAGGCTTAGTTTTACAGTTTCCCACTGTTTATCAATCTGAAAAAATCATGCCTTATAAGCATCATCCTTTGATGTTTGATGTATTTGAAGAAGCAAAAGAATTTGGGAAAAATTTACGAATTGAAACAATTGCTGATTTAAATGAAGTTGTTTCAACTGGAAAAGTAAAAGAATTAATACGCATGGATGAGACGCTTCAAAATAACCGTTTATTGGAAATTGCTAAAAATATTTATGCAAAGAAAGATAAATTAAAAATTGTTTTGCTTGCAGGGCCTTCTTCTAGTGGAAAAACAACAACAACAAGTAAGTTATGTATGTATTTAAAAAGTTTTGGACTAAATCCCAAAATGATTTCAATGGATGATTACTTTGTAAATCGCGATGAGACTCCAACTCTATCATCAGGAGAATATGATTTTGAAACCATCAAGGCTCTTGATATTTCACTGTTTGATGAACAAATCGAAAGATTATTTAAAGGAGAGGAAGTGCTCATTCCAACCTATAATTTTTACACAGGAAAAAAAGAATTTAAAAGTAAGATACAGCTGGGAAAGAATGATATTCTTTTAATCGAAGGAATTCATGCCTTAAATGACACACTTCTTACAAACCTTCCTCGTGTTTGTAAATATAAAATTTACTTATCTGCTTTAACAGAATTAAGAATTGATAATCAAAATCGTTTTTCTACAACAGATAATCGCCTTTTAAGAAGAATGATAAGAGATAATAGAACAAGAGGATATTCTATTGAAAAAACGCTTGCTACATGGCCTAATGTTCGAAATGGAGAAGAACAAAATATCTTTCCATATCAGGATGAAGCAGATGTCATTTTTAATACAGAATTGATATATGAACTGGGTGTTTTAAAAACATATGTAGAACCTCTTTTATATTCAATTCGAGAAGATTCACCTTATTATGAAGAGGCCAAAAGATTACTAAATATTCTTCACTTTATTTTACCTATTTCATCAGAGGATATTCCGGATGATTCGATTTTGAGAGAATTTATTGGAGGAAGTTACTTTAATGCAAAATAATTGTAAAGAATTGTAGGAGGAATCGACAAGATGAATTTTATTTGTTATAGTAAAATAGAAAGGAAAAGATAAAAATGATTAGAGTTGCATTGAATGGTTTTGGAAGAATTGGTAGAATTTTATTTCGTTTGATGGAAGAAGATGCTTCTTTTGAAGTAGTTGCCATTAATGATTTAACGAATGCAGAAGAACTAGCTTACTTACTGAAATATGATACTTCTCATAGAAGTTATCGAAAAGATGAGATTTCTTTTAATGATGAAGGAATTGTCGTTGGAAACCGTACTATTAAGGTTCTTTCTGAAAAGGATCCTTCTCTCCTTCCATGGAAAGAGATGGATATTGATGTTGTCATGGAATGTACAGGATTTTTTACAAGTTACGATAAAGCCAAAGCACATATTGATGCTGGCGCAAAGAAAGTGATTATTTCAGCTCCTGCAAAAGGAGACATGAAAACTATCGTATACAATGTCAATCACGAGGATTTGGATGGTAGTGAAGATATTATTTCAGCTGCATCTTGTACCACGAATTGCCTAGCTCCTGTATTAAAAGTATTAGATGAAACATTTGGTGTATTGCAAGGATTTATGACAACAGTACATGCTTATACAAATGATCAAGCAACGTTAGATGTCGCACACAAAAAGGGAATTTATTCAAGACGTGGTCGTGCTGCGAGTGCAAATATTATTCCAGCATCGACAGGGGCTGCAAGTGCAATTGGAAAAGTCCTTCCTCAATTAGATGGAAAATTAGAAGGAACTGCTATGAGAGTTCCAGTGACAACAGGATCTGTTGTTGATTTGGTATTAAAATTGGGGAAGAATGTTACTGTCGAAGAAGTTAATGATGCATTCAAAAACAATACAAATGAGACATTAATGTATACAGAAGATCCTATTGTATCAAGTGACATTATTGGAGAGCATTGTGGTTCATTAGTCGATAGTCTTTTAACGTCAGTATCTGAAGTAGAAGGAAAGCAACTTGTCAAAGTCGTTGCTTGGTATGATAATGAAATGGGTTATTCTGCACAGATGCTTCGTACTGCAAAATATTGGCTTGAAATAAGGTAAGAGCAACAAGCTCTTTTTTTCTTGCTCAAAAGCTGTTATAATGGATGTAAAGTGGAGGCTATATGAAAACAATACGAGATTTTAACATACAAGATAAAAAAGTTTTGATTCGTTGTGACTTTAATGTTCCTATGCAAGATGGAAAGATTATAGATGATACAAGGATTAAGGGTGCAATGGAAACCATTCAATATGCCATTTCTCATCAAGCAAAAGTCATTTTATTATCCCATCTTGGAAAAGTGAAAGAAGAAAGTGATAAAGAAGGAAAAACTTTAGCACCTGTTGCTAAACGATTAGAACAATTGTTGCAGCAAAAAGTCATTTTTGTAGATGCTTGTGTTGGAAAAAAAGTAGAAGATGCAGTCAATCAATTAAAAGCAAAAGAAATCTTGCTTCTTGAAAATACAAGATTTGAAGATTTAGATGGTAAAAAAGAAAGTGGGAATGATCCTTCTCTTGCACAATTTTGGGCAAGTTTAGGAGATGTTTTTATTAACGATGCTTTTGGTACTATGCATCGTGCTCATGCATCGAATGTAGGTATTTCAAAATTATTACCTAGTGGAATTGGTTTTTTAGTCGAAAAAGAAATAGAAAGATTACATACTGTTTTTTGTCCTAAGAAACCATTTATTGTTATTTTAGGAGGAGCTAAAGTAAAAGATAAAATTGGTGTGATTGAAAAATTTGCACCAAAATGTGATCGGATTTTAATAGGCGGAGGAATGGCTTTTCCTTTTTTAGAGGCAGAAGGATATTTTATGGGTTCTTCTATGAAGGAAGAAGATTCACTTGATTTTTGTAAAAAAATGTTAAAAAAATATAAAGATAAAATCATTTTGCCCGTGGATCTTGCTGTTTCAAAAGAATGGAAAGATGGATCTCCTGCTTATAAAGATATTACAAAATTGGAAATAGATGATATGGGACTTGATATTGGTCCACAAACGATTCAAATTTTTAAAAATCAATTACAAGATGCTAAAACGGTTCTTTGGAATGGTCCAATGGGAGCCTATGAACTTTCATCTTATCAAAAAGGAACCCAAGAGCTTCTTACATATCTTGCATCAAAAAAAGAACAAATTCGAACAATTATTGGTGGAGGAGATACAGTTGCTTGTGCTATGAAGAATCATTTGGAGAAAGAATTATATCATTTATCAACAGGAGGAGGAGCTACCCTCAATTACCTAGAATCTGAAACACTTGTAGGATTAAAAGCTGTAGAACAATCGAATGCAAATCATTAAGGCTAATTTCAATAATCCAAAGCACCTTGCTATGTATCAAGATTTTTGCAAAAAAAATGCAATGGATACTTATTCTATTGATTCAAAAGATGAAAAATTTTATCAAAAAAATTTCGATTTCTTTTTAATTCATAATGATGTCATTTTAGAAAATTGTAAAGTGCAACTGGAAAAAGATTTAAAAAAAGCATCTATACAAATAGTCAATAAAGAAAAACATTCTATAAAAGAAGTCTTTACTTTACTAGAAAATTGTATAGAATATCTTTTTACTACCGAATCGATTTGGGATATTGTTGTAAAAGTAAACGATACTAAGATTGAAAAATTATTAAAAGAATTAGGATATGATATTTCTCTTTTAGATGAGGATGATGAAGGTTTATATATATATTCTATTGTAAAAGAAATATGAAAGAGGTATGTAGAATATGAAAAATTTAAAACGAAATACAATCATTATATTAATTATTACATTAGGCGTTCTATATTTTTCTTTGAAAGATCAATTTCAACAGGTTGTTACTACCTTATTACGTGTTGATTTAAAATTTATTTTAGTTGCTATCTGCTGCTATGCTGTATATATATTCTTAAAAGCTTGGGTAACCTATATTTCTGTAGGAGATGCCAAAAAAATTTCGTTATTAGAAGCAGTAAAACATAATATTATTACACAATTTTTTAATGGGATTACTCCTTTTTCTACAGGTGGACAACCTATGGAAATTTATATGCTTCATGAACATGGGATTCGCTCTACAAAAGCTACTAACATTATCATGTTAAATTTTATTTTTTACCAAGTAGCCTTAGTTCTTTTTGGAATATGTGCTGTTATTTATAACCAGATAACAGGTGTTTTATCTTATCATCAATTTTTAGGAAGTTTAGTATTAATAGGATTTCTTATTAATACAGGAATTGCTTTCTTTCTTCTTTTTCTTGCCTCTTCAAAAAAATTTACAAATCTTATTGTATCCGTTTTCTTAAAGTTAGGAGAAAAATTTCATTTTATAAAAAATCGAGAGGAACAAAAGGAAAAGTGGGAAGAGCGTTTAAATGACTTCCATCAATATACCAAAGAACTCAAGCAAAATAAAACATTATTTTTTGTAGGAGTCGTTGCCAATTTTATTGGTTTATTCTGCTTTTATGCTATTCCACTTTTTATTGTATATAGTCTCCACGATTTTACATCTCTTCATCTTTTTGAAGCAATTACTGCTTCTGCCTATGTTTTGATTATGGGATCATTTGTTCCCATTCCTGGTGCTTCAGGTGGTATTGAATATGGTTTTGTACAATTTTTTGGAAACTTTATTGCAGGAAGTAAAATATCAGCCGTCTTGTTAATTTGGCGTTTTATTACATATTATTTAGGAATGATTGTAGGAGCAATTTGCTTTAACTTTCATCATGGAAGGAGTCAAAAATGAGAGTTGGTTTATTTACAGATAGTTATCCTCCTTTTATTAATGGAGTTTCAACTAGTGTCAGTATGTTAAAGAAAGCTTTAGAACAAAAAGGGCATATTGTTTATGTTGTAACCGTAGGACAAAATGCCTTAAAGTATGACTATGATGAAGAAAATAGAATTCTTCGTATTCCTGGGGTACCTATTGGAATTTATGACTATAGGCTCAGTCGCATTTATCCCTTAAAAGTCATCAATCAAATGAAGTCATGGAAGTTGGATATTATTCATTCTCATACTGAATTTGGTATTGGTATTTTTGCTCGCCTTTTTGCAAAGCAAGAAAGTATTCCTCTTGTTCATACATATCATACAATGTACGAAGATTACACACACTATATTACAAAAGGTTATTTTAATAAATCTAGTAAAAAAATTGTTGAATATTTAACGATGTTCTATTGTGATAAAACAGCAAGAGAATTAATTGTACCCACCGAGAAAACATATCGCCTTTTCAAAGAAAAATACCATTATGATAAACCTATTAATATTATTCCTACAGGAATGGATGTTACAAGATTTTATAAAGAAAATTTAGATGGAAAGATGTTAATGAACATAAGAAAGCAATTAAAAATAAAGGCACTTGATTTTGTTATTATTTTTGTAGGTAGAATTGCTGAAGAAAAAAATATTCCCTTTTTATTTCGAGTTATGGAAGAGGTATCTAAAGAAGTTTCGAATATAAAACTTTATATTATAGGGGATGGGCCTGATAAACAAAAGTATGAAAAAACAGTAAGTGAAAGTAAATTCAAAGACAAAGTATTTTTTGTTGGAAAAGTTTCTTTTGATGAAATGCCTTACTATTATAATATTGCTAACCTTTTTGTAACCGCATCAACGACAGAGACACAAGGGTTAACTGTCATTGAAGCGATGGCAAGTAGTGTACCTGTTCTCGCAATTGATGATGAAGCTTTCCGGAGTGTTGTCATTAATGATTTAAATGGGAATTTATTTACAAATGAATCAGAACTAAAAAAACTCATTGTTACCTTATATCAAGATCGAAAAAAATTGGAGCGCATGAGTACACAGGCACGTATTCAGGCTGAGCATTTTTCTCTTGCTCACTTTGCAGAAAGTGCTTTAGATGTATATCGAAGAACGATCAAAGAATATAAAAATCGAAAAACTTTTACCACAGCTATACTACACTTATTCAAGAAAGGAAAACGTTAAATGTTATATGTATTAAACCAGAAAAGTCATTTTACGAAACAGGAAATTTTAAAGTATCGGCAAAAACTATCCCCTCTCCCTTTAAAAGAAAATGTTATTTTTGCTCCTTCTATGTGTTTCCTTCCTTTTTTTGAAGATTTTTCTCTTTGTGCACAAGATGTAAGTCCTTTTCCAACTGGAGCTTATACAGGAGAAGAAGCTGCTAAAAGTCTAGCTTCTTTAGGGGTTTCTTATGGGATAGTCGGTCATAGTGAAAGAAGAACTTATTTCAATGAGAATAATGAGCTTTTAGAACAAAAGATGGCTCAAATATTTAATGCTGGAATGACTCCAATTCTCTGTATTGGTGAAAGTTTGGAAGATTATCAACAGGGAAATACAAAAGAAGTATTGCAAAAACAATTACAAGTTCTTTTCTCTTTTCCACAAGAGATGTGGAAAAAGGCAATTATTGCTTATGAACCAATTTGGGCAATTGGAACAGGGAAAGTCATTGATGTTAAATTGTTAGAAGAAATAACTCTTTTTATAAAGCAACAAACAGGAAGTAGAGTGCTTTATGGTGGAAGCATTCAGTTAACAAAAATTCATGATTTTCAAAAGATACCTACTTTAGATGGTTTTTTAATAGGAGGAATGAGTTTACAAGTAGATGATGTTATTCAATTAATTCAAAATGCATGAAAGATGACTTTTGTCGTTATTCGACAAAAGTAGTCTTTTTTTTCTCTATCATTTTAGAAATTCCTGTTATATAATGTAAGTGCGTGTAGTAAAATGGAAGGAGAAGAAATGGATACAATAAAAGTCTTAATGATCGATGATAATGTAGAACTCATCGACATGGTTAAGGAATATTTTAGTAGTCACGCAAGTATTGAAATTGCTCTTACTGCAAATAATGGAGTAGAAGGATTGGAAAAGATCACAAAGAATGAAAATGAATATGACCTCATTTTGTTAGACCTTATTATGCCAAAGAAAGATGGTATTGCAGTGTTAGAGGAGATGAAAGAAAAGGGAATTCATAAGAAAGTTATTGTTTTAACTTCTTATAATGCTCAAGAAATGATTCAAAAAGTTTCTAGTTTTGGAATCGGTTATTTCATATTAAAACCATTTGAACTAATGGACTTGGAGAAAAGAATTTTAGAATGTAGTAAAAATAAGAAAATAGAAGGTGGTTCCCTTGATTTATATCATAGTAACCTTCAAATCTCCATCACGAAGATTCTGCATGAATTAGGAGTTCCTTCTCATATTAAAGGATATCAGTATATTCGTGAAGGAATTAGTGTTATCTATGAGAATCCAGGTATTGTAGGTGGTATTACCAAAGAATTATACCCTGATATTGCTAAAAAGTTTGATACAACGGTTTCACGTGTAGAAAGAGCTATTAGACATGCCATTGAAGTATCTTGGAATCGAGGTAACTGGAAACTAATGGAAGAGATTTTTGGACATAGTGTTGATATTGATAAAGCAAAACCTACCAATTCAGAATTTATTGTGACGGTCGCTGATAAACTCCGTCTTGAATACCATAAATTACCAGTAGAAGAATAAATCATGGAATGGTCAAATAGACTATTCTTTTTTTTCATGAAAAGTTCACAAATTTATGCACTTTTTGTGCTATAATTTATAATAGGTGATGCAAATGATGGAAAAACATTTTAAAAATTTAGATGAACAAATTGAAATTTTAAAATATAAAGGACTTAAAATAGAAGATGAAAATTATGCAAAAGAGATTCTTTTAAGAGAAAATTATTTTTTCTTAAATGGGTACCGTTATCCATTTTTTCAATCAAAACAGGAAAAAAGGTTTATAGAAGGTACAACTTTTTTAGAATTATATAGTCTCTTTCTATTTGATAGAAGAATTCGAAATGTTATTTTTAAACACTTACTTGTCATCGAAAATAATATAAAATCTATTGTTTCGTATCAATTATCCAAAAAATATGGATATCGTGAGAAAGATTACTTAAAAGCGAAAAATTTTACAAGTGATCGTACAAAACAAAGACAAGTTGCGGACTTACTTCACAAAATGAAAAGACAAATTCGAGTAAATGGAGCACAACATAGTGCTACCAAACACTATATTACTAATTATGGGTATATTCCACTGTGGATTCTTGTAAAAGTTTTATCTTTTGGCATTGTAGGAGAGCTTTTTTCCATTTTGAAAATAGATGATCAAAAAAGTATATGTGATATCTATGGAATCGATATTGAAACAATGTCGAGCTATTTGCCTATTTTAGCAAATTATAGAAATCTTTGTGCTCATGAAGATATTTTGTATGATAATAAAACACAAAAATCAATTAATAATACACTGTATCACCAACTTCTTGGAATTCCCAAAGAAGAGGATGAATATATTTATGGAAAAAATGATTTATTTGCTTTGTTTCTTATTATGAAGCAGATGTTATCTAAAGAAGAATTTCAGGGATTTGTCCTTGAAATAGAAGAACATATTGATAATTTAACATATAATTTAAATACAATCCCAATTACTAAAATATTAGAAAGAATGGGATTTCCAGCCAATTGGAAGAATCTTGCCAATATAGAAAGGAGTCATTTAAATGAAGAATGAAAGACTAAAAAATGCATTGACCATTATTATCTCTTTTGTAATAGGTGGTGTGTTTACCTTTGCAATTGTAGATGGTGGAAATCTATTAGGAGGAACGAATGAAACAACTACGACTACGATGGGAACGACTTGTAGTGCTAAAAACTGTACGAAAGTAGTCGTCGATGAAAGTGGTGTTTCTGATTCCGTTCAAAAAGTATATGATGGTGTAGTGTTGGTACAAACCTATAAAGATGATCAATTAACATCGACAGGAACAGGTTTTGCTTATAAAAAAGATGATAAATATACGTATTTAATGACCAATCAACATGTTGTAGCAGGCGGAGATCAAGTTAAAATTATTACTTCAAAAGATGAAGAGATAAAAGCAACTATATTAGGAGGAGACACATATATTGATATTGCTGTTTTACGAATTGATAAAAATGATAGCTTAACACCGCTTCCACTTGGAAATAGTGAAAATGCGAAATTAGGTGACTTTGTATTTACTATTGGGTCTCCACTTGGATATGAATATCGAGGAAGTATTACCACAGGACATCTGTCAGGAAAAGATCGTATGATAAGTGTCAGTACAAGTAATTCAAGTAGTACGGATTGGGTCATGAAAGTTTTACAAACAGATGCAGCAATTAATCCAGGCAATTCGGGTGGACCTCTTTTCAATATAAACGGTGAAGTGATTGGAATTAATTCTATGAAATTAGTTGAAACAGAAGTAGAAGGAATGGGCTTTGCAATTCCAATTGAATATGCAGTAAGTCATATAGAAACCCTTGAAAAAGGAAAAGAAATTGAGTGGCCAATGTTAGGTGTTACAATGATTAATACGACGGATTTGATAGCACTTTATCGAGAAGGTATTACAATTTCTAAAGATATGGATCAAGGTGTAGTAGTCGCAGGTGTTGAAGAAAATAGTGGCGCTGATAAAGCTGGTTTAAAAAAAGGGGATGTCATTACGAAAATTGCTGGAAATAAAGTCAAAAACTCAGCTTATCTCCGTTATGAATTGTATTTCCATAAACCAGGAGAAACAATTGAAGTAGAATATATTCGAGATGGAAAAGAAAAGACGATAGAAATAACGCTTTCCAAATTAGAAACAAATAAGTAAGCATGAAAAAAGGAATTGAACTTGAAGTCAATTCCTTTTTACTTTACGTAATTTTTTCTTCATAAAATCTCGTAAATTACATCCAAAAATGGAAGAAAAAACGTTTGTTTTGATAGTAATAAAAAAGTAAATCAATGCTCCTATTCCTGCATAAATACAAATGATGAATGTAGAATAAAGACGATTTCCAGAAAGAGGAATAAGAAGTTTTAAACTTGAAAGTACCACTAACATGATCAAACAAGCCAAAGCACTAATTCCTGCTTTTTTAATCGTATCCTGGAAAGAAGTGTGAAGGCTTTTCTTTAGGTCATAGATACTGACAATCATTGGGATTAAATAAGCAATAATGGTAACAGTGATAGGACCATAATAAGCAGGAATGCCTATTTTGGCGAAAAGTGGAATGGATGGAACTGTTAAAATGAGTTTGGTAAGAAGTCCTAGTAAAATAGCTCTATTTGCAGCTTTATGATGATCAATTGCTTGCAAAATAGTATGTAGATTTAAGAACAGGGAATAAAAAAAAGCGGTTATGATACTATAAGCAAAAACAAGAACTCCTAAATGACTTCGATCGTAGAAAACACACCAAACAGGTTCTGCTAAGAAGGAAAGACCAACGACCATGGGCAGTACAAAGTAGATAATAATTTGTAAAGTTTTGTTGATTTTACGATTGACTTCTTTTTCCTTCTTCTTTATAAAATCACTGGTAATATTAGGTAAAACAGAAACGACTAAACCAGATGCAATCGCAGTGACAATGACATTTAATTTTGCTCCCCAAGTTGTAATAATTGCAAGGACAGTTTCAGCATCTTGAGTAGTGAGTGATGTGTATTTTATGAGCGGTTTTACAATGCTAAACATATCAATTGTATTATAAAGTGGAACTGCAATAGAAACAATGACAAATGGTATTGTATAACGAATTAACTGTTTGAAAAGGTATTGATTTGATATTTTTTTCTCTTCTTCTAGAATTTTCTTCTCTTTTTCTTTTTTTCTTTCTTCCTTCATTTTTTTCTCAAGATAGAAGAAAGCAACAATCGCTCCGGCAGTAGCACCAAAGATTGCAATTCCAACAGCTTCTTTTGTTCCCCATAATTGTATAGCGATATAACTTCCAAAGATAATAATAATTACTCTTACCAATTGTTCAATGACCTGACTAATAGAAGATGGGGTAATATATTTATGACCTTGTAGGTATCCTCTCATTCCACTTAGCATAGTACAGATGAGAATTGCTGTTGTTGAAACTCGCAATACGAAGGTAATATCTTCTTTGGTATTTCCACCATTTACACCACCAATAATCGCCTCTGCAATCATTGGTGCGCTAATAAAGAGAATCACTGTTGATAAAATAGCCATGATAAAAGTAATTTGAAGTGCAATACGATATGTTCTTCGTTTTGCATCTTCGTATCCTAAAGAATGATATTCACTAATCATTTTACTAATCGCAAGTGGAATTCCTACCGTAGAAAATTGTAGAAAAAGCATATATACATTATAAGCATAACCATAAAGTGCTCTCCCACTCGTTCCTATAATCGAATGAAAAGGAATCACATAGATAATTCCTAAGATTTTACTTAATACAATACAAATCGTCGAAATCATTGCTCCCTTAATAAAGGAATCTTTTTTCATTACATCACCAACTTTAAAATTCTATTTTTATTATAGCCTAAATTTTATTATTCTACAAGCGAAGAGAAAAAGACCGTTGCAAAAGGAAAAACTGTCCTAAAGTGTCAAATGATCTTACATTGCTTGAATTTTACACTTTATCTAATCTATAATCAAATTAAGTAGAATAGATCTACTAAACTAGGAAAGGTAGGAGATAAAAAATGGCATTAACAGGTTTTAATCCGTCACAAGTAAGGACATCCATTAATGCAGTAATTAAAGCATATGACAGTTTAATGACAGCATTATATACAAATATGCAAAATCAATTTGTGAAAGGGATGGCTGATAAATGGGCATGTAAAGAAGCACAAACTTTCTTTGGAAATTCATTTAAACCAGCTGTAGATTCACTATTAACATCATCAGATAATATTTTTAGTTCTGTAGTAGCATCTATGAATAGTGCTGCTCAAGCTTGGGCTGAAAGAACAGGAACTTCATATAGTCGTGTATCTTTTTCACCAAAAAATGTGAGAATTAATACGAGTAGTATTAAAGAAAATATTGGTGGAGTAAGAGGTATTGATTATGCTAATGCTGGAACAGTTATTGCTAAATTAAAAACGATTGAATCATCTGCTACAAGTGCTTTATCACAAGCACAAAGAGCTGTACAAAGTTGTGGTTTTGTCGGTGGTGATCAAGCACAAAGCTTAATTAATTCACTTAGTACAATTAAGAGCAAAGTTTCACAAGCTACTAAGGAGTTAACTGATACAACGCAACAAGCATTGAAAGATACTGTATCTAATTATGGTGATCTTGAAGGAAAAGTATCACAAGCTTTTTCAGCAAATGAATAAGAAATTTGGAAATCTTTTTCCAAATATATGACAATTAATGTAACTTTAATTGTTGTATATTTGGAAAATGATAAGGTGATTATCGATGGAAATAAATATTTCTAACTTAAAAATAAATTTAACTGAGTTACGAAAGAAAGTAAATCAATATGATGATAATTATATCAATATCTATCACCATCTAATACAAAGCTCTTCTTATTGGAATGATAAATATTCTAATAGGTTTTTTAGCTGTGTAGAAGAAAAACGACATAAAATTGATAAAAATATACAGGAATTAAATAAGATGATCAATGTATATCAGTATATCATCGATCAATATCAATCTTTAGGATCAAAAGTGAAAATAAAAGTAGAAAATAGGAATGATGTTATTAGCGCAATTGATCACTATATTCAACAACTAAATAATATTATTTCCTATTACCAAGGATTAGATGTAAGCTTTTGTCCGAATGAAGCTTATTTTTTAAATCAAGAAAAACAAAAATTAATAAAAATGAGAGATAGTAGCATTAATATGAAGCAAAATATAAAAAATATTTTTAATTTAGTAGAAGAAACTGAACGAACAGTCAAATCAAAAAATAATAAAATCCATATTGAAATTTTAAAAGATATCAATATTGGTGAATATATATAAGGTGATTTATGAACTATATTGATGAAGAAAAATTATTAAAGACTATTGAAAAATTAGAAATGTATATAAGAGATGAATCGATCAATTTTGAAACTTTAAAAAGATTGATGAGAGATATGCAGTATGATTATACAAGTAAAAATAGTACTCTTTTATATGAAACGCAATGCAATTTTAATCGCAAATTTAATACAATCCATCGCATTCACAATGACTATATTACAATATTTAAAAAGACTGTGTTAAAATATAAAACAGTAAGAAAACAAACAGAACAAAAATTTTCTAGAATAAAAAGGGATTTATAATATGAATGATGAATATATAAAAAATAAATATCGAAATTTATATCGGAATATGTACAATATTAAAAATCAATTATATCAATTAAATACGCTCTATAATGATTTAAAAGTCCAATTAAAAAATTCTATCCTTTTAGATCATGAAATTCCAGAGCTTGAAAGAATGAATAAAATGCAAAATGATATTGTAAGTATTTCCAAAGAAATTGATAATACTATTATCCCAAGAATCAATAGTAAATTATGAAATATGAAAAAATGTAACAAAAAATTACATTTTTTTCTTCTTATGACCTATCTCTTTTCTCATTTTATGATATACTAAATAAGTAGAATATGGAGGGGCCCATGAAGATTTATTTATTTTTGCCTGATAAACTTTTAACTTATACATTGCCAAAAGAAGTGTCTGGTAATTTTGGTTTTGATTTTGAAGATGATGAAAGTAAATTAATTAATGTAGTAGCAAAGGATAATGAATGGTTCATGTATTCTACGGAAGCATCTAAAATTGTAGGAACCAACGCTTTTATTCCTGATATTGCTTTAAAAAACAATGCATTTTATGTCATCCAAAAAAATAATAAAAGTTATTTAGTATACGTAACAGATTTATATGAGAATGATTTTAGCATTTATTCCTATGATGAAAAGATCAATTTATCCATTGGCAATACAAATGGAAATTCTATTATCTATAATTGTCCTTATCTAAATGGATTTGTAATTACGATTCATTATCAAAATCAACAATTATTATTAACGATTAGTAAAGAAACTTGTTTATATATTAATAATAATCGTTTACTTCTACAAAATTATGTCATCCAAAATAGTGATGAAATTAATCTTTATGGACTAAAAATTATTTTCTTAAATGGCGTTCTTCTCATCAACAAATGTGGAAACAGAGTAATTCTTAACGAAGAACAATCAAAAATACATAAGAAAGTATTTTTAACAAATAGTGAACCACAAGAAATTGAAATTAAAGATATAGATTTATATAATAAAAATAATTATTTTTCAAAATCTCCTAGATTAAGAAGAATGGTAAAAGAAGCAGAACTCAAAATTAGTTCTCCACCAAAACCAGAAGGAAATGATGAATTACCAGCCATTCTTACAGTAGGTCCTATGTTAACAATGGGAATTACTTCAGCAGTGACAT
This sequence comes from uncultured Bacilli bacterium, assembly GCA_947591575.1. Taxonomy (GTDB): domain Bacteria; phylum Bacillota_I; class Bacilli_A; order RF39; family UBA660; genus CANQVB01. The sequence goes on along the minus strand of CANQDI010000003.1, from coordinate 4,240 downwards.
TATTGAGTATACTTATGAGAATTTCTGATGGAAAAGATACAATGGAAGATACTTGGCCTTCTTTGGTAACAAGTGGTGCAATGCTAATGTCTATGTTACTATGGCCTTTTCTAACTAGAATTTATAACAAGAGATTAAAAAAGAAAAAAAATAAAGATATGATTAAAAAATATAATATTTATTTAAATGAAAAGAGAACAGAATTAACAGAAATTGCTAGATTACAAAAAGAAATTCTTGTTGAAAATTTGTTGACAACAGAAGAATGTTTAAAAAATATTATGAATAGATCAGTTGGTTTGTGGGATAAAAGAATTGATCAAAGTGATTTTTTAGTTGTAAGAATTGGTGTTGGTAATGAGTTATTAAATGTAAAAGTATCTTATGCTGAAGAAGATTTTTCTGTAGAAGAAAGTGTTTTAAGAAAGAATGCAGATCAATTGGTACAAGAATTTAAATATATTGAAAATGTTCCAATTGGATATTCTTTTTATGAAAATAGAATTACTGCTATTATGGGAAACCAAAAGACTACTTTCATGAATAATATGCTTGTTCAATTATTATCTTTCTATAGTTATGAGGATTTAAAATTTGCTATTTTTACAGATCATAAAAATAAAGATAATTGGGAATATATGAAGTATTTGAATCATACATTTACGAACAATAAAAGCTTCCGTTTTTTTGCATCTGATGAAGAAAGTACGAAGATACTTGCAGAAGTATTAAATGGCGAAGTCAATAGTCGATTAAGTTCCTATGAAGAAAAAAAAGTATCTTCATTTAAACCACATTTTTTAATTATTATTGATAATTATGATGCAGTAAAACGGTTTGAATTTATTAAAACCATTACAGAGACAGATGTAGATTTAGGATTTAGTGTGGTCATATTAGAAGAAAGAATCAGTAAACTTCCTAGTAAATGTAATAACTTCATTACATTGGGAACGAATGTCTCTGGAGTACTCAAAAATTCATTTGAAAAACAAGAACAAATCTCTTTTAAAGATGAACTACAACAACAAATTGATATGATGCAAATTACCAAAATATTATCTAATATTCCTATTGAATTTGAAGAAGGATTAAAAATGCTACCAGAGTCTATTAATTTTTTGGAAATGGAAAAAGTAGGTAGAGTTGAACAATTAAATATTTTGAATCGTTGGAAAACCAATGATGCAACAACCAGTTTAAAAGCAGAAGTAGGAATAGATGAAGACGGACAATTATTATATTTGGATTTGCATGAAAAAGCACATGGACCTCATGGATTAATTGCAGGTATGACAGGTAGTGGTAAATCGGAATTTATTATTACGTATATTCTTTCTATGGCAATTAATTATAGTCCAGAAGATGTTTCTTTTATTCTTATTGATTATAAAGGAGGAGGACTTGCTTTTGCCTTTGAAAACAAAATGACTGGCATTTTTCTTCCTCATCTTGCAGGAACGATTACAAACTTAGATAAAGCAGAGATGGATAGAACCCTTGTAAGTATTGATAGTGAAGTAAAAAGAAGACAGATGAAGTTTAACGAGGCAAGAGATAAACTTGGAGAAAGTACAATCGATATTTATAAATACCAAAAATTTTATAAAGAAGGAAAATTAGAAGAAGCTATCCCACACTTGTTTATCGTATGTGATGAATTTGCTGAATTAAAAAGTCAACAACCAGATTTTATGGATAATCTAATTAGTATTGCCCGTATTGGACGTAGTTTAGGTATTCATTTAATCTTAGCAACACAGAAACCAAGTGGTGTTGTTACAGACCAAATTTGGTCTAATGCAAAATTTCATGTTTGTTTAAAAGTACAAGATGAGGCAGATAGTAAAGAGATGTTAAAAAAACCGGATGCAGCATCATTAAAGCAAACAGGTAGATTTTTCTTACAAGTTGGATATGATGAATATTTTGTATTAGGACAATCTGGTTGGTGTGGGGCCAAATATTATCCATCAGATAAAATTGAAAAGCAAGTGGATAAAAGTATTAATTTTATAGATGATAATGGTATCCCGGTAAAAAGCATTCAAGCAGGAACCAATCGAAAAGTAGTAGCTGAAGGAGAACAAATCTCAGCAATTATGAAAGTAATTATTGATGTTGCAAAAAAAACAGGTCAATATGCTAAACGGTTATGGTTAGAAAACATTCAAGATAATATTTTAGTAGAACAGATAGAACAAAAATATAGAATTCCAGTAGAACCGTATCATGTTCAATCTATTGTAGGAGAATATGATGCTCCAGAAAGACAGACGCAAGGATGTGTCATCTATAACTATTTAGAAAATGGAAATACAATAATTTATGGAAATGATGGTAGCGAAAAAGAAAATCTACTTAGTACCCTCATTTATTCCGCAGCTAAAAATCATCGAGTAAATGAAGTGAATTTTTATATTGTTGATTACGGATCTGAATCATTACGTAGATTTGAAAAATTACCACATATTGGAGGTATTGTATATGCTTCAGATGACGAAAAATATCATAATTTATTAAAAACCATTCGAGAAGAACTACAACAGAGAAAACGACTCTTTGCTGATTATGGCGGTGAATATATAAACTATATTCATAATAGTACTCAAAAACTTCCATTAAAAGTGGTTATCTTTAATAATTATGATTCTATTTATGATGCTAATCCAGATTTTGTAGAAGATATTTCTGATCTTATTAGAGATTCAGAAAGATATGGAGTTATCTTTTTAATTACTGCTAATGCAATTAATTCTGTTCATAGTAAAATTTCTCAAGATTGTCAAACTAGTTATGCATTCAAATTAAAAGATAGCAGCGATTATCAAACTGTATTCAATAGTAAAAAAATATTAGTTCCTAGGGATATCTTTGGTAGAGGACTTTGTTTTATTGATGATATTCATGAATTTCAAACAGCTAAAATTACGTCCAATGAAGAAGAATTGAATGAAAAAATACTTATTTTCATTGATCAACAAAAAACAATTAATCCAATCAGTGCAGAACAAATTCAAACATTACCAAGTATTGTTAGAATGGAACATATTCAAAAAGAAATTACAGATTTAAATGATATACCTATTGGAATTAGTAAAAAAGACTTAGAAGTGATGAAAATAGATTTGTTATCAAATTGTGGCTATCTTATTTCATCGAATAAACTTAATAATATGAATAAGTTCTTTATGAGTTTGCTGACAGTTTTGCTACATATGAAAAATCTATTTATAGTCGTACTGGATCCATTAAAACAATTGTCGATTGATCAACAAAAAATGCCAAACTACTATATAGATCAATTCGATGAAAAAATAGATGCCATCATTCATTATATTGACCAATTAAAAGAAAGTAATAGTGATATGAGAGGAGTTATATTTGTTTATGGATTAAATAAATTAATCAATAAATTAATTGATTCCACTAAAATATCTGAATTAATCAGTAAATTAAAAGAATATGAAAAAGCAAGTATTGTTTTGATGGATGAACCTTCTAAGATTAAATCATTTAGCTTTGAGGAATGGTTTACAAATGACTTTAGTCTGAATGATGGTCTATGGATAGGAAAAGGATTATCTGATCAAAGTTTATTCCATTTAACAACAATTAATAGAGACATGCAAAAAGAATATAAAAATGATATGGGATATGTCATCAATGAAAGTGTAGGCACCTTATGTAGACTCATTGATTTTGTGACTCAGGAGGATGATTTAGATGAAAAATAAGGTCATTATAAAATTAATCCTACCAGAGCTTGGGCAAACTTATGATATCTTTATTCCTGTTAATGAGATTGTTTGGAAAATTAAAAAAATGCTCATTAAATCAATTTCTGATTTAACAGGAGTAGCATTAGATATTCAAGAAGATTATATTCTAATGAACAAGGATGACAGTAAAGTGTATGATAATAATGAAATTATCATCAATACAAATATTAGAAATGGTAGTGAGTTAATATTAATAACAAATAAGAAGTAGGGTACTACTTTTTATTTGTTGTTGGAAATAGAAAGAAGCTTTTAGATATCATTGGAATGAAACTACATAAACGTGTCAAATAAAAGTGTCAAGAAAAAAATTATGAATGTAAAATTTTTAAAGAGAAAATAGTATATGATATACTCATATTAAGAGGTGTTATCGTGAAAAAACGTTTGCTTTTGAATTTATTCTTTTTCATTGCTTTTCTATGGACTTTTCAACTAATAGATGTGCATGCTGCTTG
>CANQDI010000002.1 GCA_947591575.1 uncultured Bacilli bacterium | reverse complement strand
AAATAATGATATTTTTGGACTTTTCCTATTCCTGCACATGGTGGTCGTGATCCTGGAGCGATGGTTGGTTCTATTCAAGAAAAGGATATAAATCTTGCAGTATCTAAAGTATTAGAAAGTACTCTGATTGAAAAAGGTGCGATTGTCTATATGATTCGGGAAGATGACACTGACTTATCTAGTAAATGGGATCCTTTGAAAAAAAGAGGAGATTTATACCGAAGAATTTTGAAAATTCAAAAACAAAAAAGTGACCTTTATTTATCCATTCACATGAATTTCCATGAGAATGCTTCCTATCGCGGTATCGAGGTGTTATATCATCCTATTCATCCTAATAATCAAGTATTAGGAAAAATCTTAATAGATCAATTTAAATTGGATTTCTCGAAAGTAAGAACACTAAAAAAGACAAATCTCTATCTGTATTCTAATACAAGAATACCAGGGGTATTAATTGAATGTGGTTTTCTCTCTAACTATCATGATCGAGTCAATTTACAAGATAAAAATTATCAAAAAAGTTTGGCCAATTCTATTACAAAAAGTGTTATTACCTATTTTGATACGATTTCTAAAAAAGAATCTTCTTAATCAAAAGAAAAAAGCCGAATGGCTTATAGTTGATACATCATAATATTTTGAAAATAGTAAGCTAAAATTTGTGAATAAGAAAATCCTTGTTCTGCTAAGTAATTGGCACCGAAAAGGGAAAGCCCTAAATCATTACCAATTCCTCTTGAAAGAAAGGTCATTCCATCTTTTTCCTCAATGCAAGTGAAATCAAATGAAGGAAGTCCTAATATACAAGCAATTTCTTTTTTTGAATAACTTTTATGAAGGTTATTTGTACTTTTTTGATGAAGAGAAAATCTTTTTGCTAAATCCGAATAAGAAAAGAAAAATTGTTGTAAATAATTTTTAGCTTTCATATCCCACAAACTATTTTTGGATACTAAATAAGTATCCTTTTTATTTTCTTTTGTATATCCGCTACTTACAAAATGTATATATGGTTTAATGGGTTTTCCATTAGAAAGTAAATATAATCCTTTTGTTTTCAAAATAGCTTCTTTGTACTTGTCATAAATTTCTTGAAATCTTTCTAAGTAGGTAAATTTATAGATGAATGGATCTTTGTAAGTAATAAAGGAATTTTTAGCTTCAATATACCCAACTTCATTCAATTTATCAAGCGCATAAGTACGATAAAGAATCACAAGTGCTTTTAAAGATTCTTGATGGAGTGGAAAGGGAATATTTGCAAATAAAGAACCCATTAAATATTGAAAGAGACTTATTTGCTTTTCTTTGTCTCCATCTCTTAATGTAATTAAAAAGGTGGTCTCATTTTTCTTTCTTTGATGTAGTTCTCGTTCTTCTAAGCTAAATTGATCTTTTGGAATGGTCTTTACGATATTTCCATCAATTAGAATATAAACTTTATCAAATGAAAGAGGTAATTTGTTTTCTTTAATATAATGAATTGCTTCTTCTTCTAATGTTTGGATGGGTTCATCTTCTATGACAAGATTTTCTTGTGCAAATTCAAACTGTGTTGTTTTGTATAAATATAAGACAAGTTTTCCATTTTCTTTTCGATAAGCATATCTTAAAAACATTATCATCACCTGTTTTTAGAATGCCTATTTTTCTTTGTTTTATGTATGAAAAAGTTTTTTATAGATCCTCTTTTATATATTTTAAGATGATTTTCTTATGACAGTCTTTTCCAGTAGTATAGGAAGTGTTTGGAAAAACTTTTTTTAGATCTGTTCTTTTTTTATTTTGGAGATAATCATTGACGCTAGTAATGGTATTGATTGCTTTTTTTTGGGCCATTTCATATAAATCATCAAATGAGGTTGTATGTTTTTCTTGCTTTCTTCCTGGATGATTCCAAGTATTATGTTCTAAATTGCGATAAGTGTTTCTTTTCTTCAAAGATAAATGATAAGAAAGTACATGAAAATGGAATGTCTTTCTTAACGTAAATATTTCTATTAATGTGTATCCTATTCTCTTTATTCCAGTTCTATCATAGCGAAAAAGTCGCAAAAAATGTCTCATATCTTTTAATGCTCTGCTATAAAATTTACTCATTTCATGTACATCAAATGTCTCTTTGAAAGCATAATCAATTACTTCTTTTAATTCATGACTAAATGGCTCTTGATCGAAACAAAACTGATCGATTCGAAAAGCATAAGGATTTCCTTTTTCTCTTTCTTTTATCATAGCAAGATCAAGTAAAGTTTCTGCTTCATCGTGAAGATTTCGATATTTTGCTGTTTCTTTTTTTCTCTGATCGAAAATACCCGTTTGATAAATAATAAAAGGATGCATAGTAGAATCTAATATGTAGTGAGCAATCATACCATATAAAAAAGCCATGACATCTGCTTTTTGATAATAACCGTTGTATTTAATATAATTAACAAGATTGATAAAAAAAGTTTGACTTTCATTTTCATGAAAAAAATGGCCAAATTCTCGAATTCTTTTTCCTTTTTGTGGTGTAAATATACGATAAAAAAACATGGCGTCCATACTTTGAGAAAACATTCTTAATTTTCCTTTTTCGTCCATTAATAATTTTTTTAATCCGATGGGAAGTTGATAATAAAGATCCATTGCAAAATAAGCATGGGTAACACTAGCAGGCATTTGATCATCCTTTCTTTTTTTATTATACTACAAATTTAGCATAGAGAAAGAGGAAAAGAAACAATGCTTTTATAATTGACGAAATAAAAGAAAAAAGATATACTTATTTTATAAAATATGTAAGGAGGTAGCAATTTATGGAACGAAAAATAACAACTGTTTTTAAAAAATGGAAAAGTGATTTGCTTCGTAAGCCCTTATTGTTATATGGATCTAAACAAATAGGAAAAACATATGCAGCTCTTTCTTTTGGAGAAAATTATTATCGTAGTACGATTTATCTAGATACCTCCTCTCATCAAAAGTTGATAGATTTATTTAAAAAAGAAAGATCTATGGCAAAACTAGTCACTGCCTTTTCTCAGATGACAGGTGTCCCATTTTATCCAGATGAAACACTTATTATTTTTGACAATGTAGAAGAGATGGATATTATTAAGGGAATTAAATTATTTGGATATGAACGAAATCATTATCATGTAATTGCTATTACCTCAAGAATTGATTTGCTTTCAAATTTTAAAGGAGAAGAATTTCAATATAAGATGATGCATGAAATGGATTATGAGGAATATTTAGTAGCTTTTCATGAAATTGATATGGCAAAAAAAATTCGAACTTCATTCTTAAAAGGAAAAAGTAATCCATATCATTCTAAAAGCTTGTCTCTGTTTTATGATTATTTATTAACTGGAGGATATCCAGAAGTGGTTGCTGCGAAGGAAAGAGGGGCATCTTATGGAGAAATAAGTGCAATTCAACGAAAAATATTTGATGTCATTAAGGGAGAATTGGTACGAGAAGAAAATTTAATTGATGTACCAAGAGGATTAGAAGTTTTAAATAGCATGCCAAAACAATTGCTTAAAGAAAACAAAAAATTTCAATATGGGATGATTGGTTTTGGACATCGTGCCAAGGAATATGAAAATATTATCCAAAGTCTTGTAAAAAAACAAATCGTTTATAGAAGTTATAAAATAAGACAGGTGAAATCTCCTTTGAGTTCTTGTCGAGAAATAGATCATTTTAAACTTTATTTTCCGGATGATGGAATTTTATCAATGTTACTTCATTTATCAAAAAAACAATTTGTAGAAGGGGAAGGTATAAAAGAAACACTTTACGAAAATCATATTGCCAAGACCCTTGTTGAGACAGGGTATTCACTATATTACTATCAATCGGAAGGAAAAGCAGAAGTGAATTTTGTGATTCAAAATAGAATGGGAAAAGTTATTCCTATTGAAATTGCAACAAAAACAGGATCTAAAGCGAAAAGCTTATCTGTTTTCATGAAAAAATTTGTTGTAACTGATGCATATCGTATTACAGAAAATAATTTTTCTACTAAAAAAGGGGTACGTTACTTACCTGTTTATGCGATCTTTTGCTTGAAAGAAGGATAACAGAAAGGAGATATTTGTTGATGTATTTAGTATTAGTAAGACATGGTGAAAGTCTTTGGAATCAGGAAAATCGTTTTACAGGATGGACAGATGTTCCTTTAACGGAACAAGGAAAGAAAGAAGCTAAACATGCAGGAATACTATTAAAAAGAACAGGAATTTCTTTTGAAATGGCTTATACTTCAGTATTAAAAAGGGCAGTCGATACCCTTTCTATTATCAAAGAAACATTAGGGGAAGAAATTTTAACGATTGAGAATTGGCATTTGAATGAAAGACATTATGGAGCACTTCAGGGTCTTAATAAAGATGAGACAAGACAAAAATATGGAGAAAAACAAGTTCAATTGTGGAGAAGAAGTTTTGAGGTAACTCCTCCTACTTTATCCAAAGCAGATGATCGTTATCCTGGAAATGATCCTAAATATAAAGATTTAACAGAAGAAGAACTTCCATTAACGGAAAGTCTCAAAGATACCATGAATCGGGCTGTTTCTTATTTTCTTCAAGAAATAAGACCACAAATAGTTAGTGGAAAAGATGTTTTAATTGTTGCTCATGGGAATTCATTGCGAGCTATTCGCATGTATTTGGAAAAAATAAGTGCAGAGGAAATTCCTCACTTAGAAATTCCATTGGGTATTCCACTTATATATGAAATGGACGAAAATTGCCATATTATAAAACAATATGACTTAGGTAAGTAAGCTTTTTCATGATGATTTTTTAAAACACGAATCGTGTTTTTTCTTTGTTCATATTGACGAACTTATGTTTGCAAGGTATAATATGAAATAAGAAAAGAAGGTTGAATGATGCCAAGAATTATATTTCATATTGATGTTAATAATGCTTTTCTTTCATGGAGCGCAATCGATTTACTAAAAAAGGGTTATCCTATCGATATTCGTACCATTCCCTCTATTATAGGTGGTGATGAGACGAAGCGAAGGGGGATTGTTCTTGCGAAGAGTCCTGTTGCAAAGAAATATGGGATTGTAACTGCAGAGACTATTTATAGTGCAAGAAAAAAATGTCCGAAACTTCAAGTTTTTCCTGCAAACTATTCTTGGTATAGAAAATGTTCCAAAGATTTGATGAATTATTTAAGCCAATATACTCCTACTTTGGAACAATTTTCAATTGATGAATGTTTTCTAGATTTTACAGGAACTTCTTTTTTATATCATGATTATATAGCTGTTGCTGAAAAGATTAGAAAAGAGGTAAAAGAAAAATTTGGTTTTACAGTAAATATTGGAATCGCCTCCAATAAATTATGTGCTAAAATGGCTTCTGATTTTGAAAAACCAGATAAGATTCATACATTATTTCCAAATGAATTTGCAACAAAATTATGGCCATTAAAAGTGGGAGATTTATTTATGGTAGGCAAGAAAACGGAGGCAAAGCTAATGTCTCTTGGAATTTATACAATAGGAGATTTATCACAAGCACCCCTTTCTCTATTAAAAAAACATTTTAAAAATCAAGCTATTTTTTTAAAAGAAGCAGCTTGTGGAAAAGATGATAGTGAGGTAGTCTCTACTTCTGAACCCAATAAATGTATCAGTGTTTCGGAAACATTGCAATATGATTATCAAGATGGGTCTAAATTAAAAAAAATTTTATTTTATCAAGCTGAAGAGGTCGGAAGAGCATTAAGAAAGAAAAAAATGTATGCTAAAACAATTGCAGTGACATATAAAAATCATTGTTTCAAAAGTTATTCTCATCAAATGACCTTAGTAAATCCTACTAATATCAGTGCAGATATATATCAATATGCTGTGCTTCTGTTTGATGGTAGTTGGAGAGAAGATGCTATAAGAAATATTGGAATACGACTAAGTGATTTAACAACGACTGTTCATGAACAGGTTTCTTTCTTTGAAAAGCATCAAGAAGAAAAAAACAATAAAGTACAAGAAGCTATTGATCAAATTACAAGTAAGTATGGAGCAAATAGTATTATGCCTGCAAGTTATCATGAAGAAAAGAGAAGACAACCTGAAAAATTAAAAGAGTCACAGGGGAATTAATAATAGGAAAGAACAACTTGTTTTATCGTACGTATCCAGTTGGTCGTGATTTGCTGCGGTGTACGAATGATTGAAGGCACATGGGCAAGAGAAGCTTCATTTGTGTTTGCAATATAGACGAGAATTTGTATCTTTTTTCATCTTCTAAAGCAATCAATTTTTTAGACTATCTTTTAAGATAGGTCTTTTTTTCTATCTTCATTTGTAAAATATAGTAAGTGAAACCTATAAAAATGAAAGAAAAACGTATAAAAATACTTGTTTTTTTAAAATGATTATGGTATCATTTAATACGTGTGACTGCTTAGATGTGAGAGGTTGCCGATACACCAGGTTAAGTTGTTAATTGGTTATCGGGTTATTCGCACGGAGCAAGTCTATACTCGATATAGGCGAAGGGAGGATTTACAAATGTCAACTGAAAGAATTCGCATTAAATTAAAAGCATATGATCATAGAATTCTGGATAATGCTGTCACAAAGATTGTTGAAACAATTAAAAGAGGTGGAGGACAGATCTCAGGACCAGTTCCACTACCAACAGAAATTGAAAAGTTTACAATTTTACGTGCAGTACACAAAGATAAGGATTCACGTGAACAATTTGAAATGCGTACACACAAAAGATTAATTGATGTTAAAAATCCAAGCAAGGAAGTCATTGATGCATTAGCAAGACTTGACTTACCAAGTGGAGTAGACATTCAAATTAAAACAAACTAATAGGAGGAAAATAAAATGAAAGGAATCTTAGGTACAAAGATCGGAATGACTCAAGTGTTTACTAAAAATGGTAAACTTATTCCGGTAACTGTCGTTTCAGTAGAACCTAATGTGGTTACTCAAATTAAGACAGTAGAAAAAGATGGTTATGCTGCAATTCAATTAGGATATCAAACAGTATCAGAAAAGAAAAGCAACAAACCAAAAATGGGTCATACAAAAAAAGCTGGATGTGAACCTAAGCGCTTCTTAAGAGAAATTAGAGGAGTAAATGTAGATGATTATACTCTTGGACAAACTCTAGACGCTTCAGTGTTTACAGAAGGTGAAATGGTAGATGTAAGTGGCGTTAGTAAAGGAAAGGGTTTCCAAGGTGTTATTAAGCGTCATAATCAAAGTCGTGGACCAATGGGACATGGTTCTCAATATCATCGTGGTGTAGGTTCTTTAGGAACACTAAGACCAATGCACGTATTAAAGGGTAAGAAATTACCAGGACAAATGGGACATGTAATGTCAACTGTACAAAATTTAAGTATAGTGCAAGTTGATTTAGAAAATAATTGTCTTCTTATTAAAGGAAATGTTCCAGGACCAAAAAACAGTTTAGTTTTAATTAGAACTGCTATCAAGAACAAAGATACGGTTCGTGAAATGGAAGAGTTAGTCACCTATGTGGAAGAAGTAGAAGAAACTCCAGTAGAAATTGTAGAAGAAACATCTACTGATACAGTGCAAACTGAAACGACTTTAGAAGAAACTAGTGAAACAACAGACGAATCATCACAAGAAGAAAAAGTAGAAGAATAATCATGAGTAAAAATGACACATTTTGTGATGAAAGGAGGAAATAAGATGAATAAAGTGAAACTTTTAAATCTAAAAGGTGAAGAAGTTAAAGAATTAAAACTAAATGAAGAAGTATTTGGAATTACACCAAACCAAAAAGTAATGTATGATGCTGTTATTTTAGCGCAAGCATCATTAAGACAAGGAACTCATTCCACAAAGACTCGTTCTGAAGTTTCTGGTGGAGGACGTAAACCTTGGAGACAAAAAGGAACAGGACATGCAAGACAAGGTTCTATCCGTGCTGTACAATGGGTAGGTGGAGGACGTTATGGAACTCCAGTACCACGTGATTATGGCAAAAAAATGAATCGTAAAGAAAGACGTTTAGCCTTAAAAAGTGCATTATCAGAAAAATTTGCTCAAAAGCAAGTAATGGTTTTGGAAGAAATTTCTTTTGTAACACCTAAAACCAAAGAAATGATTTCTTTATTAAACACATTACAAGTAGCAGATAAGAAAGTCTTAATTGTGGTAGATGCTTTTGATGAAAATGTGATTCTTGCAAGTAGAAACTTACAAAATGTTGCATTGCTTGCTAATGATGAAGTCAATGTATTAGATCTTGTCAATGCAGACGTTGTTATCTTTACTGAAGGTGCACTTACAAAAATAGAGGAGGTGCTTAAGTAATGGATACTAAGTACTTAGAAATTATCAAAGCACCAGTGATTACAGAAAAATCACAAGATAGAGCAAACCTTGGGCAATATGTATTCAAAGTCGACTCTCGTGCTAATAAAACAGAAATTAAAAATGCAATTGAGAAAATTTTCAAAGTCAATGTAAAAGAAATTCGTACATTAAATGTAAAACCTAAGAAAAGAAGAGTTGGACGTTATAGTGGACTTACAAATCGTACAAAAAAAGCGATTGTTACCCTAAAAGATGGACAAACCATTGATCTTGGTTAGAAGGAGGAAATAAAATGGCAATTAGAAATTATAAACCTACTACACCAGGACAAAGAAAGAAAAGTACGCTTATCAATAGCGAGATTACAAAGAAAACTCCAGAAAAAAGTCTTGTTGTAACTACAAAAAAGAATGCAGGACGTAATAATCAAGGAAAGATTACTGTAAGACATCAAGGCGGTGGAGCAAAAAGAAAATATCGTATTATTGATTTTAAGCGTAATAAATTTGATATTCCTGGTACAGTAGCAAGTATTGAGTATGATCCAAACAGAACTGCAAATATTGCACTTATTCATTATCGTGATGGAGAAAAAAGATATATTCTTGCTCCAAAAGGATTAGAAGTTGGAACGGAAATTATGTCAGGTGCTGCTGCAGATATCAAAGTAGGTAACGCATTACCAATTATGAATATTCCAGTTGGTACAGTCATTCACAATATTGAACTTCGTCCTGGAAAAGGTGGAAGTCTAGCAAGAAGTGCTGGTACTTCTGCACAAATCCTTGGTCGTGAAGGAAATTATGTTATGATTCGCTTATCAAGTGGTGAGCAAAGAAAAGTGCTTGGTACTTGTATGGCAACCATTGGTGAAGTTGGAAACGAAGATGCAAGTTTAGTAAAACTTGGAAAAGCAGGACGTAAACGTCATATGGGAATTCGTCCAACAGTACGTGGTTCAGTTATGAACCCTAATGATCACCCACATGGTGGTGGTGAAGGACGTGCTCCAGTAGGACGTAAAGCTCCACTTACACCTTGGGGTAAAAAAGCACTTGGACTTAAAACACGTAATAATAAAAAGACGGATAAATTTATTGTTCGCCGTCGTGAAAGTAAATAGGAGGGAACTATGGCAAGAAGTTTAAAGAAAGGACCTTATGTATTCGACCGATTACTTAAAAAGGTTCAAGAATTAAATAAAAGCGGAAAAAAAGAAGTTATTAAAACTTGGTCAAGACGTTCTACCATCTATCCTGACTTTATTGGACATACATTTGCTGTTCATAACGGACGTGAATTTATCCCTGTTTATGTAACAGAAGATATGGTTGGACACAAGTTAGGTGAATTTGCACTAACACGTAAATTTGGTGGACACGGACAAGATAAGAAAAAATAAGAGGGAGGAAATTAAATGGAAGCAAAAGCTATCGCAAAATCACTTCGAGTTTCTCCCATTAAAACACGTTTAGTCGTTGATTTAATTCGTGGAAAAAAAGTAAGTGATGCACAAAATATTTTAAGTAATATGAACAAAAAGCCAGCAAGGCTTACAAAGAAAGTACTAGATTCAGCTATCGCAAATGCAGTCAATAATCAGCAAGCTGATATCAACACTTTATATGTAAAAGAAGCAAGAGTGGACGCAGGTCCAGTGATGAAGAGAGTTTTATTTGATTCTCGTGGACGTATCGGACACAAAGATAAAAGAACTAGTCACATTATTATTACAGTGGCAAGTAAATAACTGAAGGAGGAAACTTATGGGACAAAAGGTTAGTCCAAATGGACTTAGACTTGGTATCAATAAAGACTGGGAAGCAAAATGGTATGCCAACAAAAAAGATTTTTCTACCATGCTTGATCGTGATTTAAAAATCCGTAAGTATTTAAGTGAAAATTTAAAAAGTGCTGGTATTGCAAAAGTCGAAATTGAAAGAACTTCTAAGAAATGTGAAGTGATTGTTCATACTTCTAAACCAGGTGTCATGATTGGCCGTGGTGGTGAAGAAATTGAAAAATTAAAGAAGAGTCTTTCAAAAGTTGCAGGTGAACCTGTACAAATTACCATTGCTGATATCAAAAAGGCCGATATAAACGCACAACTTGTAGCAGATTCCATTGCTAATCAAATTACAAATCGTGCATCATTTAGAATGGCACAAAAACGTGCAATTCGAAATGCTATGAAGGCAGGAGCAAAGGGAATTAAAACACAAGTATCAGGACGTTTAGGTGGTGCTGATATGGCAAGAAGCGAAGGTTATACAGAAGGAACTATTCCTCTACATACACTTCGTGCAGATGTTGATTATGCAGCAAGTGAAGCAGATACAACATTTGGAAAAATTGGAGTTAAGGTATGGATTTACAAAGGTGAAATTCTTCCTTCTAAAAAAGGTAAAGGAGGTAAGTAAACATGTTAATTCCATCAAGAACAAAATATCGTCGTGTACACAGACTTCCTTATGAAGGAAAAGCAAAAGGAAATCTAGAATTACACTTTGGTGAATATGGATTACAAGCAAAAGAAGGTGCTTGGATTACTGCAAATCAGATTGAAGCCGCTCGTGTTGCAATGACTCGTTATATGAAACGTGGTGGAAAAGTATGGATTAATATATTCCCACACTTACCACTTACTGCAAAACCAATTGGTACTCGTCAAGGTAAAGGTAAAGGTAGCGTTGAAGGATGGGTTGCTGTAGTAAAAGAAGGTAAAATCATGTTTGAAGTGGCAGGAGTTACTGAAGAAGTTGCTCGTGAAGCATTACGCCTTGCTAGTCACAAGTTACCAATTAAGTGTAAATTTGTAAAAAGAGAAACTGGTGGTGAAAAGTAATGAAGGTGAAAGAAATTAGAGAAATGACAACTGAAGAGATTTATGCAAAATTAAAAGAATGTAAAGAAGAACTATTTAACCTACGTTTTCAACAAGCAACTGGAAACCTAGAAAAGCCTTCAAGACTAAGAGACTTAAGACACACCGTTGCAAGATTAAAAACCGTTCTTAAAGAACGTGAAGAGGCATAATAGGAGGATCTTATGGAGAAGAAAAGTCGTGAATTAACAGGAACAGTTGTAAGTTCAAAAAATAATAAAACAATTACTGTTTTAGTAGAAACTTATAAAATGCATCCACTATATCATAAAAGAGTAAAATCTTCTAAAAAATATAGTGTTCATGATGAGACGAATAAAGCAAAAGTTGGCGATGTTGTGCGTATTGTTGAAACACGTCCAATTTCAAAAACAAAACATTTCTATTTAAAAGAAATTGTAAAAGAAGCAGTTATTCTATAACTCTTAAGTAAAGGAGGAAAAAATCTATGGTACAACAAGAAACTAGATTAAAAGTTGCTGATAACTCTGGTGCACGTGAAGTACTTGTCATTCGTTGTCTTGGAGGAAGTCATCGAAAAACAGCAAATATTGGTGATGTTGTTGTAGCAACCGTAAAGAATGCAATTCCAAATTCATCTGTGAAAAAAGGAAAAGTTGTAAAAGCAGTCATTGTACGTTCTAAACAAGGTGTTAGACGTGAAGACGGAAGTTACATCAAATTTGATGATAATGCTTGTGTGATTATTCGTGATGACAAAAGTCCAATTGGAACACGTATTTTTGGTCCAGTTGCACGTGAACTTCGTGAGAAAGATTATATGAAAATAGTATCACTTGCGAAAGAAGTACTATAAGGAGGATATGATGAAATTAAAAGTTGGAGATAAAGTAGTTGTTATATCTGGCGCTGATAAAGGAAAAGAAGGAAAAATCATCAAAACCTTAAGAAACGAAGAAAAAGTCATCGTAGAAGGTGTTCATATTGTAAAAAAACACCAAAAAGGAAATGGACAAGAAACTGGTGGTATCTTAGAAATAGAAGCGCCAATTCATGTATCCAATGTTATGATTGTTGATCCGAAAACTAAAAAGGGAACGCGTGTTGGATATACAACCGAAAAAGATAAAAAAATAAGAATTAGTAAAAAATCAAACGCTAAGCTTGATTAATGGAAGGAGGGTATTTTAATGAACCGCCTAAAAGAAAAATACTTACAAGAAGTTGTTCCAAGTTTACAAGAAAAATATCAATATAAGTCAATTATGGAAGTACCAAAACTTGAAAAAATTGTCATTAATATGGGTGTAGGAGATGCAACTAGTAATTCAAAGTTATTAGATGCAGCTTTAGAAGATCTTACTAAAATTGCAGGACAAAGGCCTATTATTACAAAAGCAAAAAAATCAATCGCAGGATTTAAAGTAAGAGAAGGGCAAGCAATTGGATGTAAAGTAACACTTCGTGGAGAAAATATGTATATATTCCTAGATAAGTTAATTGCGATTGCACTTCCACGTGTACGTGATTTTCGTGGAGTTAGCCCAAAAGCATTTGATGGACGTGGAAATTATACTATGGGAATTAAAGAACAATTAATTTTCTCTGAAATTGATTATGATGATATTGTAAAAGTACGTGGTATGGATATTATCTTCGTAACCACTGCGAAAACAAATGAAGAAGCTCATGACTTATTAGCAGGACTTGGAATTCCTTTTAGAAAGTAATTGGAGGGTAAAAATGGCAAAAAAAAGTATGATTGTAAAAGCAAATCGTGAACCAAAATACAAAGTACGTGCTTATACTCGTTGTGCTAGATGTGGACGACCACATGCTGTAATGAGTAAGTTTGGAATTTGTCGTATATGTTTTCGCGAATTAGCTTATAAAGGACAAATACCAGGAATTAAAAAATCAAGCTGGTAGAAGAAAGGAGAAACAAAAGATGGCTGTAGTAACGGATACCATTGCAGATATGTTGACACGTATTAGAAATGCAAATCAAATGCGTTATACTGAAGTAGTTGTACCTTCTTCAAAATTAAAGCTTGAAGTAGCAAGAATCTTAAAAGAAGAAGGATTTATTGAAGACTACAAATTTGAACAAACTGATGCCCAAGGAAGAATTCTCTTAACCTTAAAATATGGTGATAAAAAAGAAAGAGTTATCACAGGTCTTAAAAGAATTTCTAAACCTGGTCTTCGTGTTTATGCTAAGAATACAGAAATTCCAAAAGTATTAAATGGACTTGGAATTGCTATTCTTTCAACATCCAAAGGTATTATGACAGATAAAGAAGCTCGCAAACAAAATATAGGTGGAGAAGTACTTGCTTATATTTGGTAATTTAAAGGAGGTGGCAAAATGAGCCGTATAGGATATCGTAAAATTGAAGTTCCCACAGGCGTTACAGTAGAATTAGTTGATAACATTGTGAAAGTAACGGGCCCAAAGGGAAGCTTGTCTCAAGTAATGCTAAAAGGTATTAGTATGAAACAAGAGGGAAATGAAATTACTCTTGAAAGAGTTAACGACGCAGCGAAAGCAATGCATGGAACGATGAATGCACTTCTTCAAAATATGGTTACAGGTGTTACAAAAGGTTATGAAAAAAGCCTTGAAATTGTTGGTGTTGGATATCGTTTCAATGTGCAAGGAAAGCAACTTGTAATTCATGCTGGATATTCACATCCTGTAGAACTACAAATCCCAGAAGGATTGACTGTAGAATCTCCTAGTAATACAGAGATTACTATCAAAGGAATTGACAAAGTACTTGTTGGAGAATTTGCTGCGAATGTTCGAAAAGTAAGAAAACCTGAGCCATATAAAGGTAAAGGAATTCGTTATAAAGATGAACATATTAGACGTAAAGAAGGAAAGAAAGCTGCTTAAGGTAGGAAGGAGAAAAGAATATGATTAGTAAAAAATCAAAGAATAGTATGCGACTTGTTCGTCATGAAAGAATTAGACGTCATATGCATGGAACTGAAAGTTCACCAAGACTTAATGTATTTCGTTCTAATACAGGAATTTATGCACAAATCATTGATGATGACCATAAAAAAACCATTTGTTCTGCTTCCTCATTAGACAAAGAGTTAAACCTTAAAAATGGAAGTAATGTAGAAGCAGCAAGTAAAGTTGGTGAATTAGTTGCAAAACGCGCTAAGGAAGCTGGCATTACAAAGGTTGTATTTGATAGAGGTGGATATCTTTATCATGGACGTGTTAAGGCGTTGGCAGACGCAGCACGTGAAAATGGATTAGAGTTCTAAAGGAGGGTATTATGCAAAAGAACATGAGCCCCAAAGAAAAACAATTTGAAGAATTAGTCGTTGAAATTAAAAGTGTTGTTAAGGTTAACAAAGGTGGACGTCAACGTAGATTCCAAGCAGTTGTTGTGATTGGGGATAGAAAAGGACGTGTTGGCTTAGGAATCGGTAAAGCAGCCGAAGTACCTGATGCCATCAAAAAGGCTATTCAAGATGCCGAGAAAAATGTTATTAAAATCTCTCTTATTGATGGAAGAACAATTGCACATGAAGCAACTGGAAGAAGTGGTGCTGCACGTGTAATTGTAAAACCTGCTAAAGCTGGTGCTGGAGTCATCGCAGGTGGTAGTGTTCGAGCTATTTTGGAATTGGCAGGAATTCGTGATATTGTATCAAAATCACTTGGTGCTAGAACCAAAATTAATATGGCTACTGCAACATTAAATGCACTTAAATCAATTAAAACCCCTGAAGAAGTTGCCCGTCTTCGTGGAAAAACAAAAGAGGAGATTTTAGGATAATGAAATTACATGAATTAGAAAAAAATCCTGGAGCTAAACAAGAACGTCGTCGTGTAGGACGTGGACCAGGTAGTGGTTTAGGAAAAACAAGTGGAAAAGGGCAAAAAGGACAAAATGCGCGTAGTGGCGGTGGAGTAAATCCAGTGTTTGAAGGTGGACAATTACCACTTTATCGTAGACTACCAAAGAGAGGATTTAGTAATGCTATTTTCAAAAAGGAATATGCAGTTATTAATGTTTGCGATTTAAACCGTTTTGAAAATGGAACAGTTATTACACCTGCTTTATTAAAAGAAGCTGGTATTGTAAAAAAACAACTTTCTGGAATTAAGGTACTTGGAAAAGGAACTTTAGAAAAAAAAGTAACGATTCAAGCTCATCAATTTTCAGCAAGTGCATTAGAAAAGATTAAAGAGAGCGGAAGCAAAGCTGAGGTGATCTAAGATGTTTTCTACACTAAAGCAAATATTCGCTCCTACGAATAAAGATTTAAGGAAGCGAATTCGCTTTACTCTGATTGCTCTTGCCATCTTTATTATTGGAACTGGAATTCGAATTCCAGGAACACAAGATGTTACGAGCAACCTTGGATTTCTAGAACTTTTGAACTCAATGGGTGGTGGAGCCTTAAAACGTTTTTCAATCTTTGCTTTAGGTGTAATGCCTTATATTACAGCAACGATTGTTATGCAGCTTTTACAGGAAATTGTTCCATCTGTTCAGGAGATGAGTAAACAAGGTTATGTTGGAAGACAAAAAATAAATCAAATTTCAAGATTTTTAGGACTTTTATTTGCCTTTATTGAGGGCTATGCCTTTTCATTTCTTTTCCTTGGCAATACAGCAAGTCCTAAGGAATACTTATATATATCAACGGTCTTAACAGCTGGTACAGCCTTTTTGCTTTGGTTAGGAGACCAAGTGACACAAAAGGGAATTGGAAATGGTCTAAGTTTAATTATTATGGCTGGTATCATTGCAACTCTTCCACAAATGTTTATTGATGCATTTAATGGATTAGTCGTTTTTGATACAACACAGACAATTACTTTTGGAATTATTAAATTTATCGGTTTTGTTCTTCTTTATTTCTTTATTGTCATTGGAGTCATCTATGTACAAGAAGCTGAAAGAAGAATTCCTATCCAATATGCAAATAAATCAACAAATGCTTATGGGCAAGCTACAAGTTTTATGCCTATAAAAGTAAATGCAGCAGGTGTGATTCCCGTGATTTTTGCATCAAGTTTGATTTCAGTTCCCGGAATTATTGCTCAAGTAATTAATAAAGAAGGATTTACCTTATTTGTGGAAAAATATTTGACATATACAACGCCAGTAGGATTTATCCTTTATGCAATCTTTATTTTCTTATTTGGTTATTTTTATACATTTATGTACTTAAAACCAGAAGAATTTGCGAAAAATTTACAAGAAAATGGAGGTTATATTCCAGGAATTCGTCCAGGAAACGATACTAAGAAATATTTGAGTAAGGTTCTTATGAGATTGACTGTTTTAGGAGGAGCTTTCCTGGTTGTGATTGCAGGACTTCCAATATTATTTTCTAGTTTTACTAATTTGCCAACAACGGTATCAATTGGTGGAACAGGACTTTTGATTGTTGTCGGAGTAGCACTTGAGACATATAAACAATTAGAAGGAAGTTTATTATCAAGAAATTATAAAAAGGGTTATAAGAGAAGATGAAAAATATCATATTTATAGCACCCCCGGCTGCGGGGAAAGGAACACAATCCAATCTTGTTTCAGAAAAATATCATATTCCACACATTTCAACAGGTGATATTTTACGAGAAGTGATGAAAGAAGATAGTGAAATAGGTGAATATGTATTAGAAACTATTTCAAGTGGAGGTCTTGTCAAAGATGATATTATGTACACTTTACTTGAAAAAAGATTACATGAAAAAGATTGTCAAAATGGATATATTCTAGATGGCTTTCCAAGAAATGTGGAACAAGCCAAGAAGTATGATGAAATATTAAAGCGTTTGGGACAAGAACTTGGATATGTGATATCGTTAGAAATTGATGAAAAATTACTTGCAAAAAGAATTACAGGAAGACGTGTCTGTGAAGATTGTGGAGCTATTTATAACATTAATGTTCCAAGTGAGCTTCCAGAAATTGAATCAACTTGTGATCTTTGTGGCGGTAATCTTTATCAAAGAAATGATGATAATTTAGAGTCATTTCAAAATCGTTATCAAGTTTATCTTGAAAAAACAGGGCCTCTTTTAGAATACTATAAGAATAAGCATATCTTATATCAGATTGATGGAAATCTTTCTATTGAAGAAGTATTCAAAAGAATTGCAATGGTTTTGGAGGGATACTATGATAACGATTAAAAGTGATCGTGAAATTGCTCTTCTTCGAAAAGCTGGAAAAATTGTGTATGATACTCATCAATATTTGAAACCCTTTATTCGAGAAGGCATTACAACTCGTGAGTTGGATCGGTTAGGAGAAGAGTTTATTCGAAGTCAAGGAGCAACGCCTTCTTTTAAAGGGTATGAAGGTTTTCCCTGTGCTTTATGTATCAGTGTAAATGAAGAAGTAGTTCATGGAATTCCAAGTGATTATCAATTACAAAATGGTGACATTGTATCAATTGATATTGGTGCTTGTTATCAAGGCTATCATGGTGATTCAGCATGGACTTATCCAGTAGGAGAAATCAATAAAGAAAAGAAAGCACTTCTTGAACACACAGAACAAGCTTTGTATGAAGGACTTAAAGCTATTCATAAAGATGGTCATATTGGTGATATTGGTGAAGCGATCGAAAAGTATGCTTTAAATTATCATCTAGGTGTTGTCAAAGAATTAGTAGGACATGGTGTTGGGACAAATGTTCATGAAGATCCGGATGTTCCAAATTATGGGAAAAGTAATACAGGTCCTCGTCTTCGTAAGGGAATGGTTATTGCCGTAGAACCAATGTTGACTTTAGGAAGTCCAGATATTTATATTGATAGTAATAATGACTGGACAGTTATTACAGATGACAATCAAGCATCTGCTCATTTTGAACATACTGTTGTTGTTACGGATGATGGATGCGAAATACTAACAGGAGAGTGAAAAGATGGCTAAAGATGATGTGATTGAAGTAGAAGGAAAAGTACTTGAAATTATTCCAGGTGGAAAATTTAAAGTAGAATTAGAAAACAAACACATTGTAGAAGCTCACGTTTCTGGTAAAATACGAATGAATTACATTCGCATTCTACCAGGTGATACGGTCATGATAGAATTATCTCCATACGACTTAACACGTGGGCGTATTACCTATCGTAAATGAAAGGAAGATAAAATATGAAAGTAAGATCAAGCGTAAAACCAATTTGTGAAAAATGCAAGATAATTAAAAGAAAAGGTACAATCCGTATTATTTGTGAAAATCCAAAACACAAACAAAGACAAGGTTAAAGGGAGGTATAGAAAGTGGCACGAATTAAAGGTGTAGATATTCCAAATGAAAAACATACTTGTATTGCACTTACAAGTATTCATGGAATTGGACGTAGTTTAGCAAAAACTATTTGTCGTGATGCAAAAGTAGATCCAGAAAAGAAAGCTGGAGAACTTACTCAAGAAGAACAGGTTCGTCTTCGTGATGAAGTAGGGAAATATCTTACAGAAGGTGATTTACGCCGTGAAGTAAGTATGAATATCAAGACAAAAATGGAAATTAATTCTTATCAAGGAACTCGTCATAAAAGAGGGCTACCTGTAAGAGGCCAAAGAACAAATCGTAACGCTCGTACTCGTAAGGGTCGCGGAAAAGTCGTTGCAAATAAGAAGAAAGTTTAGTCGAGAAGGAGGTTAAAGTATGGCTTATAAAACAAGAAAAAGAAAAGTGAAAAAGAACGTACCTGAAGGTATTGCACATATCCATTCTACATTTAACAATACAATCACGACTATTACAGATAAAGAAGGAAATACAATTAGCTGGGCTTCCAGTGGTGCAATTGGATTTAAAGGTAGTAAAAAATCTACTCCATTTGCTGCAGGAATGGCTGCTGAAAGTGCAGGAAAAGCAGCATTTGATCTTGGTATGCGTAAAGTAGAAGTATTTGTTAAAGGATTAGGACCTGGACGTGAAACAGCAATTAGATCTTTACAGACAGCTGGACTTGAAGTAACAGCAATTAATGATGTTACTCCAATTCCACATAATGGATGTCGTCCACCAAAACGCCCAAGAGGGTAATTCATAAAGGGAGGTTAGTTTCATGTTACAATTTGAAAAACCAGTTTATAAAATTACAGATTATGTAGAAAATAATTTTTATGGAAAATTTGAATTAGAACCACTAGAAAGAGGATTTGGTATTACACTTGGAAATGCACTTCGTCGTGTGATGCTCTCTTCTCTTCCTGGTAGTGCCATCTCAAGTGTTAAAATTGAAGGAGCTCTTCATGAATTTCAAACACTTGATGGTGTTATAGAAGATGTTACAACCATCATCTTAAATTTAAAAGGTGTTGTTATTAAGAATCATGCCGAGGAAGCAAAAACGATTCGTTTATCAGCTTCTAAAGAGGGTGTTGTAACAGCAGGAGATATTGAAACTGATGCAGATGTTGAAATCATCAATAAAGATCATGTAATCGCAACACTTGCTAAAGGTGGAAAACTTGATATGGAAATGACTGTTACCAATGGCCGTGGTTATGTAAGAAGTGAAGAAAATAAGCGCTTATTAGATAATAAAAAGGTAGGGGTCATTGCTATGGATACATCTTATTCACCTATTGAACTTGTTTCTTATGCAGTAGAGCCAGCACGTGTTGGACAAAATGAAAACTACGATAAATTAATTATGGAAGTTACTACAAATGGTTCTATTAAACCAGAAGAAGCAATGGCGCTTGCTTCTCGTATCTTAATCGAGCATTTCTCATTATTGACCAATTTAAGTACAATTGCTGATGTAAGTGGTATGATGATTGAAAAAACAGAAGATCCAAAGGTAAAGGCATTGGAAACTTCTATTGAAGACTTAGATTTTTCTGTTCGTGCATATAACTGTTTGAAAAGAGCTGGTATCCATACCCTTCAAGATTTGGTTAATAAGAGTGAAAATGATATGATGAAGATTCGCAACTTAGGAAAGAAATCATTGAAAGAAGTCCTTGATAAAATTAGAGAATTAGGACTTGTCCTAAGAGAAGACGATTAGAAGGAGGTATAAAATGGCATATAGAAAGCTTGGAGTTGATAACAAACATAGAAGAAGTATGTTAGCAACTCTTACAAAACAAGTCATTATGAATGAAAGTATTGAAACGACAGAAACACGTGCTAAAGAGGTTCGTAAATTTGTAGATAAAATGATTACCTATGGAAAAGATGGAAGTCTTGGAGCACGTCGTAGAGCCTTAGCATTCGTTCACAATGATAAAGAAGTAGTGAATAAAGTATTTAATGAATTAGCACCTCGTTATGCAGAGCGTGATGGTGGTTATACACAAATTTTAAAATTACAAGAACGTCGTGGAGACGATGCTTTAATGGTTGTCTTAAGATTAGTACAAGAAGGAAAGAAGCTTTCATAGGCTTCTTTTTCTTTTATGATTCATTAAAAAGTACTTCTTTTCTTTTTCGAAATAAGATATAATATAGATGTATTTATAGATGCAAATGGAAGGAGGCTATTTATGAAAAATAAAGCAATTACTTCAAGGGAAGTTGATTTTGCAAAATGGTATACTGACGTTGTAAAAGCAGCTCATCTTGCAGATTATTCAAACGTGAAAGGATGTATTGTTTTTGAACCAAGAGGATATGCTTTATGGGAAATGATCCAAAAGACGATGGATAAAATGTTTAAAGAAACGGGACATCAAAATGTATACATGCCTCTTTTAATTCCAGAAAGTCTCATGAAAAAAGAGGGAGAGTTAATTAATGGTTTTGCTCCAGAAGTAGCTTGGGTTACCCAAGGAGGAGATAAAGAGTTAGATGAGCGTTTATGCATTCGTCCTACTAGTGAAACGTTATTTAGTGATTACTATAGTCATGTCGTAAAATCTTATCGAGATCTTCCATTAAAATATAATCAATGGTGCAGTGTAATGCGCTGGGAAAAGGAAACAAGGCCTTTTCTTCGAAGTCGTGAATTTTTATGGCAAGAAGGACACACAATTCATGAAACTCGGGAGGAAGCAGAGGAAGAAACTCATAAAATGTTAGATATTTATCGTCAATTTTTTGAAGAATATTTAGCTATTCCTGTCATTACAGGTAAAAAGACAGAAAAGGAAAAATTTGCAGGAGCAGAATATACTTTAACGGTAGAAGCACTGATGTATAATGGTATTTCTTTGCAATCTGCTACTTCACATTACTTTGGACAGAAATTTGCAAAGGCTTATGATATTTCTTTTAAGGATCGCAATAATGCTCTTTCATATTGTTATCAAACTTCTTGGGGTTCAACAACTCGTATGATTGGTGCTATGATCATGGTACATAGTGATGATAATGGATTGGTATTACCTCCTAAAATTGCGCCAACACAAGTTGTTATTGTACCAATTCAAATGTCAGAAAATGTACAAAAAAAATCAGAAGAAGTAAAGAAAATATTAGAAGATGCTGGAATAACTGTAGATATAGATCAAAGTGAAAAATCGGCAGGATTCAAGTTTGCAGAAGCAGAAGTGAATGGGATACCACTTCGTATTGAAATAGGTAAACGTGATTTAGAAGATCATAAAATAATCGTAACAAGGCGAGATACAAGAGAAAAGCAAGTTGTTTCTTTCGAGGAAAACATAGGGGAAGTTGTAACACAAATCCTTGATCGCATGCAAAAAGAAATGTTTTTTAGAGCAAAAGAAAGAAGAGATAGTTTTACTTTTACTTGTCATAATTTAGAAGAAGTTAAGATTCAAATGGAAAAACAACCAGGATTTATTCATGCTATGTGGTGTGGCGATGAAGCATGTGAAAATAGAATGAAAGAAATTAAAGGAACAAAATCACGGTGTATTTTAGAAGATGGCGAAAAAATTGATACACATTGTGTTGTCTGTGGTAAAGAAGCTAAATATCATGTTGTATGGGGAGTTCAATATTAAATTTTTTTGAGGGAAATTACTAAGGAATTGGATAAAACACTTGAAAAAAGAAAAAAACTTGCGTATACTAAAACTACATTTTATAAATGCAGTGAAATAGTAGTAACAAATGATATCTTTTAAAGAGACTCTATGGGTGGTGAAAATAGAGAAAGAGATGTTGTGAACTTGATTTCATAGATGCATTTCGGGTTTTCCGTTATCAAAAAAAGATTGCATAGATTCTATGAAATAAGATGGTACCGCGGACTTTGTTCGTTCTTATACATAGAATCTTTTGTTTTAGGAGGTATTGATGCAAGAAGTCTATTTATTTATTTTAACTTTTCTTCTCGTCTTTGGCATTTACGAACTTTTTGTTGTTCGAAAAGAGAAAAAAGGTAATTCCAAAAAGAAGCCAGTTGAAGTACGTTATTTAGAGGCACGTTATCAACTAGATATCAAAAAGCTTCCCTATAAGCAATTACTCAATGTTATTAGTTTTGTCAGTTCTTTTGACATTGCCATTATTGTTACTATAATAGTTTTTGCAAAAAGCTTTTTATTGGAGCTTTTACTGGGAATATGTCTTACACTTCCTATTATTTTAGTGAGTTATCACTTTGTAGGAAAAATATATCAAAAGAAAGGAAAGAGAAAAAATGTATCCATTTAGAGAAATTGAAAAAAAATGGCAAAAATATTGGAAAGAGCATCAAACTTTTAAGACAGATGTTTGGGATTTTAGTAAGCCAAAATATTATGTTTTAGATATGTTTCCTTATCCAAGTGGAGTAGGTCTTCATGCAGGACATGTAGAAGGGTATACGGCAACAGATATTGTTTCTCGTATGAAAAGAATGCAAGGTTATAATGTCCTTCATCCTATGGGATATGATTCATTTGGTCTTCCAGCAGAACAATATGCAGTACAAACAGGAAATCATCCCAATGGATTTACAGAAAAGAATATTGCTTATTTTAGTGAACAATTAAATACATTAGGATTTGATTATGATTGGGATAAAATGGTATCTACAAGTGATCCTACCTATTATCACTGGACTCAATGGATATTCAAAAGACTTTATGAAGATGGTTATGCAAAATATATAGATATGCCTGTCAATTGGTGTGAAAAACTAGGAACAGTTCTTTCTAATGATGAAGTAATTGATGGAAAATCAGAACGTGGTGGGTATCCAGTTGTTCGTAAAAATATGAAACAGCTTTGTATTGATCAACCTGCTTTTGCTGAAAAATTATTGGAAGGTTTAGATGAAATTGATTGGCCAGAATCAACTAAAGAAATGCAACGAAATTGGATTGGAAAATCAATTGGTGCACATGTAACTTTTCAAATAAAAGGCTATGATAAAGAATTTACCGTTTTCACAACACGTTGTGACACGCTTTTTGGTGCAACTTATTGTGTGCTTGCTCCAGAACATGAATATGTGAATTTGATTACAAGTGAAGAGCATAAAGAAGAAGTCAAAAAATACCAAGCCATTTGTGCTTCTAAAAGTGATTTAGAACGAACAGAACTCAATAAAGAAAAAACAGGGGTCTTTACAGGAGCTTATGCCATTAATCCTGTTAATCAACAAGAAATCCCTATTTATATTAGTGATTATGTTTTAGCAAGTTATGGAACAGGAGCCATTATGGCAGTACCTGCTCATGATGAAAGAGACTATGAGTTTGCCAAGAAATTTAATATTCCAATTATTCAAGTTTTAGAAGAAGTAACAGGAACACCTCATGAAAATGAATTTGAAAAACAATCGATTGTTGCTGTTGTTTATAATCCAAAAACAAAAAAATATTTAACACTGAATTGGCATGATAAAGGGGGACGTTTATTTATTGGCGGAACAAGAAAAGAGAAGGAAGATGCCCTTTCTTGTGCACTTCGCGAGATTAAGGAAGAAACAGGATATGTACATTTAACCTTAGAAGCAGAACTTCCAAAAATTAATCACCACTATTATGCTTATAATAAGGATAAATATTTTCATATTGAGAGTACAGGATTTTTATTCTATTTAAAGGATGAAATTCAAGATGAAAAAGAATTAGAAGATGATGAAGAGTTTACGATTGAGTGGGTGGATGAGAAAACACTAGAAGAAATAAAAGATCCTTTGCACAATAAAACATATCAATATGCTAAGCATCCTGGTGCTATGGTTGGAGATGGAGTTCATATCAATTCAGAATTTTTAAACGGGATGAATAAGCAGGAAGCAATTGATACGATGATTAAGTGGCTTGAAGAACATCATTGTGGAAGTCGTAAGGTCAATTATAAATTTAGAGAATGGATTTTTGCTCGCCAGAGATATTGGGGTGAACCTGTTCCAATCGTTCATCTAGAAGATGGAGAAGACTATGTTTTAGAAGATGAAGAGTTACCTCTTATCTTACCAGAATTGGAGGACTATAAGGGACATAATGGAAAAGCACCACTTGAAAATGCAACGGAATGGAAAAAATATACTACAAAAGATGGTAGAAAAGGGTTTAGGGAAACTTCAACAATGCCTGGAAGTGCTGGATCTAGTTGGTATTATTTCCGTTATATTGATCCTAAAAATGAAACAATGTTTTGTGATCCAGAACTTGCTAAACATTGGCTTCCAGTAGATCTTTACATGGGAGGACCAGAACACGCAGTTGGGCATTTAATGTACGCTCGTATTTGGAATCGTTATTTATATGATAAAGGATTATCTCCTGTAAAAGAACCATTTAAAAAGTTGGTTCACCAAGGAATGATTTTAGGTGAAAACGGTATTAAAATGGGAAAGAGATACCCAGAATATGCTATTGATCCTAAAGATATTGCGCGAGATTATGGTGCAGACACCTTGCGTCTTTATGAAATGTTTATGGGTCCAATTGAAGCCTCTAAACCTTGGAGTGCTAGTGGAGTAGAAGGAGCCAAACGATTTATCGAACGTGTATGGAGGTTTTTTACAAATGTAGATCATATTGTAGATGATAATGATGGTCATCTTACCAAAATATATCATCAAACTGTTAAGAAGGTAACAGATGACTATGAGAATTTAGGTTTTAATACAGCTATTAGTCAAATGATGATTTTTGTGAATGAATGTTACCGTATAGGTCATTGCCCAAGAGAATATGCAGAAGGGTTTATCAAAATGATTAGTTGTATCATTCCTCATGTAGGGGAAGAAATGTGGCAAATATTGGGTCATAATGAGACAATCGCTTATCAAAAATGGCCTCAATATGATGAAAAGTATTTAGTAGAAGAGGAAAAAGAAATTGCTGTACAGGTCAATGGTAAAGTTCGAGCTACAATTAAAGTTCATCTAGAAGATACAGAACGTCAGATCGAAGAAAAAGCTTTACAAGAAGAAAATGTGAAAAGACATATTGAAGGAAAACAGATTGTGAAAATTATTTTAATTAAAGGAAGAATCTGTAATATTGTTGTAAAGTAAAGGTAAATAAAAAAAGTAAGAAAAAAGTTTTCGACATATTTTGTGGAAAACTTTTTTTATACTATTTTAGGTGATATATATGAAAGTAAAACTATTTGATTTTGAAGATGAAGAAGATTTAGAAAAAGCTATGAATGATTTTTTAAAGGACTTAGAGGGGGAAGTTGTTGATATACAATACCAAATCGATAGTTTCGCACAAGGAGAAGATCAAATTTATTCTTATTCTGCAATGATTATCTATTATTAAATATTTTATATCTTATACTTTTTCTTTTCGAATGACTTTAATTCCATAATAGGATGGAAAGAAGTATTTAAGAAAAGAATAGGCAGTTAAATCAATGATGTAATCAAATTCACCAATTAATTCAACGACTTCTCCTCCAAAGTTTCTTTTGAATAAAAAGCTTCCATACATAGGACTATTTTCTCGAAAATCTCCTGATATTTCATATAAATTATATAGTTCATAATGATGTTCTTTGGTATACTTTAACATCTCATAATGTAAGGTTACGGCAGCATCTAGTTTTTTCCATTCTTCATAAATACCTCCGTGTAGAGCAATGACTTCATTTCCATATAGAATGATAAAATAACCACCTAATAGAATCTTTTCTCCTTTTTCTTGTAAAATATCTTCATAGTTTTTTTGTTTTTCTTCTAATCGTGCAATCATTTCTTCTTGTTCTCTTTCTTTCTTTTCAAAAGTAGATTCATTCATGTGGAGCACTTCTTCTTTTTTAAATGCCCGATCATAATAACTTTGTTTTAGTTCTTTTAATTGATTTTCGATATTTTGAATGGCTTCTTTTGGATGAAGTTCAACTACTGCCATTTTAATATTTTCTTTTGGAAAACAATGCATAAAATCTTCATAATATTGCTTTGTATATTCAAGCGTATGATATTTATCACTGGTTTCTTTCATGATATCTACAAATTGTGGTATCTCTTCCTCTTCAAGAAAACGAAATGCAATTCCTTCTCGCTCATTTCTATGAATGATCTGTCTTGTTTTATCATGCATTTCACTTTCTAAATCTTCGATGGTTTTTCCTCTTGTATCAATTGCATATAACCAACGAGGTTGCACCATATTCCTTTTAAAATCATTGCCAACATGAACAAATCCTATTTTTTCTAACATATTGACAATACGGCTATTATCTTTTCCTCCTTCTATTAATTCTCCGTCTTTATTTCGCTCTACCCAAGGTATATAAGGATCTATTTTTAAATAAATTCCTTTTTTTTGTTTGACAAATTGTACGACGTCTTTTGTAAAGGATTGAACAAGCTCTGTATTATTATAATCGATTAGAAAACCACGAGGGGCATAAAAATACCGTTTTTTAAGAAGAGGGGTATTTTTTGAAAGAAGCAAAGTGGCAGCAATGATTTGATTGTTATCCTTATATCCTACAAAATAACTATGCCATCCATCTCCTTCCATGAATTTTGCCCAATAAGAATTTTGCTGAAAGCTATTATGAATATGGGTAGATGCAAATGTATCAAATTCTATCTTTTTTAATTCAACAAGCATAAAAGTCACCTCTTTATTCTATCTATTTTTATTATAGCATGTTTTTTTTAAATATCACAATATCATCTATCTCAAAGAATCGAGGAAAATTGACAAAAAAGATGAGAAAAGGGTATACTAACAATAATCAAAGGAAGTGTATAAGAATATGAAATTTATAGAACAAGTTGACTTAGAAGAATTTTCATCCTTTGTAGAAAATCATCCTACAAAATCTCATTTCCTTGCTTCTCCTTTATGGGGAGAACTTTCAAAATCAAGGGGATATACACCTTTTTATGTTGGTGTAAAAGAAAATGAAACGTTGATTGCTACCGCACTTCTTTTAAAAAAGTCGCTGCCATTTGGATATTGCTATTTTTATATTCCTAGGGGATTTGTCATGGATTATCAAAATTTAGAATGCTTATCTTTTTTTACAACTTCTTTAAAAAAGTTTGTGAAAAAGCAGAAAGGGCTTTATTTTAAAATTGATCCTGATATTCGTCTCCATACCATTTCAGAAGATGCAACGTGTATCGAAGGGGAAAATCATTATCAATTAGTTTCTTTTCTTAAGAAGATAGGATATAAGCATTTACCTCTTACCAAATATTTTGAAACGTCTCAACCTCGTTATACATTTCGTATTGATTTAAAAAATGAAATAGAAGATATACGAAAACGTTACTCTAAAACAGCCCTACGTTTTATAAAAAAGGCAGAACATTTTGAAGTAGAACCTTCTATTGGAACCAAGGAGGATATTCCTCAATTTATCCGCCTTATGAAGCTGACCGAACAAAGACAAAATTTCTTTTCTCATCCAGATGATTATTATGAGAAATTTTATGATATCTTTTCAGCTTCTAATCATGTATCTTTATTGTTGGCAAAAGTTTCTCTTTCTAAAATGATTGCCATTTTAAAAGAAGATATTCAAAAGGAAAAATCTGCGAAAGAAATCAATCTTATCTCTTTAGAAAAAAAACAAAAAGAACTTTCGTTTTTAGAAGAAGAAAAGAAGAAAAGAAAAGAAGATAAGATTGTTGTCAGTAGTTATTTTACAGTGCATTATGGTGATAAAAGTTGGTATTTATATGGAGCAAATGATATGGACTATAAAATGACTTATGCGAACTATCGCTTATTTGATTATCAAATTGAAATTTCAAAAGAAAAAGGTTCCTCTGTTTTTGATGAATTTGGAACCATTGGAGAACCCAAAAGTGATCATCCTTTAGTAGGACTTCATGAGTTTAAGAAAAAGTTTGGAGGAGAGTATTTAGAATTTATCGGGGAATTTGATTATATTATAAGACCGATTTTTACCTTTTTCTTTTTAAAATTGGTTCGTATTTATCGCTTTGTCATTCGAAAAAAACTACGAAAAAAAGTGCAAAAGGAGAAAATATAAAAAGAAGCTAATGTTTTGCTTCCAAGTAGAAAGCACCAATAGCTTCTTTTTCTATGTCATTTAAGATTGCTTTTATTTGAGATATATCTTTTTTGGAAAGAGAAAAACAACTGAGGTGTCCACCCCACGTATAAGAGTGATATTTAGCTTCTATCTCTAATGTTTCTTTCCAGCTTAATACATCTTTTTCAAATCCATTGTGGTATGCATCTTTTGTAGTAATTCCTTTGTTTTTACCATAAATAGCTGTATCAATTTGATTAAATTCTTTACAAATGTAATCATCTTTTTTAGCAGATAAAGTAAAGTTTAGATTATGTAAAATGCAGTATGACATCACTTTTTCTTGCATGAACTCAAGTATTTTGGTTCCTAATTTTTCCTTTTTTAAGCTATCTTCCTCTTGCGTTAAAAGAGATAAAGATTCCTCGAGACCTACAAAATGAATAGACAATGTACCATGTTTAAATAATTTCCTTAATCGGTCTGTTTCTTTCACATTTCTTCCATCTTGCCAAATGTTTTGGCCTAATAAAAATGGAAACTCCTCACATTTTTTGTTGGTAAGTAATTCAAAAGAGGATAGTAAAGTATCTTTTGCGAGTTCTAAGGATTGTTGAAGGAGTGAAAAGAAAGCTTCTTCTTTGTTCTTCATATCTTTCACTTTAAATCCCAATCGAGGTAAATTAATAGAGCAGGTAAATAAATTTCCTTTACCTCCCATAATCCTTGCATCTTGTATTGTAGAATCTTCGACAACTCTACTTCCATCGCTAAAATAACAAATTTCACTATTCGGAACACCTTCCTCATAATATTTTCTATTTTGTTTAGCTTCCAAATTGGCAAATAAAAATTTTTTACTTTTAATGGCAAGGTGAAGATAAGATTCTAATAAATGATAATTTGGATCATTTTCTTCAATATTTTTTCCTTTCTTTAATTTAAAAACATAAGTTGGTTCCAAATAGTCTTCTTGTTTTGCAATTTCTAATAAAATTTGCATAAAAATTTTTGCCTCTTCTTGAGTAGCAGTACCCATTCCTATGCTTATTTTAGGAAAGTTTTCTAGTTTATCATAAATAGAATTTAAGTTTATAAGGAATCGAGTAAGACTCTTATGGATCCTCTTATTTGTTTTTTCTTTGGCAAGTTGTATGGCTCTTTTGAAAGAAATTTCTAATAATTCTTCTTGTGAACAAAGTTCATCTAGTAAAGTAATGTTTTCCTTTATACTTCCTAAGCGATCAATTTCCTTTTTTATTCTATCACCACTAAGAAACATTTTAAATCCACTAAATTCTAAAAAATCATTGATTTCTTCTTGTAGACATTCTTTATAAGTAGTAAGAATATAAGGAACGATATCATAATCTAGGTTAGAAATTTGTATTTGTCCATAAACAGAGTGAGCACAAGATTTTATTAAAAGAAGTAAGCTATCAAAAAAGTCGTCAATATTTTGAACGAGGTAGTCTTGTTTTGTTGTTAATAGAATTTTTTCTTTAAAGAGTCTACTTACATCTAACTCAATACTTTCAATACTTCCTAAAGCAATGGATTCTAGATGAGAAATGCCAATCAGTCCGCTATCAATTGCTCTTACAATTTTTGTATCTAATAAGTAAGATTTTGTAAAACCAGATGCAATTGTTGTTCCATAATTTTCTAGTAGTTGACTGGGACTTTTCCTTTTTAATAGAGCATTTTCTTCTTCTTTATTAAATCCTAATGTCTCGATTGTTTTTAAAAATTTGTGTTGTTGCTTTGTAATAAAACTTTTTCGAGAAGCATTGCGATGTTCACGATAAGTTTTAAATGACAAAAAAACATCTTGATAATTTTTTTTCTGTAGTGTCATTTCAATAAGATCTTGGATATCTTCAATTTGGATGGTTTTACGATCTATATATTCTTTTTCAATGGTTTTTAAAACAGCTTCATATACCTTATTGGCATCTTCCTCTTTATAGTTGTTTTCAACACTATCAAAGGCCTTTTTAATTGCAATAGCAATTTTTTCACCTTGAAAGGTTGTTCGTTGTCCACTTCTCTTCACAACGATTAGAGTGTCAAATAATGTCATTTTTTCCAATGATTGACACCTCCTTGTTTCTTCTTTTATTATACTTTAAAAACATTGAAAAATCAATAATATAAATATAATACACAAAAAAGTTCTCAAAAAAAACATTTTTAAAAATGGCACTTTGTAGTAGCAAAAGCGACTGAAAAATAAGGAAAAAGAAGCATTTTTCTTCTTCTTTTAGCCATATGTTTTTTTTGTCTTCTTTTTAGTGTAAACCAAACAAATAAAAAAGTTTACAAATAGTAAAAAGTAGAATAAATAACAAAAAAACAAGATATGATTGGAATATCACAAAAATAGAGAGAGGTGTTAAAAAATGACAAAGACAAATGTGAAGGAGAAAAAGGAAGAAAAGACAATAGAAAGAGGAAGACCAAAAAAGAAGTATAATAATCCCAAAATTAATATTATTAAGAAGAATGGGACAAGGCAACCATTTGATGGTGAGAAAATTCAAGCTGCGATTGAGAAAAGTGCTGAGCGAGTAATGGTTGATTTAACACAGGAAGCAAAAGAAGAGGTTGTAAACATTGTTATTGATTTATTAAAAAATCAAACGAGTGATGCGGAGGTTAATCAAATTCATAATTGTGTAGAGGCAGCTCTTGAACAAGTAAATCCGCTTGTTGCGAAGAGTTATCGTGAATACCGTAATTATAAAAATGATTTTGTTCATATTTTGGATAATGTTTATAAAAAAGCACAGGCAATTAGTTATATAGGAGATAAAGAAAACTCTAATACAGATAGTGCTCTTGTATCAACACAACGTAGTTTAGTTTATGGCAATTTAAATAAAGAACTTTATAAAAAATTCTTTCTTACAAAAGTTGAAGTGGAAGCTTGTGAGGATGGATATATCTATGTACACGATATGAGTGCAAGACGTGATACAATGAACTGTTGCTTATGCGACGTTGGTTCAGTGATGAAAGATGGATTTGAAATGGGAAATCTTTGGTATAATGAACCCAAAAGTCTTGATACAGCTTATGATGTAATGGGAGATGTCATTATTAATACAGCTGCCATGCAGTATGGAGGTTTCACTGTTCCTGAAGTAGATACGATTTTAACACCTTATGCTAAGAAAAGTTATAATAAGTATTATGAAGAGTATATGAAAATTACTGGTGGCGAGGAACCTACAAAAGCAGAAGAGTATGCTTGGAAGAAAACACGTCGTGAATGTGAACAAGGATACCAAGGAATTGAATATAAATTAAATAGTGTAGGTTCAAGTAGGGGCGATTATCCATTTGTAACCTTCACTTTTGGACATGAAGAAGATCCTTTTGGGCAGATGATCTCTGAAGTGATTTTAAATACCCATATGAAAGGACAAGGGAAACCAGGATTTAGAAAACCAACGTTGTTTCCAAAACTTGTATTTCTTTATGATAAAAATCTTCATGGCCGTGGAAAGAAAATGTATCATTTATTTGATACAGCACTTGATTGTAGTGCCAAAACAATGTATCCAGACTATTTATCTTTAACAGGAGAAGGATATGTCCCTGAAATGTTTAAAAAGTATGGAAAAATTGTCAGCCCTATGGGATGCCGTGCTTTCTTGTCACCATGGTTTGAACGTGGAGGAATGGAACCAGCTGATGAAGATGATAAACCTGTATTTATTGGAAGATTTAATATTGGAGCTGTTTCCCTTAATTTACCTATGATTTTAGCAAAAGCAAGAGAGGAACAGAAAGATTTTTATGAAGTATTAGATTATTATCTTGAAATGATTCGTAAAATTCATATTCGTACTTACCATTATTTAGCAAAGAAAAAAGCATCTATTAGTCCACTCGCTTATTGTGAAGGTGGATTCTATGGAGGACACTTAAAACCAAATGAACCAATTGAACCATTGTTAAAATCTTCTACTGCTTCTTTTGGAATTACGGCTCTTAATGAATTGCAAGAACTTTATAATGGAAAAAGTCTTGTTGAAGATGGAGAATTTGCCTTAGAAGTAATGAAATATATTAATAAAAAGATCCAAGATTACAAAAAAGAAGATGGAATTCTTTATGCTATTTATGGTACGCCAGCTGAAAGCCTTTGTGGTACTCAAGTAGAACAATTTAGGAAAAAATATGGTATTGTAAAAGGTGTTTCTGACAGAGAATATGTTTCTAATAGTTTTCACTGTGGCGTTTGGGAGGATATTACTGGTATTCAAAAACAAGACTTGGAAGGAAGATTTTGGGATCTATTCCGTGGTGGAAGAATTCAATATGTTCGCTACAATTTAAATTATAATAAAGAAGCAATGATTACTTATGTAGAACGTGCAATGGAAAAAGGATTTTATGAAGGTGTTAATTTATCCCTTTCTTACTGCAATGTCTGTGGACATGAAGAATTGGATATGGATGTTTGTCCAAAATGTGGCAGTGCTGATCTTACTAAAATCGATCGTATGAATGGTTACCTTTCTTATTCAAGAGTTCACGGTGATACTAGATTAAATCGAGCAAAAATGGTGGAAATTGCAGAAAGGAAATCAATGTAGATGAAATATCATAATATAACAAAAGCAGATATGTTAAATGGTGAAGGACTTCGCGTTGTTCTTTGGGTAAGTGGTTGTTCTCATCAATGTCCAGGGTGCCAAAATGCACTGACTTGGGATCCTGAAGATGGTGTTCCTTTTGATGATGATACGATCAAAGAAATTTACGAGCAATTAGATCAAGATTGGTGTAGTGGTCTTACTTTATCAGGGGGAGATCCACTTTATTTAGGAAATCGAAAGACTATCCGTGATTTAGTGACCAATATAAGACAACTTTATCCTCATAAAACAATTTGGCTTTATACTGGATATACTTGGGAAGAATTAATGGCTCAAAGAGAATTAGATGCCAATTTAGAAGAGATTCTCAAAAATATTGATGTTATTTTAGAGGGACGCTTCATTATGAAATTAAAAGAAGATAAACTTCACTATGTTGGTAGTAGCAATCAAAGAATTATTGATGTGAAAAAAAGTTTAGATCAAGATCAAATTGTTCTATATATTGATAATAGTCAATTTGCAGTAGAAAATAACGAACCACAGGTTGTTTCGTGTACATTAAATAGTTAAGGAGATTTTATGAGACAAAGAGGATTTGAAATTGCAAAAGGATGGGAAGATAAGGATATTCATCTTCCAACTAGAAAAACAAAACATTCAGCTGGTTATGATATAGAAGCAGCTGAAGATGTAATCATACCACCTTTTCAACTTGGACAAAAACCAGTTTTAATTCCAACAGGTCTTAAGGCTTATTGTCAAGAAGATGAATACTATATGCTGGTAAATCGTAGTGGTGGTCCTAAAAAGGGATTCGTAATGTGCAATAGTATTGGAATCGTTGATGCAGATTACTATGAAAATGAAAGTAATGATGGTCATTTTTACTTTCAATATTATAATTTTAAAAATGAAGAGTTGATTGTTCATAAAGGCGATGTGATTGGACAAGTTATCTTTCAAAAGTTTTTAGTAGTTGATGATGATAGGGCAGAAGGAATTCGTAAAGGTGGATTTGGTTCTACCGATAAATAAAAAAAGAATCTATTAAGAAAGAGAGCGTTTTCTCTTTTTTTTAATTCTTTTTCTTTTGATAATCAATAATATCGGTAATACTACAATCTAAATAATCACAAATTCTAGCAAGTACATAAATATCGACTTTTGTAATGGTTCCTTTAGCAATTCTTTGAATAACTTTAAAATCTGTTTCAGTGTCTCTCATTAACTTGTTTTTACTAATCTGTTTTTTGTCAAGAAGTCCTTCTAATTTAAAGCGATATTCTCCATTTCCTACATCAACCTTTGTCATTTTTTCCATATTTCCACCTAATCTATAAGAAATTCTATCAATCAAATATGCCGTTTGACTATTGGCTTTATAACCACTATAATAAAATCAAGGAAGTAGTGATAAAAATGCAAGATAAAATTAGTATGTATAAAAAACTTATAATTATGCCGATTGAAGAAAAGAGAAATTCATTAAGGAAAGAAATTTTAAAAGAAAATATTTTTTCAAAGAGTAAGAAAATGGATTTATTAAAGAAATATGATGAATTATTAATTCAAAAATATCAAAAATTAGAAGAATTGATCGAAAAAGAGAGTAAATAGACTTTACTTTTTAAAGAAAGTATCATATATTTATATATGAACAAGTATTCATATATAAAAGGGTGATCTCATGAAAGATGAACAAATCTATGATTTAGCAGAATTTTTTAAAGTATTTGCTGATTCTACTCGAATTAAAATCATCGCAGCACTTTTAGAAAAAGAATTGTGTGTATTTGAACTTGCTAAAATTGTAGGAACAACACAATCTGCCATTTCTCATCAATTAAGAATCTTAAAACAGAGTCATTTAGTAAAGTTTCGAAGAGATAAGACAACGATTTACTATAGTTTAGATGATGAGCATATTAAAGACATTTTTTTGAAAGGACGCGAACATATTGAAGAAATATAAATATAAGATAACAGGGTTGGATTGTGCAATGTGTGCTCAAAGAGTAGAAGATTATCTTCGAAATGAAAAAAAATTTTCAAACATTTCTCTTAATTTTGCGATGGAAACACTTCAATTTGAAACAGAAGAGGAATATTCCAAAGAAAAATTAGTTCAAGAACTTCAAAAAGTAGAACCTGATGTATCTCTAGAAGAATTAAAAGAAGAAAGTACTGAGAACAGCGGAGATATTTTTCGTATTTTCTTGGGAGTGATTCTCTTTCTTATGAGTTTTATAGTGCCTGATATTTTAAAACCTCTATTGATCGTTTGCTCTTATGTAGTTTTGATTCTAAAGACTTTAAAAAAAGCTTATTATAATTTGAGGACAAAGACACTTAATGAAAATAGCTTAATTGTTATTTCTGCTATAGGTGCTTATCTCATTGGGAAATCGAGTGAGGGATTTATGGTTTTATTCTTATACGAAATTGGAAAAATTTTAGAGAGTAAGGCTATTGAAAAAAGTAGAAAATCGATTTCTGATTTAATGGACTTGCAAGTTCCTTCCGCTTATTTAAAAAAAGGCAATTCTTATATAGAAGTTTCACCAGAAGATGTCAGAGTAGGTAGTACTATTCTTGTAAAAAAAGGAGAAAAAATTCCTATTGATGGTACTCTTTTAGAGGATGTAACGGAAATTGATGCAAAATCTTTAACTGGAGAAAGTACATACCAGATTAAAGAAAAGGGTGAACTACTATTATCAGGAACCATTAATATGAAAGATGCAATTCATATTAAAACTACTAAAAAATATGAAGATAGTACGGCGAGTAGAATTTTAAATTTGATGGAACATGCAAGTAGTCAAAAAGCAAAATCTGAAACCTTTGTATCAAAAGGAGCTGCAATTTATACACCTATTGTCATCATTCTTGCCATTTTGGTAGGACTCATCTTGCCTATTTTTACGACTGCTACTTATCAAACTAGTGTTTATCATGCTTTACTATTTTTGGTTGTCTCTTGTCCTTGTTCGATTGCTATTTCCGTTCCACTAGCTTATTTTACAGGAATAGGTGTGTTAAGTAAGAAAGGGATTCTTGTAAAGGGAAGTGTTTATCTGGATAAATTAAGATGGATAAAAAAGATTGTATTTGATAAGACAGGAACTTTGACAACGGGAGATTTCCATGTTTCTAAAATACTTCCTGTTGGAGAAACAAAAGAGGAAGATATATTGTTTTATATGGCTTTGGGAGAATCCTTTTCTAATCATCCTCTTGCAAAAGCAATTACTTCTTCTAATAAAAGACCATTACCACTTAAGGAAGTCACACAATTTAAAGAAGAAACGGGGAAGGGACTTTCCTATATCTATCATGACAAGAAGATCAAAGTTGGAAATGCTAAATATGTAAAGGTAAATCAAATTATAGATGAAACTGTTTTATATTTGTCAATTAATGACAAGTATCAAGGTGCTCTTGTCTTAGAAGACACTGTCAAGAGTGATGCTAAAAAGACCATATCATCTTTGAAAAAGAAGAAAATAGAAACATTTATGTTTACAGGTGATAAAAGGGAAGTTGCTGATAAAATTGGAAAAAAAATAGGCATAGAACATATTCAAGCTGAATTACTTCCACAAGAAAAATATGAGGCATTAGAAAACCTGTTACAAGATAAATCATATACAGCCTTTGTGGGAGATGGAATTAATGATAGTCCTGCTTTACGAAGAAGTGATATTGGTATTTCAATGGGAGGAATAGGAAGTAGTGCGGCGATTGAAGCAAGTGATGTTGTTTTGATGGAAGACCACCCTTCTAAAATTTTAGAAGCACTCCAAATTTCTTCTTTTGTTCATCATATTATTGTAGAAAATTTGGTGTTTTCGCTTGGCATTAAACTAGGAACATTAATTTTTTCATTATTCGATTTGGTTACAATGTGGCAGGCTGTATTTGCTGATGTGGGTGTGACAATTTTGACTATTCTCAATACATTACGTATTTTAAAGAGTAAAACCAATCAACCATAGAGACAAATTAGGAGATAAGTAAAAGAGATGCATGCTAAATGAAAGATTAAAGTGTGGTAAATACTGTTCATTTAAAAGATGTTACCAATGTTATTCATATAATTATCTACAATTAAATAGTGCTTTAACTGTTATAT
>CANQDI010000001.1 GCA_947591575.1 uncultured Bacilli bacterium | reverse complement strand
ACATATTATCTTGATCATAATAACCCAAAATTACCTTGTGGAACAGTATCTACTACAATACCTTATAACCCAATTTCGATAATGCTACGCCTAAATTAAATGTCGTTGTGATCTTGTCAACTCTACCTTTTTGATTTGCTACTGCAATTACTTTGCAATTAGACATATTTTTCCTCCTTTCTTTTTAAACTCTAGCCATCTAAAAAAGGCTATGTATAGCAAAAAAAAAGAACTGAAATTTATTCAATTCTTGTTATGTTTTATTTGTTAAGAATATATCAATTTTATTTACTTAAGAA
The DNA here is from genome assembly GCA_947591575.1 of uncultured Bacilli bacterium. GTDB lineage: Bacteria > Bacillota_I > Bacilli_A > RF39 > UBA660 > CANQVB01. The sequence continues at coordinate 61,551 of CANQDI010000001.1, read as the reverse complement.
ATGTCACCCTCTCCTTTTTAGTGCAAATTTTTTTAAATTTTTTACCTATTTTTTGGCATTTTTGAGATTTTTTAGAAATTTTAAGATTTTTCATTTCCTTATTTTATAAGAGTTTGCGAGTTGTTATTTAATTTAATGTCAGCGTCAATATGAAGAATTTTGCCAGGTAAATAAAAATATTCATTTCTATCTAGTTGAATAAAACCATCTAGTTTTTGATAAAATTCTTGATCTACATTTTTTTCATCACGAGAAATCCCTACTTTTTCAAGATCTTCTAAAGGACTATCTGCACATAATCGAACATCTACCCCTTTTAAATAGGCTATATCATCATCAATATCCACAATTTCAAATAAAATATCATTTTGATAGGATTTTCTTGTTACAATATCTTTTATTTTAAATTGCATTCTCTTCACCCAATACAGTTTATGAAAGAACAAACTATTTTAGAATAAAACAAAATGAATTTAAAACAGCATTTTCTAAAAAAAACATCTTTTCTTTTTCTACGATAAAAAAAAGCATTTAAAATACTTATAATTGATTTGCCATTGCTACAAAGACTTCATAAGGAATCTGCTCTGCCCTTGTTGTGAAAGAAAATCCATATTTTTTTAAAATCGGTTCTAATTTTTTTATATCATACTCCTTTAAATTATTATAAAGTGTCTTTCTTTTAAAACGAAAACTATTATGAACAAGTTCAAAAAATGTTTTTTCATCTTTTAAATACAGCAATTCCTTTTTTCTTTGAAAAGAGACAACTAAACTATCTACATGTGGCATAGGTACAAATTCTTTTCTTCCTACAACAAAACATTTTTGAATATCAAAATAATAATGTAGAAGAACAGTCAAAGCACCATATTGCTTACTTCCAGGAAGGGCTGTAAAGCGTTCTCCTACCTCTTTTTGCACCAACATAACAATTTCTTCAAAAGGAAGATGAGACTCTAATAATTTAAAAAGAATGGGCGTTGTAATATAATAGGGAACATTACTTACAAAATATAAATGCTGATAATGAAAGGATGAAATATCCTTTACAATATCTCTCTTTAAAAAATCTTCAAAAAACAGCTTTACATTAGAGAACTCTTGTAATGCAATTGCTAATGGATCTTCTAAATCATGGTCAATTTCATAACAAACGACTTGCTTTACTTGCTTGGCGAGCTGTTTTGTAAGAGCTCCTCCTCCTGGACCTACTTCCATAACAAGAGAATCTTCTTGATAACATGGAATCGCTGCAATTTTTTCAAGAATTTTAGGATTTTTTAAAAAATTCTGGCCATATTTCTTTTTAAAATAAAACGTTTCCATCTAGATCACCACATTTATTATATCGAAATTTTTAAATAGAAACAACCAAAGAAAAAAGTACTACTGTGCTTACTGCTTCTTCTTTTCCTTAAGATGAAACATAAAAAGAAAATTAGCAAGAGAAAGACCATATATCATAATCTTCAAAAATGGAATAAAATTAGCAAAATAATTAAAATCAATTTGATAACTATTAAGTGTTCCCATAATTAAATAATGATCAAATATTGCCCTTAATGCAACGATTGAAATTGTTCCAAAAATAAGAAAAGAGGTAATATTATAAAAAAGATTCTTTTTTACAGTTTTTTGATTAGCAAGAATATTGATGATTAAAAGAATAAATAAAATGATAAAAGGAACAAAGACATCAATTGTTGTAAAAAAACTTTTTTCAAGACGACGATTCATCTGTAACATGATGAAAAAAGTTAAACAAAAAGCACCAACAAATAAAATAAGTTGTAAATAATAGAAAATAACATTAAATATTTTTTTCATTTTATCCTCCTTGAGCAACAGTTCTATACCAACCTGACAAGGTTTTAATAAATGTTAAAGATTGTTTATAACGATTTATAATTTCTAAATAACTATTTTTTGTTAATTCAAAGATAGTGTTTTTAGCACTTTGATTACTAAAGTAATAGCTATCATTATTTCGAATGTTTGATTTTACATATCCTACACCTGTTGAAATAAATAAATCTATTTCGTTTTTAATAAATGGAGCTAATACTTTTAATCGTTCTATTTGAATACTAGGATTTTCTTCATTGGCAATATTATACAATTGCACTACAAGACAATCATTTAAAATACGATTTTGATAATAATGAATTAAATCAGAAACATCACGAATATCAAAAGTTTCTTTATCTAGTAATTTTTTTAATTCTTCGCTTTCAAAGTTATCCATACAAGAGTTGAATTTTGTTTGTAACCCAGACATGTCATATATACTTTCTTGTCCACGGTATGTAGCTTGATAATAGGAATTAGCATCAGATCTTATCTCATTTACTTGAGCAAGTATATTTTCATAATCTGTACCATTTTCAGTATTTGGAGTATATGTAGTTTGAATTTCTTTATAATGATAAAAATTAACATATAACAAGAAAAACGATAATCCAAAAAGCAAACCAAGGATGGTCGTCGCAACAATATTTGCATATTCTACAAAGAAAGATTTCATTTTATCACTCTCCTATGACTTTTACAGTTACTTTATAATGATAATACTTATTTTCCCATTCCCCTGCTTTTACCTGATCATGAACCCATACTTTTAAAGTATAACTATTTTCTTTATTTCCCTGAATAACCCGATCATCTAATACATTATTTTTGATAGTAGATAATTTAGCTTTTTTAATAACACTTCCATTTAAAGAAAGTTCATAATTTAATTGTTCTCTCGTCAACAAATCTTCTTGACGATACCCAATTTTATTGGAAATAGGATCTTCTTCAAGAAGTAATTGATAATGACTATTATGAGAACTTGTATTCGTTAACCGAAACTGATAGGGCTCTAATGTTTCAATAGGTTCTTCTAAAGGAGCCACTTGCGTTGTATCGATTGAATGATGTTCATCAGAAAATTCAATATTCAAAATAGTTACATCTCCTACTTCTTCTTCATTAAAAAAGATTCTACTCCATGCAATCGAGGTAATAAAGATGAATACAAACAAAACAATTCCGGCAAAAAACAGTGCAATTCTTTTTTTCATTTTTACTTAAATCTCCTTCTTTTATCTTTCATTTGATTTGGTTTTTCTTTATAAGTTTTTCTCTTCTTTTTTTGTGGAACAATACTTCTTTTGATTGTCTTAATTAGTTTAATGATATCATAAATAATAATGCCAAGACAAGGAATAACAACAGCAATAATCCAGCCATATGCTTGTGTTAAAAAGTACTGTAAATAACCAATCATTGGGATTCGCAAAATCGCTTTTCCATAGATATTATCATATGTAATTCTTGTACTATCTGGGGTATTATTATTATCTCCTTTGGTAGTGTAGAGTGTTTTTCCATCACTTGTTTTTTCAATTCCTACAATACGATGTGTTACGGTAATTCCAGAGTACCGATAATCGGGAGAATTAAATGTAATAATATCTCCCTTTTTTAATTCGCTTTCTTTAACTCTTTTTGTAACGACAGCGTCTTCTACATTAATAGTAGGCACCATACTAGGACTAATAATAACATACGCATTAAAAAGAGGCGGTAAATTTTTACCACTATCTAAGTTTTTCTTTTGATCTAAAAAATAAAGGGCAAAAAGAATAGCCACTAAAATCATGATGAGTAATATAACATACATGATAACGGTGGTAATAAAATGCAATATTTTTTTAATATAAAAAAATGTAGATTTACGAGAATGACTTTCTTCTCTCATCTTTATCACCCATCTTATTCTTAACTATTATTATCATAACACAAAATAAGATAAAATAAAATAAATATCAAAGAAAAAGCCATGTTTTACATAGCTATTCTGGAAGAACTCCACCTTTTACATTTACGCGAACCGTGAAATTTTCACTAGTACCTGTGATCACTGTATCTTGTTTTACCCACATTCTTAAACGATATTGAATCTCTTCTGTTTGTTTGGATGTTCCTGTAGCTAACAACATGGTTCCTTTTTCTGTTCCCCAATCAGTTTGCTTTTTTAATGGTGTAAAGACTGTTGGTGCCATTTCCTGTTCATAAATAGCTCCTCGTTTCTTTTCTAAATAAAGTTTAACATTTTCATTCTTTAAAGTAGAGTTGACATCTTTTTCTGCTGAAATTTCATAAGAAATTGTTGCTTTCCCTTTAATTGTTGTTCCAACGGTAAAATCAAAATATTGATTTTCTGCATTCATTTTCATTCCAACATCATCTGACATAGGCATTGCATTTTCAATAGAAATACCATTAGTATCTTCTGTATAATACATTCTTAATTCTCCTGTTCGAATTGTATTAGATGAATTGTCATTATTTGTAAATGTAATGGTTGCAAAAGATACTCCAAAGATTGCAACAAATAAAATGAGAAGTGCTAAAATACTAATAAATAAAGAACCCTTTCTATTTTCATTTTCTTCAACATTATGATCCATATCTGCTCCTCCTACTATAAAAAATTATAGCATAAAGAGAAAAAAATGCAAAGAAAAAGTAGATATGATCTACTTTTCTAAATATACTTTATCTTATTGAGCAGCCGCTTTAGCATAAGCATTAAGGGTAACCGTAAAGGTTTTTGCTTCATCAGCTACTGTATAGCTTTCGTTAACCCACATCTTTAAGCGATAATACTTATCACCAGTTGCTGTAAAGTTACCTGAAACAAGAGTCATTTCATTTGCTGGTTTTCCAGTTGTAGTATCTGCTCCCGTTGTTGCAAATGGTGTTGCTGCCATTGCTACACCAGATTTAGTTCCACCTATTTCATTAATTTCCTCAACATACAAATCAACGTATTGGGAATCTAATGTATTACCATCTTTTGCTTTTGCAGAAACAGCATAATTAATAGTTGTTTTTCCGCTAATGCTTGCATGAATTCCAAAATCAAAAACTTGATTTGTTCCACTTTGATTCATTCCTTCTGACTCTGACATAGGCATTGCGTTTTGAATAGAAATAGCATTTGTATCTTCTTGATAAGTCATAGTGATAGTACCTGTACTAACTGTATTTGATTTAGTACTTTGATCACCAGCACTCCATGTAAATGCTGCAAATGATACTCCAACTACTGCAACCACTAAGATAGCTACTCCCAACACTGATAATAAGATTTGTTTTGATGAATTATTATTCATGTTTCTATCCTCCTTATGTTAAAAATATAACATATCTTTTTTTCTTTCTCAAGAGCTTTTTTTTAAGTTGACACAAAAAAAAGAAATCAAAGGAAGATTTCTTTTTTTATTATGCTGCTTTAGCATAAACATTTACTTTAACCGTAAAAGACTTTGAAGTACCATCTGGCACGTATGATTCATCAACCCACATTTTTAGACGATAATAATGATTGGCACTTGCTGTGAAACTTCCTGTAGTTAAAGTCATTTCGTCAGCTGGTCTTCCATTACTATCTACCTTTGGATCAGCATCTAATTGGTAAGTTTTTGGAGCCATTTTTTCTACACCAGTTGATGCACCTAATTCACTGATTGTCTCTAAATAAAGTTTGGCATATTTATCATCTAGAGTACTATCTTGTTTTTTTGCTGAAACAGTATAGTTAATAGTTGTTTTTCCTTTAATGTCTGCATTAATTGCAAAATCAAACACATTGGTACTACCACCTGTTACATCAGTGGAATCATTCGTTAAGGCTTTTCCTGTTGTATCTTTTGTTGGCATCATATTCGTAATAGATATACCATTTTCACTTTCTTGATATGTAAGTGTAATTGCACCTGTAGTAATTGTATTTTCCTTGTTGTCTTGTGTGTCACTAAATGTAAATGCTGCAAATGATACTCCAACTACTGCAACTACTAAAATAGCTACTCCCAACACTGATAATAAGATTTGCTTTGATGAATTATTATTCATGTTTCTATCCTCCTTATGTTAAAAATATAACATATCTTTTTTTCTTTCTCAAGAGCTTTTTTTTAAGTTGACATTTTTCATTGCTTTTTTTTGTTAAAATATTCGATATTTGCATAATAATCTAAATATGAAAGATTTGCTTACAGTTAGAATTCGTAATTTCTTCTACTATCTTAATATCTTTTTGTTTTAAATCTGCGATAAATTGTGCAATAATAGGAAGATATTTGGGACTATTTTCTTTTCCTCTATACGGAACGGGTGTAAGATAAGGACTATCTGTTTCCAATAGAATGCTTTCTAATGGAATTTGAGAAAGTACTTCTTTTAAATGACTATTTTTGAATGTAACAACTCCTCCTATTCCTAGAAAAAATCCCATCTTCATATAAATTTTAGCTGTCTCAAGGCTTCCAGAAAAGCAGTGGATTACCCCATTTATTTTATATTTTTGAAGCAAATTAATAGTATCCTCTGTTGCATCTCGTGAATGAATAACTACAGGTAAATGAAGTCTCTCTGCTATTTTCAATTGACTTTCAAATAATTGAATTTGTTCTTTCTTTTGGTCTTTTGTATAAAAGTAATCAAGTCCTATTTCACCAACAGCAACTACGTGAGGAAGGGATTTCAGCATCTTTTCTAAATGATTCAAATCTTCTGTAGAGATTTTTCCTGCTTCTTCTGGATGAAATCCTAAAGATAAATAAACCATGTCTTCGTTTAACAAAAGGGGAATATTTTTCATTTGTTCCTCTTTAGTACAACAACTTACAATGAGTTTTTCAACTCCATTTTGGTAAATTTCCTTTAATTCTTTTTTTAATAAATCCTTACTTTTGACATCAAAATGACAATGTGTATCAATCATCTATATCACCACAACAAAGATATCATAAATTACATACTATTTCTAGTGCAGGTGCCGTCTTAAAAGATGCAGACGAATCCTATAAAAAATAAATAAGCATAAATAACCGAAATCTAAAACATTTCTTTCTTCAATTACTAATAGAATCAAAAAAAGGGTAATACTAATATAAACAAGTCTTTCTACTCCTATTTTTTTGATTAACTTTGGCATTTTTCTTTTCCTTTCTTCACCGCAAGTACCGCCAAACTTCTTTGCACTACCCTTCGATAATACCACAACAAAAAGAAAAACTCTTCAGAATTTTTCTTTTTCTATGAAATTTGACAAAATAATGTCAATTACTTTTTTTCAATTCGAGCAAAAAGAACTTTTGGTTCCTGCACAATATAAGTAACATTGGCAAGGAAAGTATCTTGATGCTCTTCTACATTTAATTGTTTAAATATTTCTTTTGAAGTACTTGGAATAAATGGTTCTAATAAAGTAGCACAAACCCGAATGGATTCAAGAAGAGTATATAGAATTGTTTCTAACCTATCCTTTTTAGAATCATCTTTTGCTAAGATCCATGGTGTTGTTTCATCAATATATTTATTGCTCCGTTTTAAAACTTCAAAAATTTCTTCTAAAGCTTCGCTTACTCGTAAATGATTCATTTTTTCATCTACAGTCAAAGAAAGAGAAGTAATCATTTGAAGAAGTTCCTTATCTATTAATTCCTGCTGATTCTTATTAACAATTGTTCCGGAAAAATATTTATGTGCCATCGAAATAGTTCTATTGACTAAGTTTCCTAATGTATTGGCTAAATCCGCATTAGTACGACTAATTAAGGCATCAATCGAAAAAGTACCATCATTTCCAAAGGAAACTTCTCTTAAAACAAAGTATCGAACAGCATCCACTCCATATTCTTCAATATATTCTCTAGGATCTTTATAATTTCCTAAAGATTTTGAAATTTTTCCCCCATCAATAACAAGCCATCCATGACCAAAGACTTGTTTAGGAAGAGGTAAATTTAATGCCATCAATACAATAGGCCATACAATGGTGTGAAATCTTACAATTTCTTTTCCAACTAAATGTAAATCTGCTGGCCAATACTTTTGAAATTCTTCATCATTATCACTGAGATAACCTAAAGAAGTAATATAGTTAGTTAGTGCATCTAACCAAACATAAACAACATGTTTGGGATCAAAAGAAACAGGAATACCCCAAGAAAAACTTGTTCTAGATACACATAAATCTTCTAATCCTGGACGAATAAAATTATTTATCATTTCCTTTTTTCTCGATTCTGGTTGAATAAATTCAGGATGAGATTCAATATAGTCAACCAAACGATCTTGATATTTTGATAATTTTAGAAAATATGCTTCTTCCTTTATCTCATGTACGTCGCGACCACAATCAGGACATTTTCCATCTATCAATTGCGTTTCTGTCCAAAATGATTCACAAGGAGTACAATAAAGTCCCTTATACTCTCCTTTGTATATATCTCCCTGTTCATAAAGTTTTAGAAAGATCTTTTGAACAGCCTTTTCATGAAATTCATCTGTTGTTCGAATAAATTTGTCATATGAAATTTGAAGTGATTTCCACAAATCCTTTGCATTTTGAACAATTTCATCAACATATTCTTTTGGACTAACCCCTGCTTCTTTTGCTTTATTTTCAATTTTTTGACCGTGTTCATCTGTCCCTGTTTGAAAACAAACGTCAAATCCTTTCATGCGTTTATATCGAGCAATTGCATCCGCAATAATCGTTGTATAACAATGCCCAATATGAAAATTTGCACTTGGATAGTAAATCGGGGTTGTAATGTAATATTTTTGCTTCATTCATTTTCCTCCTTAAAAAAAGTTTATTATATTATAAGGACCCTAGAACGGGCGGTACCACCTTATTTTATAATAAACTCTATTACACACTTATTCCGTTAACGCCAGAATACGATTATATCTACTTATCGACATAATAGTTCAGAAGCCATACTTCTTTAATGATGACCCTTCTTTTCACCCACCAGAAGTTCTCTTCATTCATCTTTTTTAAAGAAGCTCTTCCTCATCACTTCTAAGGAAAATTATAACACAAATAAAATTTATTCTTCAACACATTTTGCAAGAAATTGTGCAACTATATTTGTAATCATCATATCCTCTTCTGTAATATCTTTATCTTTTGAAACAATTAGTACAAGACCTATCGCAGATCCTTGAGATAATATAGGACAAATCGCATAGGCATATTCTCCTTCGACACCAGAAATGAATTCTATCTTTTTAATTTCTTTTGATAACTGCTTTTCACAATCTTTTATAATTTCTTCTAAATAGGGAGAAATAGCTTGACCCAAAAAACGTTTTTTCATCTCTCCATTTCCGGCAATAAAACAATCTCTATCAGATACATATATATTTTTTGTTGTAATATTAGAAATTGCGTCTGTTAATTTTTTTGCAATCTCTTGTAAATCTTCCATTGTAGAATATTTTTTTAAGGTTACCATTTCTTTATCCACAAAGATTTCTAATGATTCACCGTCTCGAATTTTTAAAGTTCGACGAATTTCTTTAGGAATTACAATCCTACCCAAATCATCAATTTTTCGCACAACGCCAGTTGTTTTCATATACTCACCCTTTCCATCTACAATTATTGTTTTCAAAATTTAGTTAGGTTATACAATTTTTTGTCTACATATATTATAATCGTTTCAACAAATAATTCCCTTGGTAATTATTTCCAAATGATTTAGAGAAATAAATGTCAAAATTACATATATTTTTCTTGAAAACATAAAATGAGAGCACAAAAAAAGCCCTTTAAGGCTTTAATCAAATAAGTGAGAATTTTCTAAAGTAAATAAATAACGATTTGTTTGCTCTTTGATTCCATTCAAAAGAGTAGTATCTTTAACTAACATCTTAATATCCAAACTATCTAAAAGTTGTTTCAAATACTTCTTATTGAGAAAATCTTTCATTTTTTTTAGAATTTCCTCCATTTTTGCTTGATCACGACTATTAAAAAGTGAATCTATTTTCTCTATTAAATAAAACTGACAATTTTTTTGGAGAATCTCTTTAAATGATTTTTGAATTTGTTTATCCAAAATGACTAAATCTTTTTTTAAAATCTTAATATTCTGTTCTCTTCCAGCAATAAAATTATTTAAATATTGAAGAAGATTCTTTTCACGGTATTTTCCAATTATTTTTATTTCTTCTTTCATAGCTTTTTGGTAATGATCCATCATTTTGATAAGATTTTCTGTTTGTAATACTACTTTATATTCCTTTGCAAGTGATAATAATTTATTCCGTATCATATCCATTGAATCTAATGGAGGTTTATCAAATAAAGGAAACATATCATCATGAATAAAAGCACTTGTATTATTTTTTATTAATTCTTGAATTACTTTGATATAATTTTCTTTATGAACTTTTTGATATTCTTCTATTCGATTACTCATCTTGTCACCTACCATAATAAGAATAACAATCTCTTCTCATTTTTACAAGATTACTTTTGTGTTTTTTGAAGATATAATGACTCTAAAATTTGTACAAGATAAAAAACAGGATGTTTTTCTAAACGAATTGTATCTAACAAAATAGTTAAATCTCCATGACTGCTTTTAAACCGAAACATCGGTGTAATGTGAAAAGCATCAACAAAAAGTTTTTCTGTATCGATCATAGCAACAAATTCACTCGTAAAGTTCATTTCAATCATATTTTTCATTTGTCTTACACGATGAACAGGTAATTTTTTAGCAAGATTTTCAAACCATTCTTCATGCATATATATAATCATTTCTTCTGGTAGTGTTCCAAAACGATCTTCTAATTCTTCTTTTACTGACTGAAAAGATTTCTTATCTTGGATTTCATTAATTTTACGATGAATTTCAATTTTTAATTCTTCTTCTTTGACATATTCATCTTTAATATGTGTGGAAACAGAAAGAAGGGGTTTTGTTTCATTTTCTGTTGTAATAGACTCTTCTTTTTGTTGACCTTTTTGTCTAACTACTTCTTCATTAAGCATTTTTAGATATAAATCAATTCCTATCGTATCTATAAATCCAGCTTGTTCACTCCCTAAAATATCTCCTGCGCCACGAATCGAAAGATCTCTTGTAGCAATGGAAAAACCACTTCCAAGTTCCGTAAACTCTTTGATGACATTTAACCGTTTCATTGCAGTTTCCGTCAAAACTTTTTGAGACTGATACATCAAATAAGCATAAGCAATTTTATTACTTCTTCCAACTCGCCCACGAATTTGATATAACTGACTTAATCCAAATTGATCTGCATTTAAAATAATTAAAGTATTAACATTAGGAATATCAATGCCAGTTTCAATGATCGTCGTACAAAGTAAAATATCATATTCATGATTCATAAAAGCGAACATTCTATCTTCAATTTTTTCTCGAGACATTTGTCCATGAGCAAATGTAATTTTAGCATCAGGCACTAAATTTTGAATTTTCAATAACTGTCTTTCTATACTTTCAACTCGATTATAAAGAATAAAAACTTGTCCATAACGAGATAATTCTTTATAAATAGCATCTTTGATTACTTGCATATTTTCTTCTAATACGTATGTCTGAATTGGATATCTATCCATAGGTGCAGTTTCAATTAACGAAAGACTTCTTATTCCCACAATAGACATTTGCAAAGTTCTTGGAATAGGAGTTGCTGTTAATGTTAACACATCTATATTTGTTTTATATTGTTTGATTTTTTCTTTGTGTTTAACACCAAAACGTTGTTCTTCATCAATAATTAATAAGCCTAAATCTTTGGGATGAATATCATCAGATAATAAACGATGTGTTCCAAATACCATATCAATCGTACCATCTTTTAATCCATTTAAAATTCTCTTGACCTCTTTCATTGGCGTAAAACGGTTTAACAAAGCCATTGATACTGGAAAATCATGAAAACGCTCTTTAGCATTTTGATAATGCTGATTTGAAAGAATCGTCGTAGGGCACAAGAATAGAACCTGTTTACTATCATTAATTGCTTTAAATGCTGCACAAAAGGCAACTTCTGTTTTTCCAAAACCAACATCTCCACAAAGAAGACGATCCATTGGAGACTCCTTTTCCATATCTTCTTTAATTTGCAATAAAGCTTTGCTTTGATCACTTGTAAGTTTATAAGGAAAAGCTTGTTCAAAATGTTTTTGTAATTCTGTATCAGGTGAAAAAGCATAACCTTTTTGGCTTTCTCTTTTAGCATAAAGTGCTAAAAGCTGTTTTGTCATATCCTGAACCTTTGAGCGAATTCTTTCCTTTGTCTTTGTCCAAACTGTTCCTCCTAGTTTATGAATTGTAGGACGAATACCTTCTTTACCTGTATATTTACTTAATAATTCTATTTTTTCCACAGGAATATATAATTTATCTTTTCCTAAATACTCCACTTCAAGATAATCCTTTTCAAGACCCATTTGAGAAAGCGTTTTTATTCCTCGATAAATGCCAATTCCATGTACTTCATGAACAACATAATCTCCTTTATTTAATTTATTTAAGTCATGTATCTTAGTAGCATACTTATATTTATTTTTATAAGTTTTTCTTGGTTTTTGAACATTAAATAATTCATTTGCTGTCAAAAATACATAATCTTTATAAAGAAATCCTTCTTGCATTTCAAAAGGCACTAAATTGATACACCCTTTCAATAATTTATCAAAGGTTGTTTTTTGATAAGAAATAGATATTTGTTTTGCAAAAGATGGTAATTGATAATCCTTTAACGCAACAATAATATATTTATCTTTCTGTAAATTTTTTTGAATAAAATTACGAATGGATTCAATATCTTCATTAAATTTTGGTAAAGATTGAATATGAAAATCATAAAATTTTTGATTTTTTTCATAATTATCAACACTTGAATAAAATAGAATATTTCGAGAGGAAAAAGAGGGCAACTCATGCATATATTTCCCTTTAAATTCAATATCTTTTGTCGTCTGATACGTAAAAATTTCTTCTTGTATGGAACGATAAGTTGTTTCAATTCTTGTATCATCTTGATAAATTAAAATAGGATTTTTTAAATAATCATAAATTGATGCAACTTTTCCATATTCTGGTAAATATTTTTGAAGAAATAGTTCTTGTTCTTGTAAAGTTAAAAATTCTGTAAAAGGATAAATAGTAACTTCATGAATTTCCGTTAAAGATTTTTGGTTTTTTTCATCAAAATATCGAATGGATTCAATCATATCTCCAAAAAATTCAAAACGAACTGGATGATCTTCTAAAAGAGGAAAAACGTCAACAATAAAACCTCTTTCTGCCATTTCTCCAGTGTTAGTGACAATGGTTTCTTTTTGATATCCTAAGTGATAAAGATTTTGAATGAATTCTTTAGGTGAAATTTCATCACCTTTTTTTATGTTTTGTACGCATTTTTGATAAACATTTGGAAGAGGAAGATAGCGTAGATATCCCATTAAGTTTGTAACAACAATTTTAGGAGTACTACAATTGATGCGAGATAGTGTTTCAAGTCTTCGTATCTTTAAATCGGGACTCATTGCAACTGCTTCACTTGTTAAAAAGTCATCCATCGGAAATAAATAAACTTCTTCAAGGTAAGTGGAAAGAGAATCAACTAAAATATTGGCTTCATATAAACTTGCTGTAACAACTAAAATGCTTCTCTTTTCTTTTTGACATAGAGAAGCTAACAAAATACTATAGGTTTCTTTCGTAAGGCCTCCAAAAGAGGATGGAAACTCTTCTGGAAAAGAAAATAAGTTATTTAAAAATTTCACTATCATCACCTATTCTTTTCACTATATTGACTCATTAAAAGAGAAAAATCTGTCACAAAAAAGCGATCAATAATCTGAGAAATTTTTGGAACCAAGTCATTTAACTTAGTTTGTTCTTCTTTCGTAAATTTTCCTAAAACATAATCAATTGTACTTTTATCTTTGTCATTTGAAATTCCTATTTTAAGTCGTTTGTAGTTTTGCGTTTTTAGATGAAGTTCAATATTTCTAAGGCCATTATGACCACCACAACTTCCCTTCGCTTTTAATTTTATTTTTCCCAAATTTAAGTCTAAATCATCACAAATTACTAAAATATCTTCTGTTGGAATACTATAATATTTTTTAAAAACAGAAACAACTTCTCCAGATAAATTCATAAAAGAAAGAGGCTCTAAAAAAATAACTTTTTCGCCATTTACATATTTTTCAATATATCTAGCTCTGTTCTTTTTTTTCCAAACAGTAAAACCTTTTTCTCTTAAATAAGATTCTAAAAAGAAAAATCCTGTATTATGTCGTGTATTTTCGTATTCTTCACCTGGATTTCCTAATGCTACAACCATTTTCATGTGATCAACTCCTTTTATAAATTATTTCCCGGGAAATAATTTCTTATTTTTGATGATATTCATTATAAACAATTGATTTAGCCATTCCACGTTCTTTCGCTACTTTTTTCATAGCATCATTCAAAGACATGTTATCTTGAACATATAAATCGACATGTTCTTTTAAAGATAAATTTTGATAAGAGATACTATCACGATTACCCTCTACAACAATAACTATTTCACCTTTTATTGAAGGAATCTCCTCAAGAACAGAAGAGATTTGGCCATAGTAATATGATTCATGGATTTTAGAAATTTCTCTTGCAAGAGTTATCTTACGATCTCCAAAGATTTCTAGCATGTTTTCTAACATTTCTTGTATGCGATGAGGAGACTCATAAAAAATAATAGAAAATGGATATTGTTTCAATTGTTCTAATTCTTTTTTCATTTTACTACTTTTAGCATTTAAAAATCCATAAAATAAAAAAGGTTGAGGAGGTAGGCCACTTGATGTAAGTGCAGGAACAAAAGCAGTAGCTCCTGGTAAAGAAATAACCGTTTTCCCACATTTAATTAAATAGGAAACAACTCGATATCCAGGATCACTTATAATAGGTGTTCCTTGATCTGTTACAAGTCCAATATTTTTTCCTTCTTCTAAATAAGATAAGATTACACTTTTCATTTTTTCTTCATTATATTCGTGACAACTAATCAATTTTTTTTTGATTTTATAATTGGATAATAAAATACCTGTTGTTCTTGTATCTTCGCAAAGTAGTAAGTCAACCATTTTTAGAGTCGATAAAGCTCGAAGTGTAATATCTTCCAAGTTTCCAATAGGTGTTGGAATAATATAGAGAGCATTTTTTGATTCATAACTTTTTTGCATCCTATTCACTTTCTTTCCGTTCTAAAATATATAATGGTTTTAATATTTTTAATTCTCTTTTACCATATTTTTTTGCTTCTATCAAGAAAAGTTTTGAAATGCTATTTCTAGAATGATGAATGAATTGAAGTCTTTTTGGTTCAAATCCTTGATTTTTTAATTCCTCTAAAACATCTAATAATCTTTCTGTTCGATAAATAAGGACGAGTCTACCATGATCTTTTAAAAATCTTTTGGCCACTTGAAGAAGTTGCGTTAATGTAATAGTAACTTCATGTCTTGCATACTTTTTATGAATATCTAGATTAGTTATTTTGTCCTCATCATATGGAAAATATGGTGGATTTGAAATAACAACATCACATTTTCCTTCTAAAGATAAGATAGAAATATTGTTCATATCTCCGTGAAACAATTTAATCTGTTCTTCTAAGTGATTTAATTGAATATTTTTTCTTGCTAAATCATGTACGTCTTCTTGAATTTCAATTCCATAAATTTGGGCTTTCGTTTTACATGATAAAAGAAGAGGGATGGTCCCTACTCCACTTCCTAAATCTAAAATTTTTTGATCTTTCAATTGCAATGAAACAAAGTCACTCAATAACACACTATCTGTAGTAGTTGAAAACCAATCAGTATTTTCATATATTTTTATTTTTTTATCATGAAAATCTATCACTCGTAATACTTCCATATTTAAACACTTTCTGCAATAACTTCTTTATTTGATAATTCGACATAATAGGTATGATTTAACAAATTAATAGAAACAACTTTTCCTTTTCCATGTGCAGTCGTAATGATTTCACCTATTTTAGGCATTTTTTCTCGTAATTCTTTATATAATTCATCTTCATAATTTAAACAGCACAATAATCTACCACATAAACCATTGATTTTAGTTGGATTTAAAGCGAGATCTTGATTTTTTGCCATATTAATAGAAACAGGGACAAAATCATCTAAAAATCGATTACAACATAAAATGAGACCACAGGGTCCTAATCCACCAACTTTTTTTGCTTTATCTCGTACTCCAATTTGTCGAAGTTCAATTCTTGTTTTATACTTAGATGCAAGTTTTTTGGCAAGTATTCTAAAATCAATTCTCGTATCTGCAAGATAAGAAAAAAATAACTGATTTCTATTAAAAATATAATTAGCATCTAAAAATTGCATTGGTAAATCTAACTCTAAAGCAAGTTTTTTGGCAGTTTCAAGAGCTTCCATGCTATCTTTTTGATTCTGCTTTTGTTGGATCAAATCTTCTGGTGTTACCTTTCGAAGTACTTTTTTCATGACTGTACTGACATCTCTATCTTCATATTCTTTTACAAATGTTTTTACTTTTCCAATTTGTATTCCTTGTTCTGTTTCAACAATCACTTCATCTTCTTTTATTAAATGAATTCCATCCACTAGAAAAAAATATATTTTTGGATCATTTTCTAATTGTACTCCAACTACTTTTTTCATTTATACCTCCATTAATCTAAGAAGAAAAGAATCAATCCAAGCTTTTAAGTTCAAATTATATTCTAATTCTTTCTGCTTTTCATCAAAAATAGATAAAAATTTTATAATTTCATTTAAAGAAAAGTGATTTTCATATTTTATTACCATTTCAGAACAATTACTTTGATTAATATTATAATATTTTTGAAGAATTTGTGCAAAAAATATTTCTAATGTTTGCAAAGTAGATAAAATTGAATCTTTATCGGGGAAAATTTCATCTAAAATAAATTGATAGGATAACATTAAATCTTTTTTCTTTCTATTTATCAACAAATTAATGAATGTAATAAAAGGTGGAGATATTTTTTTTTCTAAAACTTTTTCATCTTGACAAAAAGATAAAATCTGACATCTAGATAAAATAGTATCTAATACTTTATATCGATTATCTGTTACTAAAACAGCAATGATATCATCTTCTGGCTCTTCTAAGAACTTTAAAATAGTATTAGCAGAACTACTATTTAATTTTTCTGCATCATAAATAATATAAATTTGATAGCCACCATAAATAGATTTATCTCTAAAAGAATTTTTAATTTCCAACAATTCTTCTTTTTTAATTACACTACTAGAAGGCTTTAGAATTTTTAAATCTGGAAAATGATTTTTTACAATATATTGATGTAAAAGATCAGGTGTGATGATTTCTTTATTTTGTCTTAACAAAAAAAGTTGTTCAACAAACTCTAAAACATAATCTTCCTTTTGATCGACATCATTTGTTTCAATTAAATATGCGTGTTGAACCTTCCTATTTTTTCGTAAGGGTTCAATAACATGATGATAAAAAGTTAATTGTTTTTCTTTGAGTTGACTACACATAAATCCTCCCTAAAATAGAAAGACTCTTAACAAAATGAAAGTAAATAGTGCAGGAAAGCCTAAAACACTTACAGCTCCTACGGTAATAAAATTGATAGGAATTATTTGATTAAAAGAAACTGCTATTAAGTTATATCCATAGATAATAAAAACACTTAACACGACTCTCTTAAATAATGAAAACACTATTTTCATTCGTATCACCTATTAAATCGTATGAATGAAGGGAAAAGTTATTCTACTTTCTTACGGTCAAATAAAGCCCTTTCTAATGTTAGAGCATCTACATATTCCATATCTGCTCCCATTGGAACACCACTTGCTAATTTGGTAATTTCTATATCAAGTCCTTCTAATATTCTTTTAATATAAAGCGACGTTGTTTCTCCCTCTATACTAGGTTTAAATGCTAAAATAATTTCTTTAAACTTTTCTTTTTTTATTCTATCAATAAGTTTCTCTAGTCCTATATCTTCAGGATTTATTCCTTCTAAAGGAGAAATTAAGCCTGATAGAACATGGTATTTTCCTCGAAATGTTCCCAATTTTTCAAACAAAAATACAATTTTGGGATCTTCTACCACACAAAGTGTGTCTTGTCTAAGAGAACTATTACAAATACTGCATATTTCTTGGTCAGTTAAAGAATTACAAACAGAACATGGATGAATTTGAGCTTTTACTTTTTTTAAACTATCTGCAAATAAATGGATTTGTTCTTCTTCTAAATCAAGTGTTGAAAATGCCATTCTCTCTGCCGTTTTTTCTCCAATTCCTGGAAAAAATTTAAATGCTTCAATTAAATTTTTAAAACTATCTGGATACATTAAAATAAACCTGGCATTACATTTGTAAATTTACTCATTTTTTGTTCTGTTAATTCATCAACTTTTTTCATAGCATTATTTGTTGCAATTAAAATCATATCTTGTAATATTTCTATATCATCACTTTCAATTTGATTTTGGCGAATTTTTACAGATAATATTTCTTTTTTTCCATTTACCGTGACCAATACAAATCCATTTTCACCTTCAAATTCAGTATTATCAATCACTTCTTTTTCTTTCATCATTTCTTTTTGCAAAGTTTGAGCTTGTTTCATAATTGCTTGAATATTCATATTTCTTCCTCTTTTCTTAATTTATTTCAACAATATCTCCAAAAAGGGATAATGTCTCATTTTCTTTTGTAGATATAGATGATGCTTTAGATTCAACTATTTCTTTATTGCTTATGCCATTATTTTCGGACATTGCTTTTTCTGGCAATTGTTCAAAGGATATTCCATTTTGCTTACAATATATAAAGTCTTTTTTTAATTTATCCCATTGATGATCTGTAATGCAAACTATTTTCTTTTTTAAATTTGTAATTTTATTAAAATTAGACATCATTTTATCTAAACTTGGTAAAATCTTTTCTATCATAGATTCATATTCATAACTTAAAATAAATTTTTCTTGATTAGCTGCTCTTAAATTACCATCCATTAAATAACATACAATATATCCTATATTGCTGTCAAAAGTAAAATCAGATAATTTATCAAAACCATCTTTTACCAAATTTAATTCACTTTTAGATGCATTTACTAAAACATTGTGTGCTTCAATACACATTTTTTCAAGCATTTCTTTTGTTTGATCTATCACTTTATTTTCTTTTTGAATAGTCTGGTTTTCTTTTTCTTTTTGAACTTTTGATATTTTCTCTTCTACCATATTCTCGTCAGATAATTCTTTATAATTTATAGAACCATTTTTTTCTTTTAAATCAAAAGTTAAATGTAAATCTTTTTCTTCCTTTATTTCATCTTTTAAATTTTTATGCATGAAATTTAATAAGAAAATTTCTAGATATGTTTTTGGATCATCTGTTTTTTTAATATCGAACATTCGTTCATTTAATTGATTAATCAACTGAATAATTATTTCTTCATCACAAGTCATTTTTTTTGAATAAAGATAAAAATCAATTAATCTATTCTTTAATGTCAAAGTAACTTGTTTCATAATCTGAATGATATTTTTTCCTTCACAATTATATTTTTCTATGCAATCGATAACCCCTTTTACATTGTTTTGAAAAATTAAATCTATAAAATTATCTAGCTCTTCTTCCATTAAATTTCCATATATTTCATGAAAATCATTTAATGTGATATGCCCATTTTTATAAGAAGTAATTTGATCTAATAATCCAATGGCATCTCTTAGGCCACCGTCTGTAACTGATACAATTGCATTCAAAACATCATCATCAACTTGAAAATTTTCAAGTTCAACTATTTTTTTTAAGCGATTGTACATACTTATATCATCAATTCGCTTAAATTGATAACATTGACATCGTGAAATAATTGTAATAGGAACTTTTTGTGGATCAGTGGTAGCAAGAATAAAGATAACATGTTCTGGAGGCTCTTCCAGTGTTTTTAATAATGCATTAAAGGCACCAATTGATAACATATGAACTTCATCAATAATATATATTTTATATTTTAAATTGGAAGGAACAATATTTACTTTATTTTTTAATTCACGTATTTCATCAACTCCATTATTAGAAGCAGCATCAATTTCAATAATATCAACACATTCTTTTGAAAAACTATTTAAACAATTGGAACAAGTTTCACAAGCTTCTCCATCTATAGAATTCAAGCAATTAACTGCTCTAGCAAAAATTTTTGCTATCGTTGTTTTTCCTGTACCTCTAGGTCCAGAAAACATATAAGCATGTCCAATTTTTTTGTGTAAAATGCTATTTTTCAATGTCTTAACAATTACGTTTTGTCCATAAATATCTTCAAATTTTTGAGGTCTATATTTTCGATATAAAGCTTGATACAATTCCATCACCCCTAGCAATACTATTATATCACAAAGCTTTATAAAAAAAGCGTAGAAACCGTATTTTTATCTTTTTTTTTGAAAAAAATTTTGTAATAATTTCAATGATTCTTTGTCACAATCAATTTGTTCGTAATGAACACTTTTATTTATTGCAGATCCTAAAAAAATTTTTTGCACAATTTCTACTGTTTTTAAATCTGAATTTTGTAATGCATAATATACATTTTTTATTCTAGATTGTTGAATTGCACTAGCGCACATAGGACATGGAAACAACGTAATATATATATCACAATTAGATAATCTCCAATTATTTATTTTTTTTGAAGCTTTTTTTATAGCTATCATTTCTGCATGACAAATCACATTCTTATTTTTTTCTTTTTGATTATGTGCTTTTGCAATAATTTTATCTTCTTTCACAATAACGGCACCAACAGGAATTTCTCCTGATTTATATGCTTTTTTTGCTTCCTGTATAGCCAATTCCATATATTTTAAATTCATTTTTATCACCTATTAAACTAAAAAAGTGCACATAAGCAGAAATTGTTAAGGCTGCTACTTTCCAGTCCTGACCTGATTCCAACACTACTTATTGCACAAATTCATTCTATTACAAAATATTTTTTTTGTAAAGCGTCCATTTTATTTCCCGGGAAATATTTTAGTGAGATGTTCCACGTGAAACTTATCATTTTATTTCCCGGGAAATATTTTTGAGATGTTCCACGTGAAACTTGTTATTTTATTTCCCGGGAAATATTTCAAACAAGAAAAGAAAGATAATTTACTTTATTCTTGTTGACTTTCAATTATTTCTTTTTCAACAATAGCAACCGTTGCTACTTTTTGATTATCTTTAAGATGAATTAATCTTACTCCTTGTGTAGCCCTTTTCAATGTAGAAATTTGTGTTAATGGCATTCTCATAATCACACCATTATCAGTTACAATCATTAAATCATTATTTTCAATAGATTCAACACGTTTTAGACTAACCATATTACCATTTTTTTCGGTTAAATTTAAAGCTTTGACGCCTTTACTTCCACGATGTGTTAGGCGATATTCTCCAATGTTTGTTTTCTTTCCATATCCGTTTTCAGTAACAATCAAAACTTCTTCATCGCTATGAATAATTTCTGCACCAACGACTTTTGCATTTTCTAAATCCATCCCTTTTACGCCAGAAGTTCCTCTTCCCATAGATCGGATTTCTTGTTCCAAGAAACGAACCATCCGTCCATTACTGCCACCGATAATGATTTCATCTTCACCTGTTGTTTTTCTTACTACTATTAATTCATCTTGTTCTTTAATAATAATTGCAATTTTACCACTCTTACGAATATTATCAAATTCACCAATTGGAGTTCGTTTGACAAGTCCATTTTTCGTTGCAAACATTAAATATTTATAAATATCTTCCTTTGAATTTAACTCTACTATTGAATTGATATATTCATCTTTTTCCAGTGATAATAAGTTAACTATAGGTAAACCTTTTGATTGACGCGTAAATTCTGGAATTTCATACCCTTTCAATCTATAAACTTTACCTTTATTTGAGAAAAATAAGAGATAATCATGAGTTTTCATGGATACAATATGTTCTACGAAGTCTTCTTCGTTCGTTGTCATTCCTTTAATTCCAACACCACCACGATTTTGAGCACGATAAGTATCTGCTCTTAAACGTTTAATATATCCCTTATTTGTTAAGGTAATAATAATATCTTCTACTGGAATAAGAGACTCATCTTCAATATATTCAATTGCTGTCATATCAATATTTGTCCTACGCTCGTCAGCATACTTACCTTTAATTTCTAATAATTCTGTACGAATAACATTTAAAATTTTAGCATCACTACTTAGTATATCTTTAAGTTCAGCAATCAATTTTAAAAGATCATTTAATTCATTTTCGATTTTTTCGCGTTCTAAACCAGTTAATCGACGTAGTCTCATTTCTAGAATAGCATTTGATTGAATCTCAGTTAGTCCAAACTGATTCATAAGACCATTTCTTGCTTCGTCATCTGTTTTAGATCCACGAATTAGCTTAATAACTGCATCAATATGATCGAGTGCAATTTTCAAGCCTTCTAAAATATGAACTCTTTTTTCTGCATTTTCAAGATCAAAATTAGTTCTACGAATAATGATTTCTTTTTGAAATTCAATATATTTTTCAATAATATCTTTTAATCCAAGGGTTTTTGGGACACCTTGATCTAACATTAAGAAAATAATACCATAAGTTGTCTGAAAAGAAGTATGTTTATAAAGTTGATTTAACACAACCTGTGCATTAGCATCTTTTTTCAATGTAATCGTAATTTTAATACCATCTTTTAAATCAGAATGATAATCTGCGATACCATCTATAACTTTATTATGTACAAGCTCTGCCACTTTATTTTTAAGTTCTAAAGTATTAATACCATAAGGTACTTCATCAACAATAATATATTGTCTTCCATTTTTTTCTTCAATTTGAGCTTTGCTTCGAATTGTAATCGTTCCTCGCCCTGTTTCATAGGCTTTTCGAATACCACTATTTCCTAAAATAGTTGCTCCAGTTGGAAAATCAGGTCCCTTAATGTATTTCATCAATCCATCTACATCGATATCAGGATTATCGATATAAGCAACACACCCATCAATAACTTCTCCTAAATTATGTGGTGGAATATTCGTTGCCATACCTACTGCAATTCCAGTTGTACCATTTACTAAAATATTAGGAAATCTAGATGGTAATACTTCAGGTTCTTTCGTTGTTTCATCAAAATTTGGAATAAAATTAACAGTATTCTTATTAATATTTTTAAGTAATTCTAACGAAATCTTGGATAAACGTGCTTCTGTATATCGCATTGCAGCAGCACCATATCCTTCAATATTTCCAAAGTTTCCATGACCATCAATTAACATATAGCGATATGAAAAATCTTGTGCCATACGAACCATTGCTTCATAAATACTAGAATCTCCATGTGGATGGTAATTTCCCATGACTTCTCCAACTGTCTTTGCACTTTTTTTATGAGGTTTATCTGGAGTATATCCTGACTCATACATAGAATATAAAATACGACGATGAACTGGCTTTAAACCATCCCGTAAATCTGGTAATGCGCGTGCTACAATAACGCTCATTGAATATTCTAGGAAAGAGTCTTTTACTTCTTTTACAATACTATTTTTTTCTAATCTATCCATGTTGTCCTCCTATACATCTAAGTTTTCTACATATGTAGCATTTGTCTCAATGAATTCTCTTCTTGGTTCCACTTCTTCACCCATGAGTTTAGAAAAAACTTCATCTGCTGCAATAGCATCTTCTACGGTAATTTGTCTTAAAACACGTTTATGAATGTCCATCGTTGTTTCATTCAATTCTTCTGCATCCATTTCTCCTAAACCTTTCATACGAGCAATTTCATATTTAGTGTTTTGAGGAAGAGATTGTAAATATTCATCACGCTCTTGTTCATTTAAAACATATTTAATAGTTTTTCCATGTTTAATAACAAATAAAGGAGGTTGAGCTGCATATACATGACCTGCTTCTACAATCGGTTTAAAAAACCGATAAAAAAGAGTAAGTAACAAAACTCGAATATGAGAACCATCTACATCTGCATCGGTCATAATAATAATTTTGTTATATCTCAATTTAGAAAGATCAAATTCTTCTCCTATTCCTGTTCCAAATGCAGTAATAATCGTTCGAATTTCTTCATTAGAAAGAGCTCTATCAAGTCTTGCTTTTTCTACATTTAAAATTTTTCCACGAAGTGGCAAAATAGCTTGCGTTACACTATCTCTTCCTTTAATCGCAGAACCACCAGCTGAATCCCCTTCGACTAGGAAAATCTCACTTACTTCCGCATCTTTACTTTTACAATCTGATAATTTTCCATAAAAATTAGTAACATCAAGATCTCCCTTGCGTCGTGTAAGTTCTCTTGCTTTTTTTGCTGCTACTCTAGCACGAGAAGCTGTCATTGCTTTATCAACAATAACTCTTGCTTCTTCAGGATGTTCCATCAAAAAACGTTCAAATGCATCGGCAAAAATATGATTAGTAATTCCACGAACTTCACTATTGCCAAGTTTTGTTTTGGTTTGTCCCTCAAATTGTGGATTTGGATGTTTAACAGAAACAATCATCGTAATTCCTTCTTTTACATCTTCTCCCATTAAGGAATTATCATTATTTTTTAACATTCCACTATTTTGAGCATATTTATTTAAAATTCTGGTTAAGGCCATCTTAACACCATCTTCATGGGTTCCACCTTCAGGAGTTGTAATATTATTTACAAAAGAATAAATACTAGCATTATACGTTTCATTATATTGTAGTGCAACCTCAACCATAATATCATTTTCTTCTCCAGAAACATCAATAATCGTAGGATGAATTGGATTTTTATTTTTATTTAACAAAGCAACATATTCAGTAATGCCACCTTCATAATAAAAAGAATCTTTTTTATCTGCTTCTCTATCATCATACAAAGTTATTCGAAGACCTCTATTTAAAAAAGCAAGTTCTCTCAATCGATTTTTTAATATTTCATAATCAAAAACTGTCGTCTCAGTAAAAATTTCTGGATCTGGCAAAAAAGTAACAGTTGTTCCGGTACGATCTTCATCACAATCATCAATCACATGAAGAGGTTCTTGTGGATGCCCACCATTTACATATTTTTGATAATAAACATGTCCATTTTTATATACTTTTACTTCAAGCCAAATACTTAAAGCATTTACAACAGAGGCACCAACTCCATGAAGTCCTCCTGATACTTTATATCCGCCACCACCAAATTTACCACCTGCATGTAATACAGTATATACTGTTTCAACTGTACTAAGCCCTGTTTTGGGGTGAACATCTACTGGAATTCCACGGCCATCATCTTTTACTGTAATGGTATTATCCTTTCCTATTATTACTTCAATATGAGAACAAAAACCTGCTAAAGCTTCATCAATGGCATTATCTACAATCTCCCATACCAAATGATGAAGACCCCTAGAACTTGTTGTTCCAATATACATACCAGGTCTTTTTCTAACCGCTTCTAATCCTTCTAATACTTGTATTGCAGAAGAATCATATTTTGTCTCTATTTTTTCGTCCATTTACATCTTCCTTTCCACATTTCCAGATATGACAGTAAATATTGCAGCATCTTTTAATAAACTTTTACGAATATTTTTCACATCTGTTGTTGTAATAATACTTTGAATATCTTTTCCTATATATTTTAATAATTTATTTTGTTTTTTTCCATCTAATTCACTAAAAATATCATCAAATAATAAAACTGGTCTTGTTCCAGTTTTTTCTAAAAAAATAGGAATACAAGAAAGTTTATAAGCTAAAACAGCTGCTTTTTGTTGACCCTGAGACCCATATATTTTAATATTTTTTTCATTTAAATAAAAAGTAAAATCATCTCTATGAGGTCCATACAAAGTCATCCCATAATTCTGTTCTTTTTGACTATATTTTTGATAAATAGAAAGTAATTCTTCTTTCATTACTTTTTCTTCATAAGATGAAAAAGATACATTCGGTTCATATTGAATTTTCAAGGAAAAAAAACTATGAATATCTTTAAAAATACTACTGATATTTTCATTTACTTTATCAATATATTCTTTTCGATATCGATAAATAAAAACAGCTTTTTCAACAAGTTTTTCTGTAATCACGTTCAAATAATTTCTATCTGCAAGATGATTTGTCAAAAGTATTTTTAAATATTCATTGCGTGTTTTAAGGAGTTTGTTGTACTGGTTATAAGTTGATAAATAGTTTTTTGATATTTGTGATAATTCCATGTTTAATAAATTTCTCCGAATATTAGGAGATCCTTTAATAATTTCAATATCATCTGGTGTAAAAACAATCACATTTAATGATGAAATATAATCACTTATTCTAGAAATGACTGTTCCATTAATTTTTGTTTTTTTTTGGACTGTATCGTAGTCAACTTCTAATTTTCGAAGAATGTTATCAACTAAAACAGTTCCTTTTATTTTAGCAAGTGATTTATGATACATGATAAGACTAGAATCACTTGCACGATGACTCTTTGTAAGAGATAATACTTCAATTGCCTCTAAAATATTTGTTTTTCCAACTGCATTGTCCCCTATTAAAATATTCATAGTAGGATGAAAATCTAGTTCTAATCTTTTATAGTTACGAAATTGAAGTAAACTTAAATGCTTAATTATCATTTTTGCTGTATTTTAACCTCATTGAAACAAAATTACCATCCTCCAGTACTCCTATACACGTAACTATATTATATCACAAAAATCATCATAAAAAAGAAAAAAAACAATTTTTATACTGTTTTTTTATTCTTTCGATTCATTAAAATAGAATCCAACCTACTCGCTCTTAAAACCTGGTTTTGAAAAGAACGAAAAGAAATATCAAATGTTAATATTTCACCATTGATAAACTCTACTTTCGTTTTTCTACCAGAAGGTGCATAATTTTTAATTTTGTTAAGAGCAATCCAACTACATTCATAATCATCTTTATTTCCAGTTGGAAAGAAAATCATATTTTGACTATCTTCAATAACAATTGGAACTTTATAACGACTATTTAAAATATGAATAGCCCCCTCTCTTCTCCCTTTATAGGTACTTCCAAAATAATTACAACCATAATCAATGACATGAGAAGGATTTTCTAAAATTTCATAGGTCCCTTCTTCCTCCAAAATAGTTGAACCTAGTCTATCATTAGAACAGATAGCATAAGTTCCTTCATTAATTTCATAAGCTTCTTTTTGCATATAAATTCCCCCTTCGAAAGCATTTTCTGTGCTTTCATGCCTATCAGCTTACTATATTTTACTGTCGAAAAAAGACGAATTTTTCAAGTTTTCCACAAAAAAATTAAAAAAAAAGTGAAAAAGATTATATATAAGAAATAATATCTTTTCACTTTTTTGGTTTATTAATAGGTACGAATAGGAAGAACTAACTGTGTTAAACTTTCATTTTCAGATGTTTTCAACACAATTGGCTTAATTTCTCCTACAAAATAAACATCAATCATTTCTGTGTTAAAAGCCCTTAATGCATCCATCATATATTTAGCACTAAAAGAAATTTTAATATCTATCTCTTTATCTTTTTCCACAGCCATTTTTTCTTCTACTTTACCTATTTCTAAAGAAGAAGACTTCACTTTTAAAAGATTACCATCAGTCTCTAAAGTTACGATGTTCTTATCTTTATCACTTGTTAGGATACTAGCACGGTCAATAACATCATAGAAATCACGTAAATTAAGTTTTAAAATCATTTCTGAAGTAGTTGGTAAAAGATTGGTTGTATTAGGATAAGTTCCATTAATTAAACGAGATTGAAAAAGAATATGGTTATATTTAAATAAAATCTTATTATTGAAAATATGTAATTCAACATTTCCTTCTTCTTCACTAGGTAGTATTTTAGTAAATTCTATAATATTTCTACTAGGTATAACAATATTGTAACTTTCTTCTATAGGGTTTTCTAATTGAATTAATTTTCTAGCTAAACGATAAGAATCAGTTGCGTTACATTCCATCATATTTCCAGAAATTTTAAAATTAATACCAGTAAGAACAGGTTTTGTCTCATCCATAGAAGTAGCAAAAGCAGTTTCTGAAACAATATCTTTTAACTCTTTAATAGGAAGTTGAATATAATTTTTACTTTCATTCAATTCAATATTAGGATACTCACTTTCACTAATTCCATTTAAATTAAACTCACTGTTTTCTGTATATATTCTTATTTTTAATTCATCTATCACTTCTATGTGAATATATTTATCAGGAAGTTTACGAACAATATCCAATATATATTTGCCTTGAATAAGAATACTCCCCTCTTCTTTTACATCAACATCGTCTTGATGATCGCAAGGAATAAAGGTTTGAATTGTAATATCATTATCACTGGCTGTTAATGTTAATTTTTTCTTTGTTAATTCAAAACGTATACCTGCTAAAACAGGAATTAAATTTTTTGTAGAAATTGCTTTTGATACTTTATTTAAAGCATCCTGTAAAATTTCTTTTTTAATAGTTAATTTCATATAAATTCCTTCTTTCTTTAAATACTATTTTTATTATTACTGTGGAAATTGTGAATAACGCTAAATTTCCTATAGTTTTCTATTCTACCACGTTTTTTTGATTGTGGAAAATCCTGTGTTTATCTTTTTCTTTTCCACACCCCTATTCAATATCCTTTTTGAGTTTCTCAATAATATTTGCTAAATCTGGGTTAACTTTTATTTCTTTTTCAATCTTTTCTACGGAATGCATAACAGTTGAATGATCTTTTCCACCAAATTCTGTTCCAATTTTAGGGAAAGATTCAGAAGTCATCGTTCTACAAAGATACATGGCTACTTGTCGTGGAAAAGCAATGTTAGCACTTCTTTTTTTGGAGCGAATATCCTCTACATTAATTTGAAAAAATTCTGCAACAAGTTTTTGAATTCTTGCAATATCATTTTTTTCACTAATTCCTTTACTAATAAAATCTTTTAAAGCATCAATGGCAAGATCTAAAGTAATGGAGGCACCTCCCATAATTGTGGAATAAGCAACTAATCTTGTAATTGAACCTTCTAATTGTCGTACATCACTTCCTATATTTGATGCAATATATTCAATTACATCTTCTGGAATATCTTGTTCAAAATGTCCTGCCAAAATTTTTTTTCGCAAGATTTCAGTTCTTAAAGAAAAATCAGGTGGAAAAATATTTACTGTTAATCCCCAACAAAAGCGAGTTCTCAGTCTTTCCTCTAATAATTTTAAATCATCTGGTGAACGATCAGAAGAGATAATAATTTGTTTACTATCATCATATAGAGTATTGAAAGTATGGAAAAATTCTTGTTGTGTTTGGGTTGCTCCGCCTAAAAATTGAATATCATCAATGATTAAAACATCAATGTTTCGATATTTATTTTTAAAAAAGTCAACGTAATTAAAATTTGTTCCTTGATCATCTTTTTTATTGATGTTAATAAAATCGTTAATAAATTGATCACTTGTAACATAAAGTACTTTACGATTACTATTTTGAATAATATAATTTCCAATGGCATGCATCAAGTGTGTTTTTCCAAGACCACTGTTTCCATATAAAAATAAAGGATTATACATTTTTCCAGGATTTTCTGCCACAGATAATGCCGCAGCTTGTGCAAATTTATTACTATTTCCTACAACAAAATTATCAAAGGTATAATTACTATTTAAATTGGATCGATTTTTAAATTCCTGAGGAACACCTATTTCTTCTTGTTTATTTTCTTTTTGCTTTGCTTCTTCTTTTGATTGAATTTCATCTTCTAGCAAAAACTCTAAATCAAAATTTGTTCCAGTTATTTGGTTAAGAGCATTTTTTATAATATCATAATAGTTATTGTTTAATTGTTTTTTATGTATTGCCATTGGAACTTGAAATGTAGCAATACCATCTTTTAAAGAAACTAATTTTAATTCTTCAAACCAAGTATTAAAAGAAAGGGAAGATAGTTCTTCTTTAATGATTTTTAGTGCATTTTGAAATAAAATGTCTACATTCATCCGACCATCTCCCCTAAAAATAAAGAATTTACCATTATAATAGACTAAATTTGTGGAAAAATAAACAGAAAAATTTCAAAAATTTTTTTGCACAAGAAATTCACAATTTTATTCACAATTAAATGACTTATAAAATCAAAGAAAAAGAAACTTATCCACAGTTTCCACAATTTTTATTGCACAATGTGAAAAAAGAATATCAACAGGATGTGAATAAAGTGGAAAACAAAAAAATGCAATTGACAAAAAGAGAAGAATACCCTTATAATAATGGAGATTTATGTTTGGAGGTGTAATAGATGAAGAGAACTTTTCAACCTAATAAGAGAAAAAAAGCTAAAAAACATGGTTTTTTTGCACGTATGAAAACAAAAGTAATTAAAAACCGTCGTCAAAAGGGACGTAAGGAATTATGTAAATAATCCACTGATAGACAGTGGTTTTTTACTTTTTAAAGGAGGGATAGAATGAAAAAAAGCGAAACCATAAAAGATAGTAAGGAATTTGATCGAATGATTCAAAATTGTCCAATGAAAAAAAATAAATATGTACTTATTTTTTATGAAAAATCGCCCTTCGAAAACACTTTTTATGGCATTACAGTTCCTAAAAAATGTGGTAAAGCACATGTAAGAAATTTTTTAAAGAGAAGAACAAGAGAAATTTTATCCTTTTATAAAAAGAACTATCCAAATTCTTATAACTGTATTATAATGATAAGAAAGAGCTGTATTGGAACAAGTTATGAAGTTCAAAAACAAAGTATCATTGAGTTACTAACACAAATAGAAAAGGAGCAATAAAATGAAAATAAAAAAAGGATTAAAAGTATTTCTTTTGTTGATGGTTCTATTCTTAATGACAGGATGTGCGACTACTTTAGTTGATAAAGATAAGAAACCTGTTAAAAATCCTGAAACAGGTCAATCTCTAACAGAAAATATATTATGTAAACCAACATCTGAAATGACGATTCAAACATATGAAAAAAATGGTGTAAAAATCGATAAATTACCAGATTGTGATCAATTTAAAATCACTTCTGGAAAATATGAAGGATTGTGGACAAGTCTTTTAATTAAACCACTTGCTTTTGTTATATTATGGATTGGAAAATATGTTGGAAGCTTTGCTATTGCGTTAATTATTGTCAGCTTAGTTATTCGATTTATTGCTTATCCGGTTACAAAAAAAACAGCAATGCAATCTGAATTATTAAAAAAAGCAAATCCAGAACTTGAACGTTTAAAGAAAAAATATGAAGGAAAAACTGATCAAGAATCAATGATGAAGCAAAGTCAGGAAATGATGATGATTTATAAAAAATATAATATCAGTCCTATGAGTGGATGTCTTTTCTCCTTTATACAACTTCCTTTATTTATTGCCTTTTTTGAAGCAATTAATCGAGTTCCTGCAATCTTCGAAGATACATTTCTTGGAATTCAATTAGGAACCACTCCTATTATAGGATTTGGGACTAATATGATTATTGGGTATATTTTGATAATGATTTTAATCGCTTTATCTACTTACTTTTCTTTTAAATTAAATGCGACAGCTAATATGGATCCTTCTATGAAAATGATGCCATATATGATGACAGGAATTATCTTTATTACAGGTTTATTTATGCCATCAGCACTAGGAATTTATTGGATAACAAGTAACTTGTTTACAATCATACAGAATTTATTAGTAAAAAGGAGTAAGGAATATCATGGAAAAGCATAAATTTGTAGGAAAAAATAAAGAAGATGCAATCAATCAAGCAAAAATTTCATTACAAGAAGTGGAAGAAAACTTAATTATTCGAGAAATAGGAGAGCAAAAAAGTTTATTTGGAAAAAAGATTGAAATTGAAGTTATTGAAAAAAGAAATATAAAACCTTACGTTAAGGAAGTACTAAGTAATCTTTTAAAAGACTTAGGATTTGAAGCGAAAATAGAAATTCGCTCTTCAAAGGATACTCCTATTTATACAATTTATTCAGATCATGATTCTCTATTAATAGGTAAGAATGGAAGAAATTTAAATGCCCTTTTTACTTTGGTTAATCAAATGATAAAAAATGAAATTGGAGAAACATATAAATTCTTATTAAATGTTAGTGATTATAAAGAAAAGAAAGAAAAAAATATTGAGTTTTTAGCTCGTCGCCTTGCAAAAGAAGTCAAAGAAAGTCAAGTAGCAGTCAAAATGGATTCCATGAATTCTTATGAAAGAAGAATTGTACATAATGCTCTTTCTAAAAATAAATATGTGTATACTGAAAGCATTGGAGAAGAACCAAATCGAGCAGTTGTCATTAAACCAAAAGAAGAGGAGAAATAAACTCTTTTTCTTTTGGTAAAAACATGTTATAATAGGTGCGCAAAAGTGATATAGCAAATAGGAGTTGAAAGTATGAATGATACAATCTGTGCTATTGCAACAAAATTAGGAATAGGAGCTATTTCAATTATTCGAGTTAGTGGAAAAGATGCTATTCAAAAGGTAAATACCATTTTTAAAGGAAAAAATCTAGAAAAAGTCGAAAGTCACACGATCCATTATGGATTTATTATGCGAGAAAATGAAATTATTGATGAAGTTTTAATCAGTGTTATGAAAGCTCCTAGAACATTTACTCGTGAAGATGTGGTAGAAATTAATTGCCATGGTGGAATTTTGACTACTCAAAAAGTTTTGGAACGATTATTATCAATAGGTATTCGTTTAGCAGAACCAGGTGAATTTACAAAACGGGCTTTTTTAAATGGAAGAATTGATTTATCACAAGCAGAAGCAATCATGGAATTGATTGAAAGTAAAAATGAAAAAACAAGAAAAATAGCCCTTTCTTCCTTGCGCGGTAGTACTTCTCAATTAGTGAAAGAATTTAGAGAAAAATTAAAAATGATCATTGCCTCAATCGAAGTCAATATTGATTATCCAGAATATCATGATATTGAACAAATGACCAAAGACAAACTTTTAATATTACTAAATGAATTAACAGAAAAACTAGAAGAAATTATTATTCATTCCAAAAATCATCAACTTTTAAAAAATGGAATTCAAACAGCGATTGTAGGACGTCCAAATGTAGGAAAAAGTAGTATTTTAAATCATTTTCTTGAAGAAGAAAAAGCAATTGTTACTTCTATAGCAGGAACAACAAGAGATATTGTGGAAGGAGAAATTCAATTAGGAAACCTTACTTTACAAATGATGGATACTGCAGGCATTAGAGATACGAATGATGTTGTTGAAAAAATAGGCGTTGAAAAAAGCAAACAGCTATTAAAAGAGGCAAGTCTTGTACTTTATGTTCTCGATCGTTCAAATTCTATGAGCGAGGATGAAAAAAAACTTCTAGATACATTGAATAAAGATAAAACGATCATCGTATTAAATAAATCAGATATACCTGCAAAAATTATGCGAGAGGATATTTCTTTTCCGCATGTAGTATATACGACAACGCAAACACTAGAAGGACTTCAAGAATTAAAACAAGAAATTTTAAAAATGTTTGAACAGGAAGAATTAGAAGAAGAAGATCAAAGGATTTTTTTAAATACAAGACAAGTTCATCTTGCAGAAAAAGCAAGTGAATTGTTAGAAGAGGTAAAAAAGTCTTTACAAAAAGGAATTGAACTCGATATGATTTCTTTCGATTTAAAAGAAATTCTAGATACATTAGGTATGATTACAGGAGATACATATCAAGATGAAATTCTAGATACTTTATTTGCAAATTTTTGTGTTGGAAAGTAGGTGGTAAAAAATGTATGATGTAATTGTAGTAGGTGGAGGACATGCTGGATGTGAAGCGGCATTAGCTTGCGCAAGATTAGGCCAAAAAACATTATTAGTAACAGGAAACCTAAAAAATATTGCAGATATGCCTTGTAATCCTTCTATTGGTGGGCCTGCTAAAGGGATTGTTGTAAGAGAAATAGATGCTTTAGGTGGAGAAATGGCCAGAAATATAGACAAATCCTCATTACAGATGAAACGTTTGAATACAAAAAAAGGGCCTGCTGTTTGGGCATTACGAGCCCAAGCAGACAAAATAACTTATCCACAAAAAATGAAAAAAACATTAGAAAAACAAAAAAATCTTATTTTAAAAGAAAGTCTTGTAGAAGATTTAATCGTAGAAAATAAAACGATAAAAGGTGTAGTCTTAGAAGATGGAACTCACATTTTTTCTAAAGTAGTTATTTTAACGACAGGCACTTATTTAAAAGCTTCTATATTGATAGGAGATCAAAAGAAAAGTGAAGGACCTCATGGAGAAAGATCTAGTCTTTTTCTAAGTGATAAATTAAAAAAATTAGGATTTTCTATTTTGAGATTAAAAA
The DNA here is from genome assembly GCA_947591575.1 of uncultured Bacilli bacterium. GTDB lineage: Bacteria > Bacillota_I > Bacilli_A > RF39 > UBA660 > CANQVB01. The sequence goes on along the minus strand of CANQDI010000001.1, from coordinate 27,268 downwards.
CAGGCACACCTCCTCGAATAAAAAAAGAGAGTATTCATTTTGAAGAAACAACCCTTGAAGAGGGGAACAAAGAACTTTTAACTTTTTCATATGATAGTAATACTTCAACTGCTTATCACTTGCAAATACCTTGTTATTTGACATACACTAACGAAAAAACACACAAAATTATTATGGATAACTTAAAAAAATCTAGTATGTATGGTGGTTATGTAGAAGGAGTTGGTCCTAGATATTGTCCATCTATTGAAGATAAAGTTGTACGTTTTCACGATAAGGAAAGACATCAATTATTTTTAGAACCTGAAAGTATGTATTATGATGATATTTATATTCAAGGGTTATCTACTAGTATGCCAGTGGATATTCAAGAACAAATTGTTCATAGTATCAAAGGACTTGAAGATGCAGTATTTGTTAAATATGCTTATGCGATTGAATATGATGCAATTGATTCAAAGCAATTAAAACCATCATTAGAAACAAAAATCATTGAAAATTTATTTACCGCAGGTCAAATCAATGGAACTTCTGGATATGAAGAAGCAGCAGGACAAGGACTTCTTGCAGGAATCAATGCTTGCTTGAAATTGCAAGGGAAACCACCTCTTATATTAAAAAGAAATGAATCTTATATTGGTGTTTTAATCGATGATTTGGTCACAAAAGGAGTAAAAGATCCTTATAGGTTATTAACATCTCGTGCAGAATATCGTCTTCTTTTACGAGATGATAATGCAGATTTACGTTTACGTCCTTATGGTTATCAAATCGGATTGATTGATTCCAAAAGATATGAAAAATTTCTTACCAAAAAACAAGATATTTTGGAAGTACTAGAAAAAGTAAAGAAAACGAAAATTTCTCCTACAAAGGAGTTAAATGATTTTTTACAACAGATTGGAAGCAGTCCTATTTCATCAGGAATTTCTTTTTATGAATTATTAAAACGCCCTGAGTTCACAATAGAACACTGCAAAAAATGGATTGATTTACCTTATCAAGAAGAAGTTTTAAAAGAAGTAGAAATAGAAATTCAATATGAGGGATACATTAAAAAAGCAGAGAAAGAAGCAGAAAAGATGCTTGCATTAGAAAATGTATCTATTCCAGAAACAATTCATTATCAAAATATTCCCAATATTGCTTCAGAAGCAAAACAAAAATTAGAAGAAATTAGACCAACTTCTCTTGGACAAGCTAGTAGGATTAGTGGAGTAAATCCAAGTGACATTGCTATTCTTTCCATCTATTTAAAAAGAGGTCAATATGAATCAAAAAGAGTTTAAAGAACAACTACATTTATTAGGAATCGATTTATCAATTCAGCAAGAAAATCAATTAGAAAAATTTTATGAGTTTCTTATTCAAAAAAATTGTGTGATGAATTTAACAAGAATTACAAAAAAAGAGGATGTTTATTTAAAACATTTTTATGATAGTCTTTCTATTGTTAAAGCCATTAACATGAATGAGATAAAAACATTATGTGATGTTGGAAGTGGTGCTGGCTTTCCTGGAATTGTTTTAAAAATTGTTTTTCCTCATCTTGAAATAGTTTTATTAGATGCTTTACAAAAAAGAGTAAATTATTTAAATGAATGTATTCATTTTTTAAAACTGGATCATATCGAAGCAATTCATTTAAGAGGAGAGGAGTATCATCAAAAACAATTTGATCTTGTTGTTGCAAGAGCAGTAGCACCATTAGATAAGCTATTACCGATTTGTATACCTTTAGTAAAAAAACATGGTGTTTTTTTAGCAATGAAAGCAAATGTTGATGAAGAGCTTGAAGGAGTAAGAAAAATGATGAAGAAAAAAAATATAATACTTACAAAGGAAATTTCTTTTTATCTTCCAACAGAAGAAAGTAAAAGGACTTTATTATCTTTTATTCAAAAATAAAAAAATTATTTTCGAATGACAAAAATCATGTTATAATGTTAATATAGGGTTTTATAAAGAATAAAAAGGATGTGTAATGATGCAAGGAGAAAATGAAGTAGTACTATTACATTTAGATGATATTATTCCAAATCGTTTTCAACCTAGAGAAATTTTTGATGAAAAAGCTTTAAAAGAACTAGCGATTTCCATTAAAGAACATGGAGTAATTCAACCTATCATTGTAAGAAATATTGGAAATAAATATGAAATTATTGCAGGAGAAAGAAGATATAAAGCAAGTGCTTTAGCAGGTCTTACGAAAATTCCAGCAATTATTAGAAACTTAGATGATAAAGAAAGTTCTAAAGTTGCTTTACTTGAAAATTTACAACGTAAGAACTTAAATCCAATTGAAGAGGCAAGAACATATCAAAAAATTTTAGAACTTGATCAGATGACACAAGAAGAACTTGCAAAAACAATGGGAAAAAGTCAGGGAGCCGTCGCTAATAAATTACGACTTCTTTCGCTTTCAGAAGCAGTACAAGATGCTGTTTTAAAAGAACAAATTTCAGAAAGACATGCAAGAAGTTTATTAAGTATTGAAAATCCTGAAGAACAAAAAAAAATGTTAAAGAAAGTCATTGATAAAAAAATGACAGTAAGAGAACTTGAAAATGAAATCAATCCGCCAAAAGAAAAAGCAGAATCATCGCATGACTTACAGAATGCTTCTTCTATCAATATGATTCCAGATCAAAACCCTCCTATTATGCCTTTCCAAGGATCAACTAGTCCACAAACAGATGATACATCCATTATTGATTATAGTACTCCTCCTAAATTTATTAATTATGGTTTAGAAGAGGAAGAAGATATAGGAGATATTGGGGAAAGTTCTGCAATCAATACGCCAGATATAGATGCCTTAAGACAAAATGCACAGGATATTCATCAAGATACAATGCCTGCTGCTGATTTAGACAGTCTATTACAAGTGGGAAGTGAAACTCAAGAACCACCTCAAGAAACATTTAAATTTATTCGTCCAAGTATGGAAGAAAATTCCCCAATTCATTCTTCCATAAATGAAGATCTTTTTAAAGTGCCTGATCTTGTTCCAACAAACAATATAAACACAATGAATCAAGCTATGAATCCTTTTCAAATACCAGACATTCAGTCTAAAGGAATATCTTCTCAACTACAGGAGGAAAAGCCATCTTCTCCTATAGAAGAAAATGGAAATCATTATACAATGAAAGATGCAATTGAAGAAGTTCGTAATACTATTGACAAATTAGAACAAGCTGGTATTCATATTGAAAAAGAAGAAATGGATTTTGATAAAGACTATCAAATTGTTATTAGATTTATGAAAGATCAAATAGAAGAGTAGAACAAAATCTACTTTTTTTATCGAGACTCTAGAAAAAGCCTAGAAACTTTGTTACAATGATTTATGATATGAAAGAAACAGGTGAAGTAAAATGGGAAAGGTTATCGCATTAGTTAATCAAAAAGGTGGAGTCGGAAAAACAACAACAAGTATCAATCTTTCCGCCAGTCTAGCAATATTGGGGAAAAAAGTGCTTTTAATTGATTTAGATCCGCAGGGAAATACAACCACAGGAATTGGTATCAATAAAGGTGATATTTCTCTTAGTATTTATGATGTATTAATTGGAAAATGTCAGATTAAAGATGCAATGATTCAAACAAAATATAAACAACTTTATGTGATTCCTGCGACGATTAATTTAGCAGGACTTGATATTGAATTATTAGAAAAAAGTCAAATTGAACCAGGTTTTGCAAAGGGAGCTCAATTAAAAAATCATTTAAATGAGATTCAAGATTTTTTTGATTTTATCATTATTGATTGTCCTCCTTCATTAGGACTTATAACAACCAATGCCTTAACAGCTAGTAATTCCGTTATTATTCCTGTTCAATGTGAGTTTTTTGCTTTGGAAGGAATTATGCAATTATTAAACACAATTCGTCTTGCTCAAAAACAATTAAATCCTAATTTAGATATAGAAGGAGTTCTTTTAACAATGCTTGATTCAAGAACCAATTTAGGATTTGAAGTGGTAGAAGATATTCGTAAATTTTTCAAAGAAAAAGTTTATAATACTATTATTCCACGTTTAATTCGCCTCACAGAAGCACCTTCTCATGGAGAACCAATCATTGCATATGATCCTAAAAGTAGGGGTAGTGAAGCCTATATTAATTTAGCAAAGGAAGTGATTGATCGTAATGGAAACTAAACGAAGAGCACTTGGAAAGGGATTAGAAGAATTATTTTATAATGAACCAATTGACTATCAACAATTAGAAGAAAAAATTGTTCAATCTACTCCAAAAGAAGAAGTGGTAAATTTACCTATTCGTGAACTAAGACCAAACCCATATCAACCACGAAAAAATTTTGATGAAGAAAAATTAAAAGAATTGGCAACATCCATTCAAGAACATGGTGTTTTTCAACCAATTATAGCAAAGAAAAGTATTAAAGGATATGAAATTGTTGCCGGAGAACGTCGTGTAAAAGCATCACAGTTAGCAGGACTTGATGTAATTCCAGCCATTGTAAAAGATTTTTCAGATGAAGCAATGATGGAAATAGCTATTCTAGAGAATTTGCAAAGAGAAAATTTATCTCCATTAGAAGAAGCATCAGCTTATAAAAAATTGCAAGAAACTCTTTCGCTTACCCAAGATATGCTTGCTCATCGTCTTGGAAAAAGCAGAAGTTATGTAACAAATATGCTTGGTTTGTTGACACTTCCAGAAGAAGTAAAAGATTTTATTACTACCAATCAAATTTCAATGGGACATGCTCGAGTTCTAAGTAAATTAGTAGATAAAGAACAAATAAAATATCTTGCAGAAAAAATTGTAGCAGAAGGGTTAAGTGTTCGAGCTTTAGAGGAACTAGCAACCCAAGAAAAATATCCACGAAGAAGGGAAATGAAAAGAAAAGTTTCTATAGATGAAGAATATACTTATATAGAGAATTTCCTTGAAGAAAAATTAGGAACAAAAGTAAAAGTAAAAAATAATAAGTTAGTGATTTCATTTACAAATAAAAATGATTTGAATCGGATACTAGAAGTTATGCAAATAAATAAGTAGGTGATCTTTTTGAGCGATTTTGTAAAGACAGATCTTTTTCACTATATTACATTACCCATCATTTATATTATTATAGGATATAGTATTTTTAAATTATTAAAAACTGTTCTTCATAAAATTTTTCAAACTACAAAACATACACATCAAAAAAACAAAAGGTTAGAAACACTTCAAATGATTCTTGAAAACTTTTTGAAATATTTTATTATAATAATTGTTGTATTAACTATTCTTAGTACCTATCATGTAGATGTAAAATCAATTATTGCAGGACTTGGAATTGGTGTTGCCATTGCTGGACTTGCTTTCCAAGATATCTTAAAAGATATTTTAGCAGGAATATCCATTGTTGTTGAAAATCAATTTGAAATCGGTGATGATGTTGAAATTGCAGGATTTCGTGGAAAAGTCACTTTTATGGGATTAAAGACAACTAGAATACAAAATTATCAAGGGGCGGTAAAAATTATTTCAAATCATAATATTACAGAAGTAATTAATTATAGTCTAAATTCACCTCTTGCTTTGATAGAACTTCCTGTTCGTTATGAAAGTGATTTAGAAAAATTAGAAAAAGCTCTTTCTAAAATTGCGAAAAAAATCGAAAATACTTACCAGAATTTAAAAGGACCAGTTCAAGTTCTTGGTGTTGATCGACTAGATGAATCAAGTGTTGTTTATAAGATTTCTGTTTTAACTGAAGTAGGTAAACAATTTCAAATAGAACGTGATTTAAAAAGAGATTATAAAATAGGTTTAGAAAAAGCAGGATTTAGTATTCCATACCCTCAAGTGGAGGTACATTATGAATGATAAAACATATAAAATAGGAGATCATATTATTTTAAAAAAGGGGCATCCTTGTGGAAGCAATGAATGGAAAATTGTACGGTTGGGCGCAGATATTAAAATTGAATGTTGTGGTTGTGGAAGAATGGTTTTTATTTCTAGAATTCAATTAAATAAAAAGATTAAAAAAATTTTAACGGAGGAAGTATCATGAAAAATCGAAAAAAATTAAGACTGAAGAAATTTTATTTTCATCCTATTACCATTTTTTTATTCTTAACGCTCATTGTTATCCTTTTAAGTGCTATTTTTTCTATTTTTGAAATGCAAGGAACTTATAATACTGTAAATGTTGCCACCAATGAATTGGAACCTGTTTTGGTAACGGTTGAAAATATGTTGAACTTTGATGGAATGAAATATATTTTTAGTAATGCTATGCGAAATTTTATTTCTTTTACACCACTTGGAATGTTATTACTAGCTCTTATTGGTATTTCTGTAGCCCAGGCAACAGGATTAATTGATACACTTGGAAAAAAATATTTTTCCAAAATGCGAAAAAGAAATTTAACTTTTATTATATTATTTATCGCGACCATTTCTTCATTAATTAACGAAGTTGGATATTCTTTCTTAATTCCATTAGCTGCTATTTTCTATATGATGAATAATAGAAACCCTCTTCTTGGAATTGTCACAGCTTTTTGTGGAGTTTCTTTTGGGTATGGAGTAAGTTTATTTGTAGGAAGTATGGAAGTAGGTTTGATTCCTTATACAACATCTTCTGCTTATTTAATAGATGAAACAACGCATGTTTCTCTTACGTCTAATTTGTTTATTATCATTGCTTTTTCTATTTTATTATCTATAATAGGAACGATTATTATTGAACGCTTTATTGCACCTAAAATAGGAAAATATCATGAAAAAGATAATTTTGAAAGAACAGAAGAACTTCTTTTAATGAATGAAGAAGAATTAGAACAGACTCGTATTGCTGAAGAAAAATGTGAAAAAAGAGGTTTACGTGCAGCTTATATTACAGGTATATTCATCGTTATTGCTTTCATTTATATGATTATTCCAGGACTTCCTAATTCAGGAATGCTTCTTGATATGAAAGAAACAACTTACCTAAACCAATTGTTTGGAAGCAACAGTTATTTTCAAGACGGTTTTACTTATATGATGTGTTTATTTTTCTTAGGAATGGGTCTTGCTTATGGAATTGGTGCAAAAACCATTAAAAATGATAAGGATATTATTAATGGTTGTAAAAGTACTTTTGCAGATTTAGGAGAATTATTTATTCTTATTTTTGTGGCAAGTCAATTTATTTCTATTTTTAGAAATACGAATATAGGAACGATTATTACTTGTTGGTGTGCCAATGTCATACAAAATTTATCTTTTTCAGGTATTCCATTGATTATCTTAGTTATTGTAATGATTGGTATCGCGAATATCTTCAGTACAACACCAACATTAAAATGGAGTATATTTGCCCCTGTGGTTGTTCCTGCTTTGATGCAAGCCAATATCTCTCCTGCTTTTTCTCAATTCTTATTAAGAGCAGGTGATTCGATTACAAATGGCGTGACACCATTATTAGCCGGATTTGTTATTTATATTGGATATCTAAATATTTATAATCAAAGAAAAAATAAGCCCATTACCATTCGTCAGGCAATTCAGTTTTTATCTCCTTATTTTTTATTTATATCTTTATCATGGATTCTATTAATTCTTGGTTGGTATCTAATCGGACTTCCTATCGGTCCAGGAGTTTATCCTACATTATAGGATAAGCTTTTTTTGACATGAACCAGAAAACATGATACCATAACCCAAGAAAGAAGAGGCGTTATTATGAGTTTAAAAGCAGGAATTGTTGGACTTCCTAATGTAGGAAAAAGTACATTATTTAATGCTATTACAAAACAAAATATTTTAGCTGCCAATTATCCTTTTGCAACAATTGAACCAAATGTAGGAGTCGTAATGGTTCCTGATAAAAGACTAGATTTATTAAATCAAATGTATAAACCAACAAGATGTATTCCTACAAGCTATGAATTTACAGATATTGCAGGACTTGTAAAAGGAGCCAGTCAAGGAGAAGGATTAGGAAATCAATTTTTATCCCATATACGAGAGACAGATGCTATTGTTGAAGTAGTACGGTGTTTTGATCATGGGCAAATTATTCATGTAGAAGGAGAAATTGATCCTATTCGAGATATTGAAACAGTCAATTTAGAACTTGCTATTGCTGATTTAGAAAGTATCAATACACGACTTGAAAGAGTATCAAAAAAAGCAAGAACGACCAAAGATAAAAATGATTTATTAGAATTAACTACTTTAGAAAAAGCAAAAAAAGCATTAGAAGAAAGTATTCCGCTTCGCCTTGTACCATTTACCAAAGAAGAATTAGATTCCTTAAAGTCTTTTCAATTTTTAACATTAAAACCTATTATTTATCTTGCAAATATTGCAGAAAATGAACTTGGAAAAGAAAAAAATAAATATGTAAAACAAGTAGAAGAGTATGCTCAAAAAGAAAATGCTAAAGTGGTACCACTTTGCTGTAAAGTAGAAGCAGATTTATGTGAATTAGAAGAGACGGAAAAACAAGAGCTTCTTTCGATGTATGGTCTTGAAGAAAGTGGTTTAAATAATTTAATTCAAGCAACCTATGATTTGCTAGGATTAGCTACTTACTTTACTGTAGGGAAAGATGAAGTAAGAGCATGGACCTTTAAAAAAGGAATGAATGCAAAACAATGTGCAGGGATTATTCATACGGATTTTGAGAAAGGATTTATTAAAGCAGAAGTAATGTCATATACTGATTTAGTAGAGGCTGGAAGTGAATTAAAAGTGAAAGAAAAAGGAAAATCACGGCTAGAAGGAAAAGATTATCTTATGCAAGATGGGGATATTTGTTTATTTCGATTTAATGTTTAGCAATGGAACTATTTTCAATCATAAAGAATATAAGAAAGATGATCATTTTTGAGTATCAAAACAAAAAGAAAGATGTAGACAATAAAATATTTGTTTGTTATAATATTAGCGAGTATTTGAAATACTCCTTGCTTACGATATGGTAAGCCTTATGTCCAAGAGGAGGTGAAAAGATGAACAAATATGAAATCATGTTTATCGTAAGACCTGACCTAGAAGAAGCTGATATGAAAAAAACAGTGGATACAATGAAGAAGGTCTTAATGGATAAAGGAACAAAGATAGTAGAAGAAAAGGCAATGGGTCAAAAGGACTTAGCTTATGAAATGAACAAATACAAAACAGGTTTTTACTATTTATTTGTTGTTGAAAATGGAAAAGAAGCAATCGAAGAATTTTCTCGAGTTGCAAGAATTAATGAAAATATTATTCGTCATTTAGTAATCAAAGTAGACGAATAAAAAAGGAGTTATCATGAATAAAGTATTTTTGATCGGAAGATTAACAAGAGATCCAGAACTTCGTTATACAGGGAATAATACAGCAGTAGCTACGTTTTCGATTGCTGTGAATCGTCCTTTTACTGGACAAAATGGAGAGCGTCAAGCAGATTTTATTAATATAGTAGTTTGGAGAAAACAGGCAGAAAATGTGAAAAATTATTTAACGCAAGGAAGTCAAGTAGCTATAGATGGACGTCTTCAGTCTAGAAGTTATGATGGTACTGATGGAAAACGTCATTATGTAACAGAAGTCATTGCAGATAATGTTGAATTTGTAGGTACTAAAAGAAATGCTGATAATAATGAAGCATCTCAAGGGGTATCTAAACAAGACGCACCTGTATTTTCTGATTTTCCACAGGAAGAACCAGCTACTACAGATGTTTCTGGAAATCCTTTTGCAGACTTTGGATCTAGCATAGAAATAAATGATGACGAATTACCATTCTAAAAAGGAGGATTGGAAATGGCAGAATTTTACCGAAAAAAGAAAAAAATTTGTTTTATGTGTACTGGAAAAACAGTAGACTATAAAGATGTAGAAACATTAAAAAAATATATCAATGAAAAAGGAAAAATACTTCCTCGCCGTGTAACAGGAAACTGTGCTCGTCATCAAAGATATATTGCTGAACAAATTAAACGTGCTCGTGCAATTGGTTTATTACCATATACAAAATAAGAGGTGGATGACACTTCTTTTCTTTTTTTTTCAAATATAGTATAATAAATCTAGGGTTTGTCTAGGAGGATCATATGAAAATTATAGAACAAAGAAATCAATTGGAAAAACGATGCAAAAAAGCAAAAACAATTTTTATTATGGCTCATCATGATTTGGATTTAGATGCTTTAGGAAGTTCTATAGGATTTTATTTTATTCTTGAAAAAATGAACAAGAATTGTTATCTAATAATTGATGACAAACGAAATGAGTTAGGAGTGTCTAAGATTTTAAAAGAGCTAGATGGTTGTATCTCAATTATTCAAGGAAATACCATCAAAGAATATCTTTATCCTAGAATGAACCGAAATTTATTACTTATTTTAGATACGAATAAAACAGAGTTAGTTCAGAATTCAACTGTATTAGAATACTTCGATGAAGATCATAGAATTATTATTGATCATCATGATAAAGGAGAGAGTTCTATACCTTGTGATTTAGAAATTATTGATCAAGAAGTTTCTAGTACTTGTGAGATGGTTGCCAATTTGATGGAATCTTATCGAATGAAGATTGATCCCTATTATAGTACACTTGTATTATCAGGTATTGTTTTGGATACCAATAATTTTACTTTAAAAACAACAGAAGAAACCTATTATGCAGCGTATTATCTAACCAATCAAGGTGCTTCCCCTAAAAAAGTACAATACTTATTAAAGCAAGATTTAAAAGAATATATTGAACGACAGAAATTAATGCTCAATGTGGATATTCTTCATAAAACAATTGCAATTTCGAAAGGAAGTGCCTATACTATCTATAGACGAGAAGATCTAGCAAAAATTGCTGATACACTTCTTTTCTTCAATGATGTTGAAACTACTTTTGTAATTGGAAAAATTGGGGAGAAAACTATTGGAATTAGTGCTAGGAGTAGTGGAAAAATCAATGTTGGTAATTTACTTGCACAGTTTCATGGTGGTGGAGATGAATATGGAGCGGCAGCAAGAATCGAAGATAGTACCATTACAAAAGTTACAGCAAATTTAACAAAACTTCTAAAAGAAATGGAAGGAGAATAAATATGCAAGTTATTTTTATCAAAGATGTAAAAGGACAAGGAAAAAAGGGAGAAATTAAGGCAGTAAAAGATGGTTATGCAGAGAATTTTTTAATAAAACAAGGTTATGCTGTTGCTGCAAATGATAAAAATAGAATGGCATTAAAAGAAGAAAATCACAAAAAAGAACTCGAAATCAAAAAAAAGCGAGAGGAAGCAGAAAAAGTAAAAATGCAATTAGAAAAAGAAATTTTTGATTTTCAAGTGAAAACAGGACAAGATGATAAAGTTTTCGGAAGCATCAGTATAAAGCAAATCAAAGAGGCTTTGGAAAAAAAAGGGTATTCTATCGATAAAACACAAATAGTACCATTATCATCTCTTGCAAGTTTAGGATTTCATGAGATAGAAATTCATCTTTTTCAAGAGATTAAAGCAAAAATAAAAGCACATTTAATAAAATAGTAGGAGGTAAAGATGGCATTACGGGAGTTACCACACAATTTAGAAGCAGAAGAAAGTGTTTTAGGCGCTTGTTTTCTTTCCAAAGAAGCACTTACAACGGCAGTTGAAAATTTGAGTGAAGACTCTTTTTATGATGATAAAAATGCCAAAATTTTTAGTGCTTTAGCAAGTCTTGTAGAACAAAAAATTCCAGTTGATTTAACGACGGTAACAAGTGAACTTCAAAAGAAAAATTTACTGACAGAAGCAGGAGGCGTTCCTTATTTAACAGAAGTGGTCAATTTTGTTCCAACAAGTGCCAATGCACTATACTATATTAAAGAAGTTGATGATAATGCTATATTAAGAAAGCTCATTGATACAGCAACGAATATTGCTACATCTGGATATCATCAAGATGAAAATATTAATGAAATGCTTGATGAAGCAGAACGAAAGATTTTATCTATTTCTAAAAGAAGAAAGACAACAGAATTTCGCTCTATTCAAGAAGTTCTTGTAAAAACCCAAAGTAATTTAGAGCGTTTAGCTGCGTCAAAAGGAGAAATTACAGGACTTCCAACAGGATGGTATGACTTAGATAAGGTTACCGCAGGACTTCATGAAAATGAGCTCATTATTATTGCTGCTCGTCCTGCAATGGGAAAAACTGCTTTTGCTTTAAATCTAGCAACCAATGTTGCTATGAACACGAATAAAACAGTTGCTGTATTTAATATGGAGATGGGTGCAGAACAACTTGTCAATCGAATTCTTTCATCTCTTGGGCAAATTGAAGGATACAAACTACGAACTGGAAATTTATTAAATCAAGATTGGAAAAGAATTAATGAAGCTGTAAGCCAATTAGAAGATGCTTCTTTATATTTTGATGATACTCCAGGAATTAGCATCGGAGAAATTCGTGCTAAATGTAGAAGACTTTCTGCAAGTGAAAAAGGGCTTGGACTAGTAGTGATAGACTATTTACAATTAATTTCAGGTGGCCGTAATTATGGTAGTAATCGTCAACAAGAAGTAGCCGATATATCTCGTAGTTTAAAGACATTAGCAATGGAACTAAATATTCCAATAGTTGCACTAGCTCAGTTATCTCGTGCTGTAGAAAGTCGTGAAGATAAACGTCCTATGATGAGTGATTTACGCGAATCAGGTTCTATAGAACAAGATGCTGACATTGTTGCTTTTCTTTATCGTGATGACTATTATAATAAAGAAGCTCGCCTAAATGATAATACAAGTATCAGTGAACTGATTATTGGAAAAAACCGAAATGGTTCTACAGCCACTATTGAATTGCTCTTTAAAAAAGATACAAGTACATTCTTAAATTTAACCAAAGATAAAAAGGAGGAGTAAGATGAATTCTAAAATAATTATACAAGCTCTTTTTGCAAGTATCCTTTCTTTTGGCTGTGTTCTTTTAGGATATGAATCAAAAGTAGCAGAACCTCTTCAAGTATATCGAGTATATCTAGAAGGAAAATCATTAGGTCTTATTGAATCAAAACAGGATTTAGAAAACTATATAGATAGTGAACAACAAGCTCTTAAAGAAAAATATAATATTGATAAAGTTTATGCTCCAACGGATTTAGATATTGAACAAGAAATTACTTATGATGAGAGAATTAATACAACGCAACAAATTTATGACAAAATAAAAAATATTACTCCTTTTACAATCAGTGGTTATAGTATCACTATCAAAGGAATTGAAGAAACAAATGAAGCAGGAGAAAAAGTGACAACTGAAGACAAAGTCATTTATGTTCTTGATCAAAAAATATTTGATCAAGCTGTTGACAATATGATTGCATCTTTTATTGATAAAGATCAATATGAAAAATATGTCAATGGAACACAAGAGGAAATTAAAGATGTTGGAAGTCAAATCGAAGATGTCTTTATTGAAAATAAAATTATTATTCGAAAAGAAAATATTTCAGCAGATGAAACGATTTATCAAAATGTTGAAGATTTATCAAAATTTTTGATGTTTGGAACTCTTGAAGAACAAAAAAAATATACCGTTCAAGAAGGAGATACCATTAGTGATGTTGCTTATAATAATAAAATCTCTAACGAAGAATTTTTAGTTGCAAATCCTCAATTTCAAGATGAAAATAGTCTTCTTTTCCCAGGACAAGAAGTAACACTTGGTATTTTACAGCCACAATTTGATTTAGTTGAGGTAGATCACGTTGTTGAATTACAAGCAATTAAATATACCAGAGAAGTTCGTTATGATAATAATTTGTTAATTGGAACAACAAATGTGATTCAATCAGGACAAGATGGGCTCGCAAGAACGACCAGAAAGGTCAAAAAGGTAAATGGTGAAATTACTTCCGTTGCAACGGATCAATCATCTACGGAAGTTATTACACCTGCCGTTAATGAAATTGTTGTTCGTGGAGGACGTGCCAATTCTTATGCTGATTCTGGATATTGGGCATGGCCAACCAAAACACCTTATACGATTACCTCTGGTTTAGGATATCGTTGGGGAAGTTATCATGATGCAATTGATATTGCTGGAACCGGTCGAGGCTCACCAATTTATGCAGCGAATAACGGTGTTGTAGTTGAAGCAACTTATCGTTGGCCAGATGGAAACTATATTGTAATCAATCACAATAATGGATATTATACAATCTATGGTCACTTAGATACATTTTATGTGCAAGTCGGACAAGTCGTTTCATTAGGACAAGTCATCGGTGGTATGGGATCAACAGGGTATGTGACAGGGGTGCATCTCCACTTTGGATTATGGAAAGGTGGTCCACCATATCGTGGTGGTACTGTGTTAAATCCTTTAACGCTTTATTAATATGAAAATAAAATCGTTTTCTTCTGGCTCAAAAGGAAATTGTTCCTATATTGAAGGAAAAAATACCAAATTATTGATTGATGCTGGAATCAGTTACCACCGTATTGTTTCATCGCTTAAAAATAGTTCCTTATCGTTAGACGATATTGATGCAATTTTAATTACCCATACTCATAAAGATCATATTGCAGGACTGGAAGTACTTGCAAAGCATACATCAGCTAAAATTTATATACAAGAAGGATTTTATCAGGAAGTAAAAAATATTCTTTCTAAAGATCAAATTGAATTTTATCCAAAGCAAATGATCATAGGAAATCTCCAAATTACACCTTTTTTGACAAGTCATGATGCTCCCTTTTCTTGTGGATTTTTGATAGAAGATGGAGATACAAGTCTCGTTTATGTAACGGATACTGGATATCTTCCAAGAAAATATTTCAAAGCGCTATCAAATAAGACGATTTATTTTATTGAAAGTAATCATGATGAATCCATGTTAATGAATGGACCTTACCCATACTATTTAAAGCAAAGAGTATTAGGAGACAAAGGACACTTATCAAATCGATTAACAGCAAATTATTTAAAAGAATTAATCGGTGAAAATACCAAAGCCATTCTTTTAGCCCATTTAAGTGAACAAAATAATTTAGAGTCTTTAGCGCTGCAAGCAGTTGAGACAGCTATCCAAAGTACGTCCTTTTCTCCCAAAATTACGATTGCAAGACAAAATGTAGAATCAGAATTAATAGAGGTATAACATGAAAATAATTTGTGTTGGAAAATTGAAAGAAACCTATTTAAAAGAAGCTTTTTTTGAATATCAAAAAAGACTTGGACGATATACAAAACTTGAGTGTATAGAAGTTGCAGATTCAGCCTATGATGATATTTCAAAGAATAAAGAAATAGAAGGAGAAAAAATAGTAAGCCATATCAAAGACAAAGACTTTGTGATTACATTAGAAATTGATGGCACTTCAATGGATTCTGCTTCCTTTTCTAAATATCTTGAAGAAAAGGAAATGTTAGGTTCTATTGTTTTTGTCATTGGAGGAAGTGATGGACTTTCCTCAAAAGTAAAAGAAAGAAGTAATGTTGCGATTTCTTTTTCGAAAATGACTTTTCCACACCAACTTTTTCGAGTTTTACTAGTAGAACAGATTTATCGAAGTTATAAAATTCGAAATCATGAAACATATCATAAATAAAAGAAGTGGAGTGACATATATGATTGGAAATAGTTGGGATCAATATTTAGAAAAAGAATTCCAAAAACCATATTTTCAAGAACTTTTAAATTTTGTAACGGAAGAATATAAAACTAAAATAATCTATCCTCCAAAAAATGAAATTTTTAATGCTTTTCGTTATACACCATATGAGGATGTGAAAGTAGTTATTTTAGGACAGGACCCATATCATGGAGAAGGACAAGCACAAGGACTTTCTTTTTCTGTACGTGATACGGTTGCAAAGCCTCCTTCATTACAAAATATTTTTAAAGAATTAGAAGGTGACTTACAAATTCCTTTTCCAAAGCATAATAGTCTTATTGCATGGACAAGGCAAGGTGTAATGCTTTTAAATAGTGTATTGACAGTGGAAAAAGATAAAGCTGCTTCCCATAAAGACAAGGGTTGGGAACAATTTACAGATGAAGTAATACGCATTTTAAATGAGAAAGAAGAACCAATTGTTTTCTTATTATGGGGAAGTTATGCACGGGCTAAAAAAAGTTTGATTACTCACTCAAGACATTATATTTTAGAATCAGCTCATCCATCTCCTTTTTCTGCCTATCATGGGTTCTTTGGAAGTCATCCTTTTTCTAAAACAAATACTTTTTTAAAAGAACATGGAAAACCACCCATTGATTGGAGAATTGAATAGAAATATCTATTCTTTTTTTTACACAAAATTATAAAAATACGATTGAAAAAATGCTCATATCTTCGTATAATATAAATATGCTATATTTACATAATAGAGGTGAGCCAAATGAAAAAGATTTTTAAAATGAATATTCAAAAATCTTATATGATCCTGCTAGGAATGATAACATTATTTATAATTGTTTTCTATTATAGTTATGCTTTATTTACAGTGCAAGAGGAACATAAAGAAGCTATTCGTATTGTGGCTGGGTCTCTTTACTCTAAGTTAACAGACAAAAATCAAAAAACAATGACTGTTATGGCAAATTCACTTTCTCCAAATTCTAAAACAAGTTTTACATTAAATCCAAAGGAAGAAAGAACGATTGAATTGAAAATAGAAAATGTAAATAGTAGAGATGCCAAATTTAACCTCTATTATCAAACATCTTCAATGGATAATGTCAAAGTAGGGTATTTAACATCTTCGTCCATTCCAGAAAAAGAAGGTTTTATCATTAAACAAGGGGATGATAAAGAATTTATTATTCGTCTTTATAATAAGGGCGACAAAAAAGAAACAGTTACTTTTGGAAGTGATGTTGGTCTTGCCAATAATTCTCTTCTTTTTCCAACGGATCAAAATGAAATCGAACCGTTTCAAGTAGAGGATGGCCCTGCTGTAAGTCATTTGATTTCAAAGGTCAATCAAGAAAGTATTTATCGCGAAGAAACAGAAAAAGAATTATACTCTATGGTAATGAATTCGGCTAAACAAAAAGATTGGTCTGAAGAAGAAAGAACGGATTATCGCTACCTAGGAACAAACCCTAATAATTATGCACAAATTGCGGACGAGCTTTATCGAATTGTTGGTATCTTTACTACAAAGGATTCTTATGGAATTCTCGAAAAACGAATTAAAATGGTAAAAGCAGATCCTATTGCGATTACTTCCTATCAACAATCATCTAAAAATACATTTTCTGACTCTATTGTGCAAAAAAAATTAGATGAATATTATGAAAGACTCCCTAAAAATGTACAAGAAATGGTTGCAGAAGTAGAATGGTATATAGGAGACATGTCTAATTCGTCTATTGCTGATCTTTACCAAAAAGAGCGAAATGACGAGCAAGCTAGTGTCGCTTATTTCTACCCTGTTTCTCTATTATCTCCAAGTGATTATCAATATACTTATGCTTTAGGATATAATGAAGACTGTTTTTCTCGAAATGAAAATTGTCAAAATAGTTGGATGAAGTCTATGATGCAAGAAAATGAAAGTTGGTTTCTTTCATATTATAGTCAAGAAAAAGACCACATTATTTCTTTATCTAAAGAGGGACTTTTAAACTATCATAGTTCAGTTGAAGAAGAAAAAGCAGTTTATCCAACCTTCTACTTAAAAAGCAACATTGATATAACAGGATTAGGAACAAAAGAAAATCCTTATCAGTTCCAACAATAAGTACTATTTAGTGCTTTTTTGTTTGACAAAGAAAAAAAATTTTGTTATGTTAATAAAAACACAAATGAGATGTGTTTTTATTTTGAAAAAAGGAAGATGAAAAATGGCTCAAGTAGAAAAAAATGAAAACTTCAAAGAATTAAAGAAAACTGAGAAAACATCGACAAAAACGGTCCCAAAAAAAGGTGCCACACCCAAGAAAAAAGAGGAAGAAAAGAAACGACAAACGAAAAAAAATTTAAAGGAAAAAACAGTTGGTTTTGCCCATGGTGTTAAAGTAGAAACCAAAAGGATCCATTGGCCTACAAGAAAAGATATGATAAAATATTCTATTGCTACGATTGTTTTTATTCTTTTCTTTGCAGTATTCTTTTATATTATTGATTTTATTTTTGCAGTGATTCATTCACTAATAGGATAGGAGGGATAAGATGGATAAACAATGGTATGTTGTCAATACATATTCAGGACATGAAAATAAAGTAAAAGAAAAACTTGAAATGCGTGCTGAATCAATGGGAATGCAAGATTATATTTTTCGCGTTGTCGTACCAGAACAAGAAGAAATTGAAGTCAAAGAGGGTGTGACAAAAAAGAAGATCAAGAAGATGTTCCCTGGATATATTTTAGTTGAAATGATTATGACCGATGAAGCTTGGTATGTTGTAAGAAATACTCCAGGAGTTACAGGATTTATTGGATCAAGTGGAAAAGGGGCTAAACCAACTCCTTTACAACCTTATGAAGTAGATAAAGTACTTGGCAATATGGGTATTAGCCGTATTGATGTAGATGAAGATTTAAAAGAAGGTACAAAAGTAAAAATTATCGCAGGGCCATTTCAAGGAATGTTTGGTACAGTTGATAGTATTGATTTACCAAATCAAAAGATTATCTTATTGGTAGATTTATTTGGTCAAGAAACTTCTGTAGAAGTAGAATTAAGTCAAATTGAAAAAGCATAAAATAGTTGCAAGAGAAAAAATTTTATGATATTATTGAATGGCTATATTGATTAAAATATAGATTTAGTGGGAAGCAAGCGCTTATATTGCGGACAAAAGCTGATTGAACCACTCGCGAAGAATTAAAGAAAGGATGTGTTTTTCGTGGCAAAAGAAGTTGTAAAGAAAATTAAACTACAAATCGAAGCTGGAAAAGCAACACCAGCGCCACCTGTTGGTACAGTACTTGGACCTGCAGGAATTAATTTACAAGAGTTCTGTACAAAGTACAATGATGCAACTCGTGATAAAATGGGCGATGTTTTACCAGTTGAGATTTCTATTTATGAGGATAGAAGTTTTGATTTCGTCATTAAAACTCCACCTGTAAGCTTCTTATTAAAGAAATATGCAAAGATTAATAAGGGAGCTGTAAAAGGTGCCCATGAAATTGTGGCAACTTTGAAACAGGATCAAATTCGTGAAATTGCAGAAATTAAACTTCCAGATTTGAATTGTTACACAGTAGAAGAAGCAATGAAAATTGTTGAAGGTACTGCAAGAAACATGGGAATTGCTGTTGAAGGAGTGAACGATAAAGAATTGCAAGAAGAAGTAGCAGAAGCACAAGCAGAAGAAGCTCGTCAAGCAAGAGAAGCTGCTAAAGAAGAACAAGCAGCACAAGAACAACAAGAAGAAACAAAAGAAGAAACTGAATAACACATATAGGGAAACCTATGTGGGAGGAATTCGTCCGCGAAATACATCAAGTAAAGACAAGAGGATACCACATAAGGAGGAAATAAAATGAAAAAGAGAAGTAAAAAATATCAAGAAGCTTTTTCGAAGATTGAAAAGAACAAAGCTTATGGAAAAGAAGAAGCAGTAAAACTTGTCAAAGAAACAGCGATTACTTCTTTTGATTCCTCTATTGAAGTTGCAATGCGTCTTAATCTAGATACAAAGAAAGCAGATCAACAATTAAGAGGAGCCATTGTACTTCCTAAAGGAACAGGAAAAGAAGTAAAAGTACTAGTAGTTGCCAAGGGAGATCATGCTAAAGCAGCAAAAGAAGCAGGAGCAGATTTCGTTGGAGATACTGATATATTAGAAAAGATTGAAAAAGAAAACTGGTTTGATTTTGATACGATGATTGCAACACCTGACATGATGCCACTTCTAGGACGTTTAGGACGTGTACTTGGACCAAAAGGTTTAATGCCTAACCCTAAAACAGGAACGGTTACAACTGATGTCGCAAAGGCAGTACAAGATGCAAAAGCAGGACGTATTGAATATCGTACAGACAGTTTTGGAAATATTCATGGTATCATTGGAAAAGCAAGTTTTAGTGAAGAAGATTTAATAGATAATTTGAATGCATTTGTATCTCAAATTTTAAAAATTAAACCTTCTACAGTAAAAGGAGATTATGTAAAAAATATTTCAATCTCTTCTACGATGGGACCTGGAATTAAAATTCAACTAAATACATTTGACAAATAGAGAAAAAATATCTATAATAACAATTGATTTGAGTGCCATAGACAGTAGGTAAGTCAGTAAATCCTACCGAGGACTTTGAAAAACTTTTAACATAATAGTTAGAAAAGTTCTTGGTGGCATTACCAAGAACTTTTTTATGGACCTCAATACTCAATATCTGAAAAAGGAGGTGTTATTGTGGCAAGTGCAAAAATTCTAGAAGCCAAGCAAAAAGTAATTGATGAAATTAAAAAACATGTAGAAGATAGTAATAGTATTGTTTTGTTTGATTATCGTGGTATTACTGATAGTGAAGCAAAAGAATTAAGACATGCCTTAAAAGATGCTGGAGCAGATTATAAAGTTTATAAAAACACTTTGATGGCTCGTGCATTTAATGATTTAAATTTGGATATGAATGAAGCTTTAACTGGACCAAGTGCTTTTGCTTATAGCGAAGATCAAATTGCTCCTATCAAAGTACTTTCAAAATTTGCGCAAGATCATCCAGCTCTTATTTTGAAATTAGGTATGGTTGATGGAGAAATTGCTGATCAAGCAAAATTAAAAGAATATGCAACAATCCCATCTAGAGATGGACTACTTACTATGTTAGCAGGTGGAATGATTGGTTTGGTACGAGATTTATCTATTTGTTTAGATTTATATGCTGAACAAAAAAATGAAAAAGAATAATATTTAGCAAAAATAAAGGAGGAATAAAAAATGGCTAAATTAAATAAAGATGATTTTATTAGTGCTTTAAAAGAGATGAATCTTTTAGAAATTAAAGAATTAGTTGATGCAATGAAAGAAGAATTTGGAGTAGATCCAAGTGCGGTAGCAGTCGCTGCTCCTGCAGCTGGTGGAGCAAGTGTTGATGATACACCTGCAACTGTGACTGTATCTATTTCTGATGCTGGGGCTGCAAAGGTTGCTGTTATCAAGGTAGTTCGTGAAATCACTGGATTAGGATTAAAAGAATCTAAGGATTTAGTAGATAATGCAGGAACACCAATTAAAGAAAACATCTCTATGGAAGAAGCTAATCAAATCAAAGCTCAACTTGAAGAAGCTGGAGCTACTGTTGAAATTAAGTAAGAAAATAAAATCAAAAGATATTCACAAAAATTGTGGATATCTTTTTGTTTTAGTTGACGATTTCTATATTTTGTTGTATTATACAAATACGAAAGGAGATAACTCTATCATTTTAGATGCAGTTATCTTTTTTTCTTTTACGGAGTGATGAAATGAGTCAATATTTTGAAAATGATTCAGAATTAAAAAGCAAATTACAAAAAAACGAAGTACAAGTGTTAGGACAAAATTTTATATTTTTTACAGATTATGGTGTCTTTGCCAAAAAAGGATTGGATTTTGGAAGCCGGTTATTAATTGAAAATCTAGAAAAAGAAGATATAAAGGCTCCTTTTTTAGATGTCGGTTGTGGTGTTGGTGTCCTTGGAATTTTATTAAATCGTCTTTATGGGATCACAGGAGATCTTATTGATGTCAATTTAAGGGCCCTTCATTTAGCAAAGAAAAATGCAAAAGAAAATGGATGTAACGGCTTAGAGATATTTGAAAGTAATTGTTATCAAAATGTTCAACAAAAATATGCTCTTATTTTGACGAATCCTCCTATTCGAGCAGGTAAGACCGTCGTTTATAATATTTTAATGAATGCTAAAGAACATTTAGAAAAAAATGGAACACTATACTTTGTCATTCGAAAGGAACAAGGAGCTAAATCGATTCTTTCCGACATAGAAAAGGTGTACCATATTCATATTATAATCAAGAAAAAAGGTTTTTTTATTGTGAAATGTAAAATTTAATTGACTTGTTGTGCATTTTGTGCTAATAATATAAATTGGCAACGTATTATTTATAGAAATATAAAAGAAGCAAAAATTTAGGTATTGGGGTGAATTTTGTGGCATATAAAATTGTAGATTGTGGAGCGCATCGACAAAGAAGAAACTTTTCAAAAATTAAGAATACGTATGAACTAAAGGACTTATTAGAAATTCAGAAAAAATCTTATGATTGGTTTATTACAACAGGTATTAAAGAAGTATTTGATGACTTATTTCCTGTTGAAAATTTTTCTGGTACTCTCTCATTAGAATTTGGTGATTACCATTTTGATGAACCAAGATATTCTATTAAAGAAAGTAAGGATAGAGAAACAACCTTTTCAGCACCTTTAAAAGTAGAGGTACGCCTTTTTAACCGTGAAACAGGAGAAGTAAAGGAACAAGAAATTTTTATGGGTGATATGCCTATTATGACAGATAGTGGAACGTTTGTCATTAATGGTGCAGAGCGTGTTATTGTTTCACAATTGGTGCGTTCACCAAGTGTGTATTTTAATCGTGAAATTGATAAAAATGGCCGTGAGCTCATTACATCTCAAATTATTCCAACACGTGGTACTTGGCTAGAATATGAAACAGATGCTAGAGATGTTATGTATGTTCGAATTGATAGAACAAGAAAAGTAGCTTTAACTACTTTATTACGTGCCTTTGGACTATCTACAGATGAAGATATTAAAAAAGTATTTGGCAATGATGATTACCTAGAAAATACTATTGCCAAAGATAGTACGAAAAATACAGATGAAGCTTTAATTGAAATCTATGAGAAATTACGTCCAGGTGAACCTGCAACACTAGATTCTTCTAAAAACCAAATTATTACGCGTTTTTTTGATGAATTTCGTTATGATTTAGCACGTGTAGGACGTTATAAATTTAATCGTAAATTAAATATATGTGATCGTCTGCTTAATCAAACTTTAGCAGAAGAAATAAAAGTAGATGGAGAAGTTATTGCTGAAAAAGGGACTCTTATTACAAAGGAAATCCTAGAAAAATTACGTCCAGTATTTAAAAATGGATATGGTATGAAGGAACTTCCAATTAATGAAGAACTTGATACTTATAATCGTGTTCAACAAGTGATGATTGTTGATCCAAGAGATAAAAAGAAGAAACTTGCTGTTATTGGAAATGATCAAACAATTGATGTAAAACGTTTGACCATTAGTGATGTGTATGCATCTGTTTCTTATTATCTTAATTTACTTCATGGTGTTGGAAATTTTGATGAAATTGATCATTTAGGAAATAGACGTATTCGTCAAGTTGGAGAATTATTACAAAATCAATTCCGTATTGGTGTATCTCGTATGGAACGTGTCATTCGTGAAAGGATGACGACGCAAGAAATGGAAGAAGTTACACCTAAAACATTGATTAATATTCGTCCTGTTACTGCTGCAATGAAAGAATTTTTTGGAAGTAGTCAATTATCTCAATTTATGGACCAAACAAACCCTATCGCAGAACTTACAAATAAGCGTCGTTTATCTGCCCTAGGACCTGGAGGTCTTTCAAGAGATCGTGCTGGTGTTGAAGTTCGTGATGTTAATACGTCTCACTATGGTCGTATTTGTCCAATTGAGTCTCCAGAAGGACCTAACATTGGACTTATTACATCTCTTGCTAGCTATGCTAAAATTGATGAATATGGCTTTATTATGACTCCATATCGTAAAGTTATTCATTCCAAAATTACAGATGATGTTGAATACTTAACTGCTGATGAAGAACAAGATTTTATTATTTCTCAATCTACTGTAGATACAGATGATGATAATAAAATTGTCCAAGAACTTGTTAATGCTAGATTTCGTGGAGAAAATATTTTGGCAAAACCAGAACAAGTTGATTATATAGATGTTAGTCCACAACAAGTTGTATCTATTACAACAAGTTGTATTCCATTTCTAGAACATGACGATGCAACGCGTGCTCTTATGGGTGCCAATATGCAACGTCAAGCAATGCCTTTATTAAAAACAGAAGCACCATATGTTGGAACTGGCGTTGAGCTAATTGCAGCAAAGGACTCTGGAGTTGAAATCATTGCAAAAGCAGATGGAATTGTAGAATATGTAGATGCCAAAAAAATTATTGTAAAAAACAAAACAGGAAAAGATACTTATTATCTTGCTAACTTTGAGCTTGCCAATTCAGGTATTTGTAATCATCAAAGACCTATTGTCAAAGTAGGAGAAAAAGTCGTTGCAAATGAAACGATTTTAGCAGATGGAAATAGTACTGATCAAGGAGAACTTGCACTTGGTAAAAATGTCGTAGTTGCTTTCATGACTTTTGATGGTTATAACTATGAAGATGCTGTCATTTTAAATGAGAACCTAGTAAAAGATGATAAATATACTTCTCTTCATTTGGAAGATTATGAAATGCAATGTCGTGAGACAAAATTAGGTCCTGAAGAAATTACAAGAGATATTCCAAATGTTAGTGAAGAAGCTCGTCGAAATCTTGATGAAAATGGTATTGTAACTATCGGAACTGAAGTGAAGGAAGGCGATATTCTTGTTGGAAAAGTAACTCCAAAAGGAATGGCAGAACTTACTTCTGAGGAAAAACTATTACATGCTATCTTTGGTGAAAAAACACGTGAGGTACGTGATACTTCTTTACGTGTACCACATGGTGGTGATGGTATTGTACATGATATTAAGATTTATTCAAGAAAAGATAATGATGAACTTCCAGCAGGTGTTTCAAAAGTTATTCGTGTGTATATCATTCAAAAACGAAAAATTCAAGTCGGAGATAAAATGTCTGGACGACATGGAAACAAAGGTGTTATTTCCTTAATTCTTCCACAAGAAGACATGCCATATTTACCAGATGGAACGCCAGTTGATATTATGTTAAATCCACAAGGTGTACCATCTCGTATGAACCTTGGACAAATTCTAGAAATTCACATGGGTATGGCAGCTAAGAAATTAGGTGTTCATGTAGCGACACCTGTCTTTGATGGAGCTCATATTAGTGATATTGAAGAAATGATGAAAGAAGCTGGAATGGATCCAGATGGAAAAACGGTTCTTTATAATGGCCGTACAGGTGAACCATTTGATAATCGTATTGCTGTGGGTGTTATGTACATGATTAAATTACATCACATGGTTGATGATAAGTTACATGCAAGAAGTACAGGACCTTACTCATTAGTTACTCAACAACCTCTTGGTGGTAAAGCACAATTTGGAGGACAGCGATTTGGAGAAATGGAAGTTTGGGCACTTTATGCATATGGTGCCGCCCATACTCTACAAGAAATCTTAACAGTGAAATCAGATGATGTAATTGGTCGAGTAAAAGTCTATGAAGCAATTGTAAAAGGACAAGAAATTAATCAGGCTGGTGTACCAGAATCCTTCCGAGTATTAATGAAAGAGTTCCAAGCTTTAGGACTTGATATTTCTGTGATTAATGATAAAGGCGAAACCGTTGAATTAAAACAGATGGAAGAAGATGAAGAGGATGCTAAAACGGATATTAATGAAGTAGAAGTAACACCTGTTACGATTCCAAGAGAAGATCAATCTGAAATAGAAAGTGCTTCCTTTGGGAGTGATTTAACTAAAGAAGAATATGAGGAAGATGAAGAAGAGTTTGAAGAGGAAGAAGATTTTCCACTCGATTTTGATGAAAATATGTTAGAGGGGGATGAAGAATAATGATGGATGTAAACAAATTCGAAGCAATTAAAATTGGAATTGCTTCCCCTGAAAAAATCCGTGAATGGTCTTATGGCGAAGTCAAAAAACCAGAAACAATTAACTATCGTACACTTCGCCCTGAACGAGACGGACTCTATTGTGAAAAAATTTTTGGGCCAACGAAAGATTTTGAATGTGCCTGTGGAAAATATAAACGTGTTCGTTATAAAAACATTGTCTGTGATCGATGTGGTGTTGAAGTTACAAAATCAAAAGTACGACGTGAGAGAATGGGGCACATTGAGCTTGCAAGCCCTGTTTCACATATTTGGTTCTTTAAAGGAGTACCTAGTCGTATGGGACTTGTTCTTGATATGAGTCCAAGAGATTTGGAAGAAGTTTTATATTTTGTAAGTTATGTTGTTATTGATAAAGGAAATGCACCTTTAGAAAATAAACAAACATTATCTGAAAAAGAATACCGTGCTTATTATGAAAAATATGGAAATGGATTCAAAGTAGGCATGGGTGCAGAAGCCATTAAAGAACTTTTAAAGAATGTTGACTTAGAAAAAGAAATTACAACGATTAACAAAGAATTGGAAAATGCAGTAGGTCAAAAAAGAACACGTTTAATTAAACGTTTAGACGTTTTAGATGCATTTTATAAATCAGGTAATAAACCTGAGTGGATGATTATGGATTGTATTCCTGTTATTCCACCAGATCTTCGTCCAATGATTCAATTAGATGGTGGTCGCTTTGCAACCAGTGATTTAAATGATTTATATAGACGTGTAATTAATCGTAATAATCGTTTGAAAAAACTGATTGATCTAGGAGCCCCTGGAATTATTATCCAAAATGAAAAGCGTATGTTACAAGAAGCAGTTGACGCGTTATTTGACAATGGTAGACGTGGTAGAAGTGTCACAGGTGCCGGAAATCGTCCTCTTAAATCAATTTCTAGTATGTTAAAAGGAAAACAAGGACGTTTTCGTCAAAATCTTCTTGGTAAACGTGTTGACTATTCTGGTCGTTCTGTAATTGTAGTAGGTCCATCTTTAAAGATGTATCAATGTGGTATTCCAAAAGAAATGGCCTTAGAATTATTTAAACCACATGTTATTCATGGACTTGTACAACGTGATATTGCTCATAATATTAAAGCAGCAAAACGTTTAATTGAAAATCAAGATCCTGTTGTTTGGGATGTTGTGGAAGATGTCATAAAAGAGCATCCTGTACTATTAAACCGTGCCCCAACACTTCATAGATTAGGAATTCAAGCATTTGAACCTATTTTGGTAGGAGGAAAAGCCATTCGGTTGCATCCACTTGTATGTCCAGCTTTTAATGCAGACTTTGATGGAGACCAGATGGCCGTACATGTCCCTCTTTCTGAAGAAGCACAAGCAGAAGCTAGAATGTTGATGTTAGGTTCTAATAACATTCTTCATCCAAAATCAGGAGATCCAATTGTAACACCAAGTCAGGACATGGTTCTTGGAAACTATTATATTACAATGGAAAAAGCAGGACTTCCTGGAGAAGGTAGAGTTTTTAAAGATTGTAATGAAGCATTGATGGCTTATGAAAGA